>JBFMFT010000080.1:0-14186 GCA_040751925.1 Chloroflexota bacterium
GGGATGGCCCAGCCCATCTTGGCCAGTTGAATGGCAGCGGCCACTTGCTGACGCTGGTAGACGCCCTGGACAAGGGCGGGTTGGCAGAAGGCCAGCGGGAATTAGTAGCGGCATTGAGGGAGGGTATCCTGGCCCTGGCGGTATGAAAGGAGTAGGTGTTGGCCGGCCCAACGAACGCTGACGAATGGGCCATCCCTAACAGAAAAGCGAGAGGAGCCGGAGAAACCGGTTCTTCTCGCCTTCCCTTTGGGTCAAGACCTATGTTAGAGCAAGGGCCGGCCGTTGTCAAGGCCTATGCCGCCTGGCCGTCTGGCCCTTTCATCTCAGGTTACTCAGAAACAACAAACTGTCCGTTTCTGTCAAGAGGAATGATTGCCCGCCATTATGGGCTGTTCTTAAGGTGCTGTACTACCCCAACAATAATATGCCTTCTTTCTAATCGCTGTCTCAATAGTTATGCAATATCATACCCAATTACGGTCAGTCTAGGAGGCCGGTTGGAGGGCTGCATAAAGGTAATAGAGTGCCCTTGGAATCCCGCTGGTCACTTCTTCTACTGAGCCATCCAGACCCACGATATACAATTTTCCCTTATGAACTACCAAAAGATGCTGGCTATCTGGAAACCAACTCGCTGCTTCGCCTATGCTAGTCAGTTGAGTGACATTTCCCCCGCTGATATCTGTAATATAAATACCTTCCTTCCGGCCGTCCTTTCCTCTTCCCCAAAATGCTAACCATAAACCGTCAGGCGACCAACTTGGACCGGCTACATTCATATCGGGGACCAAGCGGAGTGAGCCCTGGCCATCAATGCCAATGATATACAGATCACCAATGCCAATGCCAACTTGGTGATCCGGCCTAAGGAAAGCGATATATTGGCCGTCGGGAGACCAGGATGAGGCAACACCTGTCGTCAGAAAGCGTACATTTGATCCATCTATGTCCATAATATGAACAAGGGGTTCACCTGCTCCTGATTGAGTAAAGGCTATCTTTGTTCCATCAGGGGACCAAATAGGGTCAGATTCATGCGCGCCACCAGTTAAATTGGGGTTTACCCTGATTGGTGTAGAGCCATCCGCGTTTACCATGTAAATGCGAATATCGTACGTGTCGGCCAGAAGCACGGAAAAGAGCAACTTCTGTCCATTTGGTGACCACGAGAAGGAATTTATACTGATAACATTTTCCAATGCCGGCTTCATTATTTGCCCATCAGGGGCAATAATGTACAAAGTGAGGCGGCCGGGGTATCCAGGCTGCCGACCTTCAGCCACGATAGCTGCCAGACCTGTGCGAATCTGAGGGATGGATGTAGCCGTTAGGGTTTCGGTCGGGGAGGGTTTTTGAGTTGGTTGAGGTGTTGTCGTGTGCGTTGGCGCTGGCGGTAAGGAAGGTGTCTCTAAGTGCGCTGTTGCGTTGGTTGGAGAAGGTGTTACTAGATGTGTCGTTGTACTGGTCGGGAACGGCGTGGCTTGGGCAGTTAGATCTGGCGCAAGGCTGCTTTGACAGGCAACGCCTAATATCCCAATCAGGAAGATCGACCCGATCTTGAGTCGCTCTAAGGCTATTGCTTTTTTTATTTCGTCGAACATTATCCTACCCTCCAAATCGTCCGCTTTCAAAGATCATTCCTGGTAAAGGTAGACCAGGACTTACTCAATCATGCCGGCATACATTGGGCTTACCCGTATTGAGGGCAAAGCTGCCCAAATGTAAACTCGGTCTGAAATACTCGATATGTTATAGCTTGGGTAGCGTGGCGCACCTCTATCATCATAAGCTACGGTTAGAATATCTATCTGTGAATTAGCACATCCCGGACATTCATCCCGGGTATTGATAAGCAGGCCATCCCCATCAAACGGATAAGAGCCATTTTCAACCTGAACATATGCCAGCCGATCACGCCCCATGGGTATGGGGCTGCCTGTATTTACAGCGCCGGTAACTGGTTGTTCCGGTGACATATACTCTAAGGGGACGATGCATTGTGTGGCGGACGCAAAAGCAGGACTACAACTGCTTGACCAGGTATTTTCCTGCCAATACCCTTCTCCGCTATCTGCGTCAGTAACAATGTAGTTCCAGAGCTGATCATTCAGGATCACAGAACCCTGGAGGCGGTAATGACTTTCGTCACTCAAATCTTCGGGAGTTGATGCGCCAGGCTCATCAACAGAGGTTAAGGTATAGAAGCTAATTTGCCCGTCTCCCCCGGGCGTTAATAGAACCCACTCATAACCCGCTGGCAACCAGATACTTGGCCCGTATAGTGTTTCATAATCAACCGATGAGCCTGACTCTGGTGTACATGAGCCAGACAAATTAGAGTCTTCGCATACAATGTGTCCTGTTGGGTCTGTATACCTGATGGGATTATTCAGTGCGTACGCATAACGATTGAAAGTTTGCGGATTCTTGGGGTCTGGTACAATCGTATCGGCCGAGAGGAAGCGGTTAATATAAGGCACATAATACCTTGCATTCATGTACACCAACCCCAAGGGGTCGTTGTGCAGGTGACCGGTGAAGCCGCGGTCGGTCAGCCCGGCCGTCGGCGTCACCCGATACTTCCCAAAAGGCAGGTAACGGGCGTCACTGCCACTGACCAGGATGCCGCTACTGTTACTGAGGCGGCTGGTCGAACCCAGGTGGTCCGTGTAGACGTAATACAGGCCGGGGCTGGTTCCTCCCGTTACGCGCAGGGCAATGATCTGTCCACCCAGGGCGTAGGTAGTACGTTTGATTTCACTGGGCTGACCCGGGTTCTCCACTTCGTGGAAGGGGAAAGGATAGTGGATGACCGTGCCATTTGGCTCTACGGTCTTCACTCGCTGACCGCTGGCGTCGTAGGTGAAGGTCGTCACCTCCTCCGCCACGTTATTGTTCACCGACACCAGCCGGTTCTCCACGTCGAAAACCTGGGTGAAGTTCCCCTCGTTATCGTTGCGCGTCGTCATGTTGCCGTTGGCGTCGTAACCGTACGTGCCGATCTGGTTCAGCCCTTGCCACAACTGGGTGACGGCGTGCCGCTGGCTGACGCTGTAGACGTAGCTGTAGATCGTGCCGCTTTCGGTGCGTTGGGTCAGGTTGCCTAACTGCTGCTGGTTGGCTGTACCGTAGGTGTAGCTGTGGTTGTAGAGGCCATTCCCATTGCCGCCGGTGGCTGCGGCCGTCAGCAGCCGGCCGAGGTGGTCATAGGCAAAGGTCTGGACCTGGGGGTTGCCCCAGATGTCCGGCATCGTCCGGTCCTCGATTTGAGTTACGTTGCCCACCTTGTCGTACTGGTAGCTGAAGTTGAGCAGCGAACCGGCCGTCATGCTCGCCAGCCGGAAGTTGGCGTCGCCCAAGCCGCCGCCCGTTATATCTAAGGCCGGGTGGTAAGTATAAGTGGTGTCGGGGACAGGGCTCGGCCGGTCGAGCAAGGACATCTGCCCGCGGGCATTGTAGGTGACATTAGAGACGAAGGTAGTCGTGGGATTTGTCCCTGTCAGACTCTCCGGCAAGCCCTGGTTGTTGTAGCCGGTCGTTATCACCTCGCCGCCTGGATAGGGAAACGTCAGGCTGGTCGGCCGGTCCAGGTCATCATAACTGTAGCCAGCATCGTAGGTCGAACTGCCAATCCGGCGTGTTTCTTGAGTCACCAGACCATGATCATCGTAGATGTAAGCGCTGCCGCTCGTCCGGTCTAGCTCCTCGTAGTTGTCCAGATAGCCGTCGCCCGCCTTGACCGTCATCTGGAAGCCATAGAGTTGCGTGGAAGCGCCCGCCACTAACGAGTACGTCCACTGGGCCGCCTTGCCAGGGTTGTTCTTTTCCCACACCTGAACGGTTACCCAACCGTTGTCGCCGATGGCTAACAGGCCGCTGTATTGCACGGTGTTTTGGGCGGACATGAGAATGGCGCTGGAGGTGAAGCCGTTGGTATCTTTGGCCCGCGCCTTGAGGTTGCCCCCGTCCACCAGCAGTTCTACCTGGTACGTGCCGCCATTGCTAATCAGCTCTATCTCGTCGGACAACCCACTGATATTGTTGACGCGGAAGTCGAAGCGCGCCCCATCGCCGGCCGTCAGGTTGAATAACGGCCGCCACACGATGGCATTAGGCCCATTCTTATACCCGTAGACCTCTGTACCAGTCATACTGACTGAGCCAGAGGAACTCCAGTTCGACCCCAACGTCGAGCGGTTGAAGTCATCGCTGAAGGTCGGCGCATAAGTGTCCACACTGGCTAACCGTCCCAGGCCGTTTGTCCCCGTATCGTAACGATTCAGCACGAAAGCAGTAGAAGCGGCCAGGGGTAGAGACTTCCCCAACGGCCGGTTATAGGCGTCAGTCACAAACTGGACCACTTTGTCCAGGGCGTCGTCCTGGCTGACCAGGTTGCCAGCCACGTCGTAACTATAGTCCCACCGGCCCATGTCCGGATCGGTCATGTCCAGTTTGCGGCCCAGGGCGTCGTAGGTCATCTGCGTGAAAACGCTGCCGGGCGTATAGCCCGTTCCACAGACGTAACCGCCCCGCGTCACGGTCTTCAGATGGTCCAGCACGTCGTAATCGTAGGTCGTCACCTGCAAGGCGTTGCACCAGCCGCCGTCGTCTTTCTGCCCCACCCAATCCAACCGGCCGTAGGCATCGTAAGTATGGAGTGTCACGTCATCATTGGAGTTGACCACTTTCTGCTGCCAGGCCCCACGGCCGACACTCCCTGTCCAACCGCCTGGAACTTCGTAGGTGGTGGTAATCGTTTGGCTGTCGGGGCCGGTCACCTGCCACACCCGGCCGGCGTCGTCGTAAGTGGTGGTGGTGTGGTCTTTGGTCGTGCAGGTGTCATTCTGGTAAGGGGAGATGGCCGGATTCCAGGTGTAGGCGGCCGTGTCGTAGGCCACCGTCTGGCAATCCTGGCGACTCAGCGCGTCGTAACCGTAAGTCACCAACACGTCACGGGTGAGCGGCTGCCCGGCAATTTCTGCCCCCGCCGCCTGCTCCTGCACCAGCCGGCCCAGTCCATCGTAGAAATAGCGGATGGCGCTTTGCAGATTATTCTTGTATTCGGTGTGGATGAGCAGGGGCGTGATGAAGACGGCCGAACCGCCGGGGTCGTCCCAATAGCCATACTTGATGGTCGGACTGGTCAGGGTGTCCCCCGGCCGGGCCACTTTGGTCAGGCGGCCGAACAGGTCATAGCCGTACTGGGTCACCAGGTTGTTGGTGTCGGTGATCACGGCCGGCAGCCAGGCGAAGGGGGTGGCGTAGGTAATGTCCGTATGTTGGGTGGTCAGGCCATTATTGCCTTCTTGTTCTTGCCAGGCGACTACCGTGCCGTTAACCGTGTAATCCCTGCTGGCCCGGTTACGCCAGGTGGCGTCGGCCGGGGTGGCCACCGACCCCCAACCGCTCGTGGTGTAAGGCACACCCGCGTAAGCGTCGTAAGTGGTCGTTCGCCAGAGCAAACCCTCTTTGACCCCCCCACCGCCGTAATACTGATGACGGGTAGCCACGGCATTCCACGTGCCTACCGGCGTGCCGGCTGGCACGTCCACCGCCAACGTCCACAGCAGTTGGCCTCTGCTGATGGTCTGGTTATCAGGGTCGGCCTGACCATCGTATAGATACAGAGTGGCCTGCTTCAAGACCCAGGGCGTCGTGGTGCAATCGTAGAGCGTTTGTTGGTAAGGTACCTGCACCCAAACGGTAGAGAGGTCATTGTCCTGGTAGTTGGTGTCCGTGCAGCGATAACGTGTACCCAGTGTGTTTTCGTCAGCCACGGCCAGGGTTTCTACCCTGGTCGGCCGACCCCACTGCCGGCCGCCCTGGAGTAATGGGTCATAAGTGTATTGCTCCTTCACCCCGGTGTATTGGCTATTATTGGTTGGGTCGTAGAGGGTATTGGTAGCCTCGTTCAGTTTGGCAAAGTAGTCCGTCCCGTCCCAACTCCAGTTCTCGATCCGCTCACTCAATTTGGTTGAACTGCTCGCCTTGTACACAGTGGCCTGTTCCACCTTGCCGTTCAGCCAATAGAGGGCCACGTTGAACTTCTGGAACTGTTTGCTGACGGCAACCCAATTACTGCCATCCCACCGCTTGACTTCGGTGGTGGTATTGTCAAAGCCGACCAGGGCAAAGCTCCGTTCCAGCCCCGGCCCGCGGCAGCCAATGGTGGGAGTGCCGGTGTCGTCGTAACAGGCCCCCACGTAGGTGTAGGTGGTTCGCGAACCGGCCGTGTTGTTATTGCTACCGTAGATAGACTTGACCCCATCCCAGGTGTAGACGTCGGTCACGTGAAACGATTTGCCGCCGATGGGGCTGTAGACGAGCTTGGTCACCCCCCCATAGCCATTGTCTACCCGCGTCAACAGCTTGACACAAACGTTGTTGTTACTGAGATTCAGACCGCAACCGGTCGCACTGGTGTCGTAATAAAAGGTTTGTGCCGGCAGAGCCGTGCCTGTGCCAACGGCCGTGCCGCTCCCCTGGACGTAATTGGAGCCAAAAGCCTGCAACTGGGTCGGCCACCAGAAATACGTGTGATAGCCTTGCGAGGGTACGTTGTGGTTATCTTCACTGTAGGTCACGGTGTAACCACTGACGACGTTACCGCTCTGCTTGACGATGATTTCATTCGGCCGGTAATAGCCCACGCTGACGAACCGCTCATCCCGCATGGCCGAGTCGTTCTTGAACTCGTGGTCGAGAATAATCAGGGTGTCGGCGGCCGTGCCCACGAAATTATAGTGAATCTCGGCCAGGGCCACGTCTACTTCGGTGCGGAACTTGCGATTGAGCTGCAAGTCGCCGGGGTTGTTGTCGCCCGGCCAGCTACTTTCCACGACGTGTGTGTCTGTATCCGTCCGCCGGCAGGTGGCCCCCGTCGTGGGCTGGCCACACTTACTCTTATAGAAATACTCCACCCTGTGGCCGTACACATCCTCCACACTGTCCAGTTTCCAACTGGCGACGCTCATAGAATCGCTGCGCGGCTGGGCGACGTTGTGGAAGGCGCTCACCGGGCCGACTACCTGCTCGGCCCACTCGTTGTAGCCAAAGCGGTAAAGCGTGCCGTCGGCCGTGCGGACTTCCCAATACTCGCCGGTGACGTTGGGCGCGCCCAGGTCGTCCACATATTCAATCCGCAGACTGGGGTCGCCCAGGGCCACGTACACCCCATGGCGGCCGTTTTCCAGTTCATCGGCTTGCAGGTGGTAGGTTGCACCATTGAGAACGAGCGTCAGTCGCCAATTATCAAAGCCAGGACAGCCAACCCCGCCACATAAGGGCGAGTACATCCTGGCGGCGTTGCCATTGACAATCTCCGCCTGGGGCAAGGCCCAGCCGGCCCCAAAGCCCGTACTCATCACCGGAAAGACCATCCCATCCACCCCCCGACTGCCGTAAGAAAGAGCCAGGCTGGGGGCCAGGCCGCCCACCCCCGGCGGCACGGGAATAGGATAGCTGTAGGAGGCCGCCCCACTAAAGGCCGACGTTCCCGGTGGATTGTAGGTCAGCTTCCAGGGCTGCGCTTCACTACCAAGCTGGTAGCCGGAGAAGTGCGGCGCGCTGAACTGCGCCACCCCGGCCGCCGCGTCGAAGGTAAATGGCACGTCCGTCCAGGGGTCGGTTTCGTTCTCCCGCGTCCGCAAGTACAGCCGGCTAGTCTCCAACTGCTCCAGATTCACCCAATCGCTGATGCTCAGGGTAACCGTCACCGGCGCGGTGAAGGTGAGAACTTGCTGACCGCCCACCAGGGCCTCCGCCTCGAAGTGGAGGAGAACCCCCGCCTGGCCCAATTCGAGTTGGTGCTGCTCCACCACCTGGAAGGAGAGGTCGGCCGGCTGGTCATTCCAGCCCGTGCCAAACTCCATCACCACGTGGCTGTCGGCCAGGGCCACCGCGCCCCCTTCGATGGGGACGACGGCCGTCTCCGGCAGGGGCGGCGTGACAGTCAGGGCTGTGGTGGCCGTGATGGGGTCGCTCTCGGCCGCCGTCACCGCGAACGACAAATCCATTACCGTCAGGGGCGAGACGCCGCTGATGACGGCCGTGGCCGTAACGAGGCTGGACGCGCCGGCAGCCATCTCGCCCAGGTCCAGCGTCGCGTTGCCGACGCCACCCTGGGTTAGCCCCCCGGCCGCCAGGTAGTACAGGTCAGGGTGATAAGGCAAGGCCAGGCCGACGCTAGAGAGTGGGCCGTCGCTGACGTTGGCGACGGTGGCCGAGAGGACAATGGTCTGCCCCACCGTTAGCGGGATGGTGGGAGCAATAACCACCAATTCTAAGGCTGGCCCTGGGGCTGGCGTGGCCGGCGGCGTCACCGTCGGGTCCGGGGTGACGGTGGGGTTTGGCTCCTGGGCCACCCCGGCCGTCGCCAACAACTGGACGCAAACAACTAACACGCCGAGCGAGGCGACGATGCGTAGAACGTGAACACGCCAGAGTATCATAGTCTTTTACCTCCTACTATATATCTATACCTATTTGCGGCCAATTTTTTCCACACTGCTCTCCCATGCGGCGAACGGAACACTCGACGGTTTTGCCATCCGCTGCTATAATAGGTCTATCAATGGATCAAGCGCACCCAATCTGGAGAGGTGCCAGAGTGGTTGAATGGGGCGCTCTCGAAAAGCGTTGTGGCCTGCCGGTCACCGTGGGTTCGAATCCCACCCTCTCCGCTAAAAGGACACCCAGCTTGGGTGTCCTTTTTAGCTTCACCGATGAGAGACAGAGGCCGCAGAGTGAATCCGTGTTCTGCGCGCCTCTGCGATGAGATGTTACCCAGGAGGATGGTTTGGAAGGGGAAATTGATTTACGGCCGTACTTCATGGCCTTGTTGCGCGCCTGGAAGTGGCTGATCGGGGCGGCCGTCCTCGGCGCAGTTCTAGCTTACGTCGTTACGGCCCGCGGCCGGCCGCTCTATGAGGCCAGGGCCATCGTGGCCGTCGTCGAGCCGCGTTACACGCTGGAATTTGATAGCCGCTTCCAGACCACCGAGAGCTTCCGCTCGCCACCTTACCGGGCTTATCCAGCCCTGGCCACCAGCGACGAGATTCTGCTGCAACTCCTGGCCGAACTACAGCCGGCCATCGCCGGGCTGCAAACCGTTGGCGATCTGCGCCGGGTACTTAGGGCAGACTCCCCTTCCGACGCGACCCTGGTGCAACTGACCACCCAGCTACCAGACCCGGCCGAGGCCGCCCGCCTGGTCAACACCTGGGCGGCCGTCTTCGCCCGCCAAGCCAACCAGGTTTACAGCGGCCGGGGGGCCGACCAGGTAGCCTTTCTGGAAAATGAATTGAGCCAGGCCCAGGTCAACGTGGCCGCCGCTGAACAAGCCCTGGTCGCTTTGGCCGCCGAGGACAGATCAGCCATCGTCGCCAATCAATTGAAGGTCTATACCCAAACGCACGCCGCCCTATTGAGCGAGCAGCAAGCTATGGCCCGGCTGATCCAGGACATCGAGGCCGCCCATCTGCAAGTTGGGGCCAGGTCAACGGCCGACCAGGTGTTCCTGGCCGATCAGATCACCCTCCTTCAACTGCAAATGCGGGCCTTTGGCGCAGAGTCGGCGATTCCGCTAACGCTACAACTAGGCGCCGACGAAACAATGGAGGTAACTGACCAGGAAGCGATATTAGCCGACTTGCAGGCGGCCGTAGCCGAAATGGCCGCCGCTCGCCAGCTTGACCTGGCCACCCTGGAGCCACAAATCCTGGCCGCTCAGACCCAACTGCAAGCGTCGGCCGCTGAACACAAGCGGCTATTACAAGCCCAACAGGTCGCTGATGAAACTTACTTGACCCTGGCCCGCGAATTAGACGAAGCGCGCATTGCCATTCAGGATACCTATGGACACGTGCAAGTAGCCAGCCAGGCGGCCGTACCCGACCAGCCGGCCGCCCGCAATTGGCTCGTCCCTTCGGCCGCCGCCGCCGTCGCCGCCTTTCTGCTAACCGGCGCGGCCGTCCTGGTCAGCCAGTGGTCAAAGGGTCTGGCTGCCCAGCGTCAGGCCCCTGGTCCGGCCGCTAGAACCCATGGATAGCTTCTTTGGCGTTGGTTTACCTGAACTGATTATGATTCTGCTGGTGGCCGGCCTGCTCCTGGGCCCCCAGCGCATTCGCCAGGCAGCCCGCACGCTCGGCCGTCTGACGGCCCAATTGCAGAGGATCTCCCGTGAGTTTCGCCGCCAACTCAACACGGAACTGGATGCCCTGGACAGCGGCGAATTGCGCGGGGCTGTTCAAGATATGCAAGAGTTGAAACGCCAGATGGCCGACCTGCGCCGTGAGGTCGCCTCCATTCCCAAAGAACTGAACAAAGAACGCAGCACCTTGGCCGAGGAGGCCAGGGCCTTAGTACAAGAACAGGACGCCCTCGTGCAAAAGCAAATAACCACTGGTCACGCGCCGGCCGCGCTGCCCGGCCACCAGGATTTCTTGCCCCAACCACTAAAGGTTGCCGACGACCCTGACTAATGTCCAAAACTGAGAAATCAAAAAAAACGCCTGCTGAGAGTGAAGAGACCATTCTGGGACACTTGAACGAACTGCGGGTGCGCCTGACCTGGGCCCTGATTAGTTTGGTGATAGGTACAGTCGTCAGCTTCACCTTCGCAGAATCGCTGTTACGCTTTCTGATTGCGCCATACAGCGGCCGTCTGCAGACCCTCAGCCCCACCGAAGGCATTGAAACCTACTTCAAGGTGGCCCTGGTCGCCGGAGCCGTCCTGGCTATGCCCCTCATCCTTTATCAACTTTGGCTATTCATTGCCCCGGCCCTGGAACGCCCTGAGAAGCGATACGTCTACGTCTTCGTACCCAGTGCCACCCTACTCTTCTTACTAGGTATCGCCTTTGCCTGGCTGGTTTTGTTGCCGGCGGCCATTCTTTTCCTCTCTGATTTCTTGCCCACGATTTTTGCCCCTGAATGGACCGGCCGCGAATACCTCAGCTTCACCACCACCTTCCTCTTTTGGATTGGCGTCAGCTTCGAGATGCCTCTGATCATCTTCTTCCTGGCTCGCGTTGGCCTGGTGAACGCCACTACCTTGCGCCAGCAGTGGCGGGCCGCGGTGGTGATCATCGCCATTCTGGCGGCGGCCGTCACCCCCTCCATTGACCCCGTGACAATGCTGTTGACCATGGCCCCCTTGCTCATCCTTTACGCTTTCAGTATCTTCCTGGCCCGCGTCGGCCAGCGTCGCTTCGATAGGCAATAGGCATCCATAGCCCCTATACAAGAGCCGGAAATAAGCGTAGAATAGAAGGAGTTCTGGTTTTCCTCTGCTAATGCTTTCTTGGTTCCCTGTACAACCATGAAGGAGGCACGTGATGTTAGCCACTCTTCCCGTTCAGCCGACCATTCCTGCTGGAGATTTGCAACGGGCCAGGGAGTTCTATGCTGAAAAGCTGGGTCTTACCCCAGCCCACGAGACGCCCGGTGGCCTTATGTACCAATGTGGTCAGGGCTGGTTTCTCCTCTATCCTTCAACCGGCGCCGGTACGGCCCAGCACACCTTAATGGGCTGGGTCGTAGATGACATTGAGGCCGAAGTTGCCGAACTAATGGGTAGAGGGGTGGTGTTCCAGGAATATGACCTGCCGAACATCAAAACAGTCAATGGCATCGCTACTGTAGGACCAAACCGGGCTGCCTGGTTCAAAGACAGCGAAGGAAACACCCTGGGCCTGGCGCAGATGGCCGAGATGCCGCCGATATAGCCTGGCAAACGGCCGGGCCAAGCTCAACTGAACATTGCCGTAAACGGCGTTCTTAGCGGCCCCGCTTCTATGCGTACGCCCTTCGGCCAGGAGCGCCTGACAGCGCTGGTGGGAAATCTGGGCCAGATCGTTTTACTTCAACGATCCAAACGGCATAAAATTGGGGTTCTCCCGTCTTTTATGTGAAAGCAGGTGGACAACCGCTGGTCGGATATCCAAGAACGCGTCGCCGCAGGAGGTCAAAATTAGCCCGACCGAACACGGGAGAACCCAAATATAAGGAGGTCTTACGATGGTAAAAAATGAGCATGAGGTTGTAATTAACTGCCCCACAGAGCGAGTTTTTAGCTTTATCACCGACCTCGACAATTGGCAACAGTGGCATCCAGGACCTGAAGAAGTGGAGAAAACTACCCCAGGTCCCGTTCGTGTGGGCACGATCTGGAAGTTGAGTGGTCGGGTTCAAGGTCGGCCAATTGCGATGACCATCGAGGTTACCCAATACGAGCCGAACAGGGGGTTTGGGTTCAAAACCACGTCAGGGCCTATCCAGGCCCAGCAGGTGTTTGCCTTTGAGCCCGTTGCAGGCGGGACGTAGAGCCACTTATTTCTCGTCCTCGTCAGGGATCAAGACGTTCAGTACGACGGAGACAATGCTGACAACCAACGCACCGATGAAGGCTGGCAGAAAACCCTCCACGTAAAAGCCGAAGCCCAAGCGGACGGCGATGGCCGAGGCCAACCAGAGGGTCAGGCCGTTGATGACCAAGACAAATAGCCCCAGGGTCAAGAGAATGAGGGGGCAGGAGAGCAACTTGAGCAACGGCCGCACAAAGGCATTGACCAGCCCCAGGATAAGGGCCATAACCGCATAGACAACCAGGGCGTCCCCCTCCACCCGAATACCTGGCACCAGCCAGGCAGCCGCGCCCAACGCCAACGATACCACCACCCAACGCAAAAGCAGCTTCATTTCAACCTCCTGAGGGAACTGTTCAGACTTTAGGGAAAAACCTGTTTTCTGGCTGAATAGTTGCCTCTCTACAATACCTATGTACGGATTCACCGCGCTTAGGTTTCACCCGGTTGGGTAAACGGTCAGTTGACCCTGGTAAGCTGGCAGCTCGCGCTACAGGCTTGACAGCCTCCGGCCGACCTATTATCATTCCTCCGCATGGTAGCAGAACTGGAGCAATTAAAAGAAACCTCTCTGGCTGGCCTGCTCAAAGCCGACACGCCGGCCGCCCTGGAAGCCTGGCATCGAGACACCCTCGGCCGCAAGGGGGCTGTCACTCTGGCGACGCGGCAAGTGGGTCAATTGCCACCGGCCGAGCGGCCGCTCTACGGGCAGCGCGTCAACGAGGTGAAGCAAGCCCTGGAAGCGGCCTACGTGCAACGCCTGGCGGCGGTGAAAGCGGCCGAGTTGCAGGCCCAATTAGCCGCCGACGCCCTGGACGTGACCCTGCCCGGCCGCGCTCCGCTCACCGGCCGGCTGCACCCAGCCACGCAAACTTTGCGCGAAATCTACCGCATCTGGGGGGACATGGGCTTCCAGGTCTACCGCAGCCGCGATGTGGAGACCGAGGAATACAACTTCGAGTTGCTCAACATCCCTGCCCATCATCCGGCCCGCGACCTGTGGGACACCTTTCACACCACCACGCCAGGCATCCTGCTGCGAACCCACACCAGCCCCGGCCAGATTCACGCCATGCGCCAATACTGCCCACAGCCCATCCGGGTCATTCTGCCGGGGATGTGCTACCGCTACGAACAAATCACCGCCCGCAGCGACATCCAGTTCTTTCAAGTGGAGGGGCTGGCCGTGGGCAAACACATCACGATGGCTGACCTGAAAGGCACGTTGACCGACTTCGCCCGCCGCATCTTCGGCGCGGAGCGACCGGTGCGCTTCCGCGCTAATTACTTTCCCTTCACCGAGCCGAGCGCAGAGATGGACGTGGCCTGTAAGTTGTGCCACGGCGCCGGTTGTCGCGTCTGCAAATTCACTGGCTGGCTGGAAATTCTGGGCTGCGGCATGGTGCATCCGGTCGTCCTGCGGAATGGCGGCTATGATCCGGCCGTCTATTCCGGTTTTGCCTTCGGTATGGGGCCGCTACGGATTGCCATGCTCAAATACGGCATCGAAGACCACCGCCACTTTTGGGCCAACGACCTGCGCTTCCTGGAACAATTCTAATAAAACGTGATGCGTGAAACGTGATGAAGGGAAGAAATCTTTTCGCGCTTCACGTTTCACGTTTCACGTTCGCTGTCTACTTCGTCCTGGCCGCCGCCTACGGAGTCATTAACCCCTTATTTGAGGCCCCGGACGAACAGCACCATTACTTCACGGCTGAGAGCATTGCCCTGTACCGCCGCTTGCCGGTGGTAGAGGCTGAAGCCGACCCCTGGCTGCGCCAGGAAGCGGCCCAGCCGCCTCTGTATTACCTGCTGGCT
>JBFMFT010000081.1:0-14159 GCA_040751925.1 Chloroflexota bacterium
CTGGCCCGCATGGCCCTGGCCACGGCCGCCGGCCAACAGATGGACGTTCAGAATTTGCCAGGCGAAGAGAATTATTGGCGGATCGTGGCGGCCAAAAGCACCCCCTTCTATGGCGCAGCCCTGGAACTGGGGGCCCTTTTGGGCAGCGCAGACCCCCAAGTGGTTTCCCAACTCTATCGCCTGGGAGTTATGATTGGCGAGATGATCCAACTGGAGGACGATCTGACCGACGCCTTGCAAACGCCGGCCAATCCCGATTGGGGCCAGGGGCGCAATAATTTACTGATTCTCTACGCGCTGACGGCCGATTATCCAGAACGGAGCGAGTTTGTCACCCTCTTGCCCCACGTTGACGATCCGCGCTGCCTGGCAAGAGCGCAGGTCATCCTGGTCTCGTGTGGGGCGGTCAGTTATGGTGTTTACCACCTGATCCAACGCTATCAGGCGGCCCGCCGTCTGCTGGAAGAGACGCGGCTGACCAACCCCGAGCCCTTGTCCGAAATGTTGACTCGTTATGGCGAGTCTCTTGCCTCTTATCTGAAGGTAAGTGGGAGCAACGTAGAACCGGAGCTTTAGTAAGGGGCCCGCTGCCTGAAGCGCGCCCCTTACGGTACAAAATTCCCGCTGACGAACCGGCCATAATCGAGTAGAGTGTAAGCAGGGCTGGCTCAGGTTGAGTCTCGGTCGCCTGCAACTCCAGACCCTACATTCCCCAAAGTACCTGGGGTTCTGATGAATGGCAGGCTGATGGCTAGAGCAATCAAGGACAGGCTTCAACCTGTGGGCCGCCTGGTCGCCGCCCGTCGCTGGCCGCTGGCCTGGCCGGCCGTTGCCGCCCTACTCATCCATCTCTTTTACCTGCTCGTCTATCTGCGGCAGGTCCCCTATCCTGGCGTCGAATATACACCCATAGACGAATCTAACGCATGGAGCTTTGACTTGGGCGCGGGGGAGATCCTCATTCAGCAAATTGGCGATCTATCATTTGCGGAGTACCGCGATGATCCCCATTCCGTACCCTTCGCTGGTTTTCAGGCCGGGGACAGGGTTCCACTCTGCCCAGTCTCCGGCGACTGTATTGAGCTGGAGATGAAAGAGCCAACGCTGGGGGAGGTGGTGAAGCGGCAAGTAGCCCCGATGGTCGGCTTCTTCCCCTTCTGGATCGCCGGCACCATTGTCCTGCTCTTTGTCCAGCCGCGTGACCTGCGTTGGCGACTATTAGTTTACTTCTACTACTTGACGGCCGTCTGGACGACCATGGGCATCGTCTCCGAATCGGCCGTCGCTTATTCGCGGCTGGCCCTGCGGGCCGTCGCCTGGATACTGACCCCCCTCTACCTGGATTTTCACCTGACGATACCCAGCCCCCTGCTTGCTCCGCTACTTCAGCGATTGCGCCGGCCGGTCTATGGCGCGGCAGCCGCATTGGCCCTGTTGCAGCTTTTCCTCTTGCCACCCGATTCTTTGCCCCTGACGGCCATGGCTCTGGCTATTGTCTCAAGCTTCATCATTCTCGTTCGCCGTTGGCGCGGCCGGCTCGGTTCGCCGTCGGACCGGCTGCCAGTTCGCCTGATGTTGATGGGGATTGCTCTGGCTTTTGGCCCCTCCATTATCTTACTCCTGCTACCAGCGGCCCAGGTCGCCCCCCCCATGGTCGTCCTATTTACAGGGGTGGCGGCCATTGCCCTGCCCATCCTGCCCCTGTTCTACCTCTATGCCATTTACAAGCGCCAGTTAGGCGCAATGGAATTTCGAGCCAACCGGGTTCTCAGCCTGTATAGTTTCATTCTCCTTTATCCGCCTCTTTTCGTCGCCCTGCGCCTGTTGAGTGACCGGTTGATCCTCTCTGAGGAGGGTGACATTCTGGTAGAGTTGGTTCTCTCCATTACCTTTGTCATGGCGACACCCACTCTCTATGCCGGCTACCGGCGGTGGGTAGACCGCCTGGTTTACGGCACGGAACACGACGCCGAAGACATTGTGCGCGCCTTTGCTAACCAGATACCGGCTTCCCTCAACCGAGAAGCTCTCATTGGTTTGCTAACCAGCCAAATCGCGCCATCGCTGTTGATCCGGCAGTCAGCCCTTTACCTCTACGAAGACCACACGGTTTTACCCCTTTACACCCAAAGCCTGACCACTGAAGATACGGAGGCTGTGCCGGCCGCCCTAGCCGACCTCTTGACCCAAGCGGGCAAATACCGGCCGCCCCATTCCCCAGGCGCGCTAGCCTGGGTGCGCCTGGTCATCCCTCTCGTCAGCCGCGACCAAACGATGGGTGTCTGGCTCTTCGGCCGTCGTGACCCCGACGACTTTTATCCTCGCCAGGACATTCACTTGCTGCTAACCCTGGCTAACCAGATCGCCCCAGCCATCGAAGACGTGCGACTGTACGAGACCTTGCAGCGTCAAGCCGACCAGTTGGCTGACCAGGTCGCTCAACGTACTGTTGAGCTACGGGCCGAACGTGACCGCACACAGGCTATCCTCGATGGCGCAGGCGAAGGGATTTTTTACCTGGACCCGGCCGGCCTCATCTTGTATGCGAACCCCATGATGGTCGAGATTACCGGCTTCCAGGCGGACAGTCTGTTGGGTGAAACCCCGCGCCTGTGGCTTGGGCAGCGGCCGGCCGACCGCACCTTTGAGGAAATGTGGTTCAGTGTCCAGAAGGGCCAAAAGTGGCAGGGGGAACTGGCCTTCGGCCGCCCCGATGGCTCACTTTACGACGCTCACTTCACCATTGCCCCCTGCCATGAACCAGGCGGCCACCTGACGGGTTTCGTGGGCATCCTGTCGGACATTAGCCGCTTGAAAGAGGTTGACCGGCTCAAGGGCCAATTCATTGCCAACGTCTCTCACGAGTTGCGGACGCCCCTAACCAATATCAAGACCTACCACGTCCTCTTGGCGCGCGGCCGGCCAGAGAAGCTCCCTCAATACCTCTTGGTTCTCGAAAAGGAAACAGAGCGGCTGGCCCGGCTCATCGAAGACCTACTACAATTTGCCCGGCTAGACGGCCGGGCCGCCCTGGCCAAACAAATTCCAACCGAAGTCAGTGGCTTAATCACAGAAGTCGTCAATTCCTTTGAGGCCAAAGCGGAAGATAAGGAGATTGAACTGCGGATGCAGCTTCCTCGCCACCTACCGAAAGTGATGGGCGACGCTCACCAACTCGATCAGGTCATCACCAACCTGCTCGGCAACGCCCTGGCCTATACGCCAGAAGGGGGGAGAGTCGTGGTCAGTGCGGGAGTAGGCGAAGGCCAACGGAGTTCGCAGGTTTGGTTACGGGTAGCCGACACAGGTCTGGGCGTCCATCCCCAAGAAGTCCCCCACCTCTTTGACCGGTTTTACAGGGGCAAGGCGGCCGAGGAGAGTGGCGCGCCGGGTACGGGTCTCGGTCTGGCCATCTGCCGCGAGATCGTTGATCGTCACAACGGCCGCATCGAAGTAACCAGCCGCGAAGGGGGCGGAACCATCTTCACCGTCTGGCTGCCGGCCGTCGAACCGGGGGCCAACGGCCGGGAGCCACACCAGGCCCAATTCGTTTGAGGGGAAACCAGGTTTTTCTCAAGAAACCTGGTTTCTGACTGTTTGACAAAGCCCCGCGATGGGCTATACTCAGCAGACTGAAATGAGGAGCAAGCACCCCCAGGTGCGGTCCGGCGCGTGGGCGTGCCTCACTCCTCGAGTTACGAAACACAAATCACCCTTATCGAGAGCAGCAGAGGGACCGGCCCGTAGAAGCTGCAGCAACCCCCCTAATCAGGTAGGGTGCTAACTCCGGCAGCATGAGCTGGAAGATAAGAGGAATGAGCAAAACGATTGCCAGCCTCTTGATCTATCAGGAGGCTTTTTTTTAGGTAGCGTAAGGAGTAAGGGCAAGAGATGCTCACGCTTACTCTTACGCCTTACTCCTACCCCCACTCTCTCAGGAGGATACGTTAAATGACCACAACCTTTATGACTGCCCCCAGTCTGCTATTCACTTCGGAATCAGTCACGGAGGGCCACCCCGATAAGATGTGCGATCAGATTAGCGACGCAGTTTTGGATGCCTTGTTGCGTCAAGACCCAATGGCCCGCGTGGCCTGCGAAACCGCTATCAAGACAGGGTTCGTACTGCTGCTTGGCGAGATTACGACCACTGGCTTCGTCAACTTCGACGAATTGGTACGCAAAGTCATTACGGGCATCGGGTTTGACGATAGCCGCAAGGGTTTTGATGGAAACACCTGTGGCGTCCAGGTCGCCATCGCCAGCCAAAGCCCGGACATTGCCCAGGGGGTGGACAGGGCCCTGGAATATCGTAAGAATGGCGATAGCGACGCCGAAATCGAGGCCATTGGCGCCGGCGACCAGGGTATGATGTTTGGCTTTGCCTGCAACGAGACGGATACCCTGATGCCCTTACCCATTTCCCTGGCTCACCGCCTGGCCCGCCGGCTGGCCCAGGTACGGAAGAATCGCACCTTGCCCTGGCTGCGGCCGGACGGTAAGACCCAGGTGACAATTGAATACAGCTATGGCCAGCCCAAGCGCGTGCATACCGTTCTCGTCAGCACTCAACACGCCCCGGACGTGGATAACGCAACCATCCGTGAATCAGTCATCGAACAAGTGATTATGAAGGTTCTGCCGCCAGAGCTGGTGGACGAGCATTTGCGTATTTTCGTCAACCCCACCGGCCGCTTCGTCGTCGGTGGCCCAATGGGTGACGCGGGGTTGACCGGCCGCAAAATCATCGTGGATACCTACGGCGGCATGGGCCGGCACGGCGGCGGGGCCTTCAGCGGTAAAGATTGCACCAAAGTAGACCGCAGCGGGGCCTACGCCGCCCGTTGGGTAGCCAAGAATCTGGTGGCCGCCGGGCTGGCTGACCGCTGCGAAGTGCAGGTGGCTTACGCCATTGGCGTCGCCCGCCCTCTCAGCGTCAACGTGGAAACCTTTGGCACCAGCCCCTACCCCAACGGCACGCTGGTTGAATTGGTGAAGGAACATTTCGACCTGCGGCCGGGGGCCATTATCCGCGACCTGCGCCTGCGCCGCCCCATCTACCAACCAACGGCCACCTACGGTCACTTCGGCCGCGACGACATCGAAGCCCCCTGGGAAGACACCAGCCGGGCGGCCGAATTGCGCGAAGCGGTTGCTTCTTTTGCCAGGCTTAGTCATTAGCTTGACTGGTTCAAGAGGCTGGGTTAGAATCTTTCGCCTTGCGACTGCTGTGGGCAAGGCGATGTTTTGTCCTGCCAGCGAGGTGTGATGTTGTGTTTGAGTCGTTAGGAACACGCCTACAATCCATTTTTGATGGCCTACAACGACGTGGCAAGCTGACCGAAGGCGACGTGGACGTAGCCATGCGCGAGGTGCGCCTGGCCCTCCTGGAAGCTGACGTCAACTTCAAGGTCGTCAAAAACTTCGTCGGCCGCGTCCGCGAACGAGCCATTGGCGCAGAAGTGATGCGTAGCCTGACCCCCGGCCAGCAGGTGGTCAAGATCGTCCACGACGAATTGATCCGCACTCTGGGCGAGCCCGGCCGCCTGAACCTGGGGATGCAGTCGCCGGCCGTCATCATGCTGGTTGGCCTGCAAGGGGCGGGCAAGACGACCATGGCCGGCAAGCTAGCTCTCCAACTGCGGAAAGAGGGACGGCGGCCGTTCCTGGTCGCCGCCGACGTATACCGGCCGGCGGCCATTGACCAGTTGCAGACCCTCGGCCGTCAACTGAATATCCCCGTCTATAGCGAAGGGACGAACGCCAAACCGCCTGACCTGGTGGCGCGTGCTGTCAAAGAAGGCGTCCGCACCGGCGCGACGGTGGTCATCCTGGACACGGCCGGCCGCCTGAACATTGACGAAATGAAGATGGACGAGCTGCGGGCCATCAAAGCCAACGTGCAGCCCATCGAAACCCTGCTGGTGGCCGATGCCATGACCGGCCAGGAAGCGGTCAGAGTGGCGACTGACTTCCACGCGGCCGTCACCCTCACCGGCCTGATCATGACCAAAGTGGACGGCGATGCGCGGGGCGGCGCGGCTATCTCCATGCGCGAAGTCACCAGCGTCCCCATCAAGTACCTGGGCGTAGGCGAGAAACTGGACGCCCTGGAGGTCTTCCACCCCGACCGGCTGGCCAACCGCATCTTGGGCATGGGCGACGTGATGACCCTCATCGAAAAGGCCCAGCAGGAGATGGATCAGAAGGAGGCCCAACGCGCTGGCGAACGTCTGCTCAAAGGTGAGTTCAACCTGGACGATTTCTTGAAGCAGATGCAGCAAATGCGTAAGATGGGGCCGATTGCCCAACTGCTGGAGATGATCCCCGGCATGGGCAAGATGGCGAAGGGCATGGACCTCTCTGGGGCCGAACAGGAATTGAAGCGCGTGGAAGCGATCATTCGCTCCATGACCCTCGGCGAGCGGCGCAACCCCAAGATCATCAAGGCCAGCCGCAAGCGACGCATTGCCACCGGCTCCGGTACGACGGTTCAAGAGGTGAACGCCCTCCTGCGCCAATTCCAGGAGATGCAGACGATGATGAAACAATTGAAGGGGGGCGGCCGGCGCAACCTGGCCGGTCTCTTCGGTAGCCGAATGGGATGAATGATATGCTGTCGGTCACGTTTGGAATCGTGACCTACTGAAATCTGGAGATATTTATGATTCGTATTCGTTTAAGTCGTGTGGGGGCCAAGCGGCAGCCGAGCTACCGCGTGGTCGTAACCAACATTGAGGCCCGGCGTGACGGCCGTTTTATCGAGCGGATCGGCCATTACAATCCTCGCTCCAATCCGGTCAGCATTGAGATTGAGGAAGACCGCGCTTTATACTGGTTGAGCGTTGGAGCGCAGCCCTCGGACGCGGTCAAGCGCCTGCTGGAAAAGCAAGGCACTTATGACCGCCTGGCCCACCTTCGCTCCGGCGCGGCCGAACCCGCGCCGGTCGCCGAGCCACCGGCTATGCCGGCCGCTGAAGAGCCAGCCCCGGCCGTCGCCCCTGAAGTGGAGATGGTGGCCGAGGTAGAGGAGACGGCCGAACCAGGGATGGTGGAGATAACCGCGCCGGCGATGATGGAGTAGGCCGCGCTTTTAGCTTGACCTCTTTTTCCGGTCAAGTTGAAAACGTGACCTACAAAGGGGTGAATACCCATGAAAGACCTGGTGGAATACATTGTCAAGGCCCTGGTCGAGTACCCCGAGCAAGTCTCTATCCACGAGACGGTCAGCGCGTCGCTGGTTTCCCTCGAACTGAGCGTGGCCGATTCTGACGTGGGGCGCATCATCGGCAAGGGCGGCCGGGTGGTCAACTCCATTCGCACCCTCTTGCAAGTGTCGGCCGCCAAGCAGGGCAAACGGGCTACGCTGGAATTGGCCGAGGAGTAAGGCCAGTGGCGGATCGTTCCGGTGAAGCAGGAGGCTCGGTGGCGTCCCCCACGGAGCCTCGTTTTTTGATTATCGGCCGCGTGGCTCGTCCGCACGGTGTTCACGGTGAGGTCTCTGTCGAACCTTTCACAGACCTGCCCGAACGCTTCACCTGGCTCAAAACCGTTTACGTGGGCGAGATAAACCCCCGGCCGGCGCCGGTGGAGAACGCCCGTTTTCACCAGGGGCGCATCCTGCTCAAGCTGGCTGGTTACGACGACCGTGAGGCGGCCGAGAGTTTACGCTTTCAATGGTTACAAGTGCCGGAAGCCGAAGCGATTCCCCTGGCCGAGGACGAGTTCTATTTGTACCAGGCCATCGGACTGGTCGTTTACAATGAGGACGGTGACCACCTGGGCGAAGTGGTGGAAATTCTGGAAACGCCGGCCAACTACGTCTTCGTCGTCAACACACCGGCCGGTGAACTCCTCCTGCCCCACATTCCAGAGGTCGTGCGGGAGATAGATTTCGAGCGCGGCCGGATGACAGTCAGACTCTTACCAGGTCTTTGAATGTAGCAGGTGGCAAGTAGCAAGTGGCAGGTAAGAGCAACTTGCCACCCGCTACTTGCTACCCGCCACTCTATCCTCGTCACCATGTCCGACCTCAAATACTGGCTAGGCTTTAACCTGGTCAAAGGCATTGGCGCGGCCAAAGCCCAAGCCCTCCTGGGTCAATTTGGCGACCCGGCCGCCGCCTGGCAAGCCAGCGAAGCGGAACTGCTGCGAATTGGCTTTGACCAGCGAGCCATCCAGAGCTTCCTCGAGGCTCGCGCAAGCCTCGACCTGGACAAAGCCCTGGCCCGCGTAGAAGCGGCCGGCATCAAGCTACTAACCTGGAACTCACCAGATTACCCACGCTATCTGCGTGAGATTGCCAATCCACCGCCTCTGCTCTATCTGCGCGGTGAATTGTCCCCGGCCGACCAATGGGCCGTCGCCATCGTCGGCACCCGCCGGTTGACCACCTACGGCCGCCAGGTGACGCAAGAATTGGCCGCCGGGCTGGCTCGTAACGGCGTGACCATTGTCAGTGGTCTGGCCAGGGGCATTGATTCAATCGCCCACAAGGCGGCCCTGGAAGCGGGCGGCCGCACCCTTGCCGTCCTCGGCTCCGGGCTGGATTGCCTGTATCCGGCCGAAAATCGCTCCCTGGCCGAAAAGATACAAGCCGGCCAGGGGGCCATCCTGACCGAATATGCCCTGGGTGTTCAACCAGAAGCCAGGAACTTCCCGCCCCGCAACCGGATCATCAGTGGCCTCTCGCTGGGTGTGGTCGTTGTGGAGGCTGGTCTAACCAGTGGGGCTTTGATTACGGCCGCCTTTGCTTTGGAGCAAGACCGCGAGGTGTTTGCCGTACCCGGCAACGTTCACAGCCCGGCCAGTCAAGGCGCGAATCGCCTGATTCAGCGCGGGGCTAAATTGGTGACGAAGGTGGAGGACGTGTTGGAGGAATTGAACCTGGGCCTGGTACCGGAACAGACGGCCGCCCAGATGACCCTGCCCGAATCGGCCGAAGAAGCCCTCCTGTTAGAACACCTTTCCGGCCAACCGGTTCACGTGGACGAATTGAGCCAGTCGGCCGGCCTGCCCACCGCCCTGGTCAGCAGCACCCTAACCCTCATGGAACTCAAAGGCATGGTGCGGCAGGTCGGCGGGATGAATTACGTGTTGAAATGATGAACGATGAATGATGAACAGAGGAATCGTCGTTCATCATTCATCATTCATCATTCATCATTCAGCTTATGAAGATCGTTATTTTTGCCGGAGGTAGCGGCCGCCGCCTGTGGCCCATCAGCCGCACCGCTTCACCCAAACAGTTCGAGCCGATCATTGGCCCCCGTTCCACCGTTCAACTGGCGGTCGAGCGGGTGGCTGGGGCTTACGGTCTGGAAAATGTGTACGTTTCCACCAACCAGCGCTACCTGCCCATTATCCGGCGGCAGTTGCCCAACCTGCCGGCGGCTAACCTGATTGGCGAGCCGGCGCGCCGCGACCTGGCGGCGGCCGTCGGCCTCTCGATAGCCTATCTGCGCCAGACGGCCGGGCCAGACGAGCGAGTGGCTATCCTGTGGGGCGACAATACCATGAGCCAGGTAGAAGTCTTCTTGCGGATTCTGGCGACGGCCGAACAGCTAATAGAGCGCGACCAGGCCAAGATTGCCTTTGTTGGCGAAACGCCGCGCTTTGCTAACAACAACCTGGGCTGGATTGGCCTGGCTGAACAACTGGGTGAGAACCAGGGCCTACCCTATTTTGGCTTCCGCTCCTGGATCTACCGGCCGCCGCTCGACCGCTGCCAGCAGATGTTCGACGAGGGCGGCTACGTCTGGAACACTGGCTATTGTGTGACGACAGTCGGTTTTGCCTGCCAGATGTATGAACGACACCAGCCTCTGATGTGGGCAGGCTTGACGGAGATTGCCGGGCAGCTCGGCCGCCCAGCCTACCAGGAAACCCTAAATCGAATTTACCCAACCTTGCCCTCTCAACACTTCGACGACGCCATCTCCAAACACGTGACCCCGGCCGAGGCCATTGTGCTGCATGGCGAAATGGGCTGGAGCGACCCCGGCACACTCTATGCCTTGAAAGAGACCCTCAACCCGGACAAGCAGGCCAACGTCAGCCGAGGCTTGGTGCGGTCACTCCAATCGGAAGATTGCCTGCTTTACAATTACGAGGAGAAGAAGTTGCTGGCGGCCGTCGGCCTGACCGGCCTGATCGTCGTCAACACCGAAGACGCCATTCTGGTCGTCCACAAAGACCACATTCCCCTGGTGAAAGAACTGGTAGATGGGTTGGTCGGGACGGAGTTAGAGAGCTATAGCTGACGTAATGCGTAATGCGTATTGCGTAACGGATTACGGATTACGCAATACGTGATTGATTACGAATGAGTGAACTAGAAGGATATTGCCTGAAATGTAAAGCCTTCCGGCCGCTGCAAAATCCGGTGGCGGAGTGGGCGGCCAATGGCACACCGGCCACCAGAGGTGTCTGCCCGGTCTGCGGGACGAATATGTACAAGCGCGGCCATTCCCCGCTGCATGACAATTTGCCCCGACCGGCAACCACTCCAGCGACCAAGCCCACCGCCAAAAAGAGCAGCCCGGCCGTTAAGTCCGGTCAGCCTACTGCCAGGAAGACGACGGCTAAGACGGCCGCCAAGAAAACGGCTACTAAAAAAACAGCCTCTACCACCTCAACCAAAACGAGCAACGGTAAGTCGAACGGCAAGAGTGCCTACACCGGCCCTCGTTCGGGCAAGCTGGTTGTGGTCGAATCGCCGGCCAAAGCCAGGACCATCGGCCGCTACCTCGGCCGGGGCTATACGGTCAAATCCTCGGTCGGCCACGTGCGCGACCTCTTGAAATCGCGCCTGAGCGTGGACGTGGAGGACGGCTACAAGCCCGAATACCGCGTTCCCAACGAGAAGAAAGAGACGGTCAAGGAACTGGCCGAAGCGGCCAGCCGGGCCGCCGAAATCTACCTGGCGACGGACCCTGACCGCGAGGGGGAGGCGATTGCCTGGCACGTTCTGGAAGCGGCCGAGATGGACCCCCAACGCACGCGGCGGGTGGTCTTTCACGAGATCACCAAACCGGCTATCCTGGCGGCTTTCCAGGAGCCGCGCGAGATTGACATGAATCGGGTCAACGCCCAGCAGGCCCGCCGCATCCTGGATCGCCTGGTCGGTTACAACCTCAGCCCCTTGTTGTGGCGCAAGGTGCGCGGCCGGCTCTCGGCCGGGCGCGTCCAATCAGTGGCCGTCCGGCTGGTGGTGGAGCGCGAGCGCGAAATCGAAAACTTTGAGCCGCAGGAGTTCTGGACGCTAGAAGTCGAACTCAGCCAGCCCAAATTCCGCGCCCAACGGCCGCGCCCGCTCTTCCGCGCCAAGTTGCACCAGATCAACGGCCAGGAACCGAACTTGACCCGCCAGGCCGACGTACTGCCTCATCTGGACACGCTGGAGAAAGCGGCCTGGGCAGTCGGCGAAGTGCGCCTGGGCAAGCGGACGCGCCGCCCGGCCGCTCCCTTCACCACCAGCACCTTGCAGCAGGAAGCCTCGCGCCGCCTGAATTTTGGCACGACGCGCACCATGCGGATTGCCCAACAATTGTACGAAGGGGTAGACGTGGGTGAAGGTTCGGCCGGTCTTATTACTTATATGCGGACGGATAGCTTGAACGTCTCGGCCGAAGCCCAACGCGAAGCCCGCAGTTACATCCAGCAGCGCTTTGGCGAGGCTTACCTGCCTGACCGCCCACCCTTTTACAAGACCAAATCCAAGACAGCCCAGGAAGCCCACGAAGCGATCCGGCCGACCTCTGTCCAGCGCGCGCCAGCCCAGGTGAAGGCCCACCTGACGGCCGAGCAGTTCAAGCTCTACCAACTCATCTGGGAGCGCTTCGTCGCCAGCCAGATGGCCCCCGCCCTCTACGACACGGTTTCGGCCGACGTGTGGGCCGGCCCAGCGGCCACTCCGGCCGACCAGCGACCCTATTTGTTCCGGGCGGCCGGCTCCACCCTGCGTTTCGCCGGTTTCCTGGCCCTGTACGAGGAAACGGAGTCGCCTGACCGGCCGGAGGACAGTGAGAACAAAGTGCCGGCCGACCTGACCCACGGTGAACCGCTCGATAGGCTGCGGCTCTTGCCCGAACAGCACTTCACCCAGCCGCCCCCCCGCTACACCGAGGCCACCCTGGTCAAAGAGATGGAGGAAAACGGCATCGGCCGCCCCAGCACCTACGCCGCCACCATCTCCACCATCCAGCAGCGCGGCTACGTCTACGAGGAAGAGCGACGCTTACGGCCCACCGAGACTGGCAACCTGGTCAACGACCTGCTGGTACAATACTTCCCCGGTGTGCTTTCGGTGGACTTTACCGCCCGCCTGGAAGATGAGTTAGACGAGATTGCCGGCGGCAAGCCCTGGCTGCCGGTCATAGATGGCTTCTACACCAACTTTAGCCAAGACCTGGCTGTGGCTAACCAGGCCATTCCCAAGCTGGACCTCAAAGAGGAGCCAGAGTTGGTAGGGCGGGAGTGCCCGCTGTGCGGCCGTCCCCTGGTCTACCGCGAGAGTCGTTTCGGCCGTTTCATTGGTTGCAGCGACTTTCCCCGTTGCCGCCACACCGAGCAAATCCTGACCAAAATCGGTGTGACCTGTCCCCAGGATGGCGGCGACCTGGTGGAGAAGAAGACGCGCAAGGGTCGCGCCTTCTACGGCTGCGCCAATTATCCAGCTTGCGATTGGACGAGTTGGAAACGGCCGCTCCCCCAACCGTGCCAGAAGTGCGGGGGGTTGCTGGTGCTAGTGAATAAGAATACGGCCGAGTGTACGAAATGCGGTCAACAACAGGCGATTCGGAGCGGCCGGGAGCTGAAGAAGGAACGCGGCTGACGCGGATGGACGCGGATTCGCGCCGATAGCGTAGGTCGCGTTGCTGATGTAGCAAGTTTCAGTTTCCGGTGTCGGCCGCGCGCTAGATTTCTGCCCTGGCGGGTTATATGTCGTCTTCAAAACTTCTTATTTCAGAAACTTCCAGAAAAGAATAGGGCAACCTTACTAAGCTCTTCATGGCCGCGATCCTATTTCTTAACTCCGGCCGTGGTTCCCTTTGTGACACGGCCCGTCGAACATATCCACCTCCGCGCAAATCCCATTCGAAGACGAAGAAACTATACTTCGCATAATCTTGCCAAACGGCAAGGCTTCCCCAGTTTGGTGATTCCAGAGTAGCAGAAATACCGTCGTGTTCAGCAAAGTGTTTTACAACGTTCTCTGGAACATAACCCTCCCCAGCAGTTGCAAACAGACCGAAGCGGCCTTCTTTGTCTAGCGCGTACCAATCGAATTCTCGTCCAATAATATCACTGAGCATATCTTGACACCTTTACTGCGCGGCTTTACCCTTCGCCAGCCGTTCACTGAGCCATCAATTGACCAGCGTCTCTGCCAAAATACCTCGTCTCCGCGCCTGCTCTTCACCCTCGCTGCTGCACGGCTTTGGCAAAGGTTTCGGCCGCCCATTGGTTGATGCTTTTGCCACTGACCTCGGCCGCTACAGCGACGGCCGCGTGAATGTTAGGCGGAAGGCGGAGCATAACTCTACCTGAGTATGGCTTTTGTGGCGGCCGGTTTAGTCTGGCGCACGCTTCCAGATAATCATCAACCGCTTCCTCAAAGGCGGCTTTCAGTTCGGTTACGGATTCACCGTGAAATCCCACAATGTCCCGGATCCCGGCAATGTGGCCGATAAAGCACACATCTTCATCGCTGTATTCGATTTTGGCCGCGTAACCCTTATACGTCATCATGTTCATGGCTTAATACCTGCCTGCTCCAAAAACCGCCGGGCGTCCCGCACCTGGTATGGTTTTGCTTCCTTTTGTGGGTGCGGCCGGTCATCGTTTCGACGATAGCAGAATGTTCTATCGAAAACAAGAGCAATAAACGTAGGTGTTATACTTGCCGTGACAGATAGTTAAGGCATTTTCCAGTCGTTCAGCCAAGCGCGCCCGTTGACTTTTACACGGTACCTACGGGGTTTAGTATAATGGGCGTCCATGAAGCGCGCCCTCTTACCCCTGACCGCCTTGCTGCTACTCCTCCTGGCTTTTTGGCCACAGGCCACTTCCCTGTACGATCTCACCGGCGAGGAGAGCCTGCCCTCCCAGGCGCGTGGCCTGCTGCATTGGTTCTACAGCGCGTTACGGCCGCAACC
>JBFMFT010000082.1:0-13968 GCA_040751925.1 Chloroflexota bacterium
CCCCGCCCTCCCGCTCCCCTGCTCATCATTGCCAAACTTTCAATATCTCCAACGCCGCCAGGCGGCCGGGCGCGCCAGTGATCCCGCCACCAGGGTGGGTGGCCGACCCACACTGATAATAGCCCCTAATCGGCGTGCGATATTGGGCGTAACCGGCCGCCGGCCGCAAGAAGAACAGCTGGGAGAGGGTCAACTCACCCTGGAAGATGTTGCCTTGCGACAGGCCAATCGTCTGCTCGATGTCACAGGGCGTCACCACCTGGCGGTACAGGATGATCTCTTTCAGGTTGGGGATATACTCGGCCAGCGTGTCCACTACTGTATCGCCCAGTTGCTCTCGCTGTTCGTCCCACGTCCCCTCGCGCAACTCGTAGGGCGCGTATTGGACAAAACAGGACATGACGTGCTTCCCTGGCGGGGCCATGTCGGGGTCAATCATGGAGGGGAGGATCACGTCAATATACGGCCGCCGTGAGAAACGGCCGAATTTGGCCTCGTCGTAAGCCCGCTCGATGTAATCCATGCTGGGGCTAATAGAAATCGCCCCCCGCAGATGGGGGCCATCACCCGGCCAACAGGCCAGGTTGGGCGCGGCGTCCAGGGCCAGGTTGACTTTGGCCGATGAGCCGCGCACGTTGAAGCGATGGGCCGACTCTACCAGGTCGGCCGGCAACTCCGACGCCTCCACCAACTTCAAGAAGGTCTGCTTAGGGTCCAGGCTAGACACGACCACCGGAGCCGCGATTTCGTCACCGTTTTCCAGGATAATGCCCTGGGCCTGTCCATTCTTGACCAAAACCTGGCTCACCCTGGCGTTGGTACGAATCTCCGCGCCCAGCGAGCGGGCGGCCGAGGCAATGGCGTTGGCAATCCCACCTGTGCCACCTTTGGCAAAGCCCCAGGCGCGAAAGTTGCTGTCAATCTCGCCCATGTAATGGTGCAGCAACACGTAAGCCGTGCCAGGCGAACGCGGCCCCAAGTACGTGCCAATGATGCCGCTGGCCGACAGGGTGCCCATGAGCGGCTCACTCTCGAACCACTGGGCCAGGAAATCGGCCGCGCTCATGGTCATCAGGTTGGTCAGGGTGTAGAGATTCTCCTCGCCCAGGCCCAGGAAATGTTTTGCCAGCCGCCAGAGACCGGTCAAGTCGCCCGGCCGGAATCGGGTCGGGTCGGGCGGGGTGATGCCCAGGATGTATTTGACGGCCTTGGCCATGAAATACATCGTGCGGCCGTACTCGTCGTAAGCCTCAGCGTCACGCGGCGAAAAGCGGGCAATGTCGCGCATAGAGCGGTAATGGTCGCCGTCCCGGTAAAGGTAGCGGCCGTCGGGTAGCGGCGTGAGCGTGCTTTCCAGGGGCAAGATGGTCAGGCCGTGCCGGGGCAACTCCAGGTCACGAATGATCTCCGGCCGCAGCAAACTCACCACGTAGGAGAAGACGCTAAACTTGAAGCCGGGATAGACCTCCTCCGTCACGCTGGCCCCTCCCACCAGGTAACGCTGCTCCAACACCAGCACCTTCTTACCGGCCCTGGCTAAGTAAGCGGCCGTCACCAGCCCATTATGACCGCCGCCAATGATAATCGCGTCGTACTTTGTAACCATGCAAATCCTATGTCTCGTGAAACGTGAAAAGAGCTACACGTTTCACGTTTCACGCTTCACGTTTCACGCTTCACGCCCTCTTTCTCTCTGGGTTAAAGAACGGCAACTTGACCACCCTGGCTAACCCCTGCTGCCGGGTGAACTCGACCGTGATTTCCATATTGACCTCGGCGCCTGGTTTGGCATGAGCCGTCTCGATGGTCGCCAGGGCAATATATTTCTTGAGAATAGGTGAAAACGCGCTGCTGGTGGCCTGGCCGATCTGCCGGCCGTCCTGATACACCGGCACAGCCACTCGTGAAGCGCGCCCGGCCACCAACGGCGGCAGGTCAAAGGCGGCAAAGAGCTTTTCCAGGCTCGGCCAGTCAATTTCCAGGCCCACCAATTGCCACTCTGGGCCGGCCGCTTTCTCGGCCATCAACGCTCGCCGGCCGACGAACTCCCCCTTATCCAACGCTACCGCCCAACCTAAACCCGCCTCATAGGGTGAGGATTTGCGAGCCTCGACCAGAGCCTTCAGGGAGGAAACGTAATCTACTTCAATCAGAATGAGACCGGCCTCGATGCGGGCAATGTCCAGGGCCACCATGCCGGCCGGCAGCAAGCCGTAATCTTTTCCTTTCTCTGTCAGAACGTCCCACAGGCGGCCGGCCTGTTCGGCCGCTATCCACAATTCGTAGCCCAGGTCGCCCGTGTAGCCTGTGCGCGTTATTGTCACCGGCATACCAGCCAGGGTCGCCTGGGTCAAACGATAATACTTGAGACCCTGGACGGCCGCGCCAGCCCCGACCGCCATCAGAATCTTGCGGGCGTTCGGGCCTTGCAGAGCCAGGGCGGCTAGCTCGGCCGACACGTCCTGCACGGTCGCGTTCATGCCAAAACCGCAATCCTGCAACCAGCGCAGGCTGGGGTCGGCGGCCGTAATCCGAAAGTGATTGTCAGCCAGCCGCCAGACCGTGCCATCATCAATCATCTGGCCGTCTTCGTCGCACCAGGGCGAGTAGAATATCTGGCCGATGGCGCATTTAGCCACATTGCGGGTCATCACCTTGTTGACCAGGCGCAGGGCCTCCGGCCCGCTCACGTCGTACTTGAACAAGGGCGAAACGTCAATCAACCCGGCCGCATTACGGATGGCGTAATACTCCGGCTCGTGGCGCGGTTGGTAAACCCCGGCCGCCAGGTAGCCCGACCAATTACGCCACTCCTGGCTTTCGCACAGGGCGGCCGTTCGGTTATGGAATGGTGTAGGAATGGGCATAGTAATTTCTTACCCCACCGCAAGCGCCGACTTAAAACTGAAAACAGGTAACTGAATGATCTCGGCCGGCAATAGCTTGTGAGTCTCTTCAAGTTCGAAGAGATGCTCTATCTGGTCAAGCACTTCTTCTAAGAGAAAGAAATGCCCGTTGGACCGGCAGCGCAGCGCAGGCACATCACGGATAATCAATAGATGACCCTCGCGTAAGGTCCCATACTCAATCACGGCATCACCCAGTTCATTCCGACAGCGGGGACAGTATGTGGGCCGATGAGTCAGGATTATCAGGTCAGGATGAAAAAGGTCTTTGTGAAGTGCAACCTCAAATTCAATCTCGTCCATGTCATCAAAGAATTCACTCGAATCGTGTGTCTCCCAGAACTCAACCGTTGCATCCAGTGTAGGCATAACAGGAATTTTAGTCATGTTCTAGTCCTTCTTGTAAAGTCGTCGTTCCCCTTGAGTCATATCGCGGGCGCTCAGGATTAGAGCGCGGCGATTCGGTTTATAGATAAAGACCACAAACAGAAATCGCCCGGCCGCCGTCTGGCCATAGGCTTTATATAAATCTTCACCGGGCCGTTTACCCCGGGGGCCTCGCCGAAAGATTGGGTTGAGCCTGAACACTTCCTCAACTTCATCTGGAGCCACGGTATGCTTGACCTCGAGTTTCTCGATGATTTCGGGCAACCAGATAAGGAAATTGATTTGCACGTTTTCACCCCTTCGCCGTCACTCGCTTAAAAGGCTGCTGTGCCAGGCACGCTCAAACAGGTCAGCCACCCCAACGTCAATGACCAAGGCGATGGCCGCGGCGGATTCGGGTTCATTCATGGCTCTGACCCTCTGGCGCGGCCGTCCACGGGCCGCAGATACGTTCAGCCACCTCGCGGCCGAACAGCAATTCAGCCAGGCGATAGCGCCACTCTTCATCCGAGGCGTCAGGGTGACGGCGACGGAGACCGGCCAGGGCCAATTGGCGGGCGAAGCGGTTTAACTGCTCCATCTGCTCCAATTTGCGCCAGCCAGGCGTTGCCCGCCAGTGGGCAAAGATCATCTCCTCAATCTCCGGCGTTGTGTCCATGTTCATCTCGCGCCAGGTGGGTAATCTCGGCCGGTCGCTCATAAACCAGATTTTACCTCTTGAGTGAAACAGCTACAATTAGTGGCATGATTCCTTTCTCCACGAACCCTCACTTGTTGTCCTCATCGAAAACAACCGTTGCCAAGTGGCTAGGGCTAATCCTGGTGGCCGCCGCCATAGCCTTGAGCGGCTGCCGTTCGGCCGCCCCACCAACCCCCACCATTCCCCCACCGGCCGACCCAACTGTAACCAACCCGGCCACTGCTTCAGCCGCACCCACTACCCAACCGCCGACAACCGTTCCCTCTGACGGCTTCCAACCCACCATCCCCACCAGGACGGCCGCTCCACCACCGGCGGCCGTGCCGCCCTCCACCCTCTTTGACCTGGCCTGGGATGATCGCTCACTATTCCAAAGCGGTATCCTGGATAGCGAGCAAGGAGTGTTAGAGCAATTGCCGAGTGCCAGCGTCTATCACCTGGAACTGGTGATCAGCGACGACCTGGCTCACCTGGACGGCCGCCAAGAAGTGTACTACACCAACCAAGAAAGCGCCTCACTGGAAGAACTCTACTTCCGCCTCTTCCCCAATTTGGCCGATGGGACGGCCGTTGTCTTTGATTTGACCATCAACGACCAGCCTGCCACGCCCGAATACGAGTTGGAACAAAGCGCGATGCGCGTTCCTTTGACGACTCCCTTGCTGCCTGGGGAACACCTGGTAATCGCCATGAACTTCGCCGTTGACGTGCCGCAAGATGGCGGCGGCAACTACGGCACCTTTGCCCTCATGGACAACATTCTGGCCCTGGCCCATTTCTACCCGATGATCCCCGTTTACGACGACGAGGGGTGGAACGTGGAAATTGCGCCGGAAATTGGCGACGTGGTGTACGCGGATTCCAGCTTCTACCTGGTGCGCGTCACAGCCCCGGCCGGCCTCACCCTGGTTGCCTCGGGGGTTGAAACCGCACGGGAAGCTCAGGACGGCCGCACGACTGTCACTTATGCCGCCGGTCCGGTGCGCGATTTTTATCTGGTCGGCAGCCCCGACTACACAGTAATCAGCGAGCAGGTGGGGGCAACAACTATCAACAGCTACGCGCCCGGCGGGGCGGCCGAGGGAGCCCAACGCGCCCTGACCATCGCCGTTGACGCCCTGACCAGCTACAATGAGCGTTTTGGCCTCTATCCCTTCACGGAACTGGACGTAGCCGCCACGCCAACGGCGGCCGGGGGGGTCGAATACCCCGGCATCGTAGTCATTGGCCTGCGCCTGTACGAAAACACGGGTCCAGCTTCTTTCTTCGAGTCGGCTACTGCCCATGAGGTCGGCCACCAATGGTTTTACAGTGTGATTGGCAACGACCAATTGGACGATCCCTGGCTGGATGAAGCGTTGACCCAGTATGCGACGGCCGTCTACTACGGTGACGTTTACGGCCCGACTGGGGAAGCCGGTTTCTGGGCTGCTATGCAAGATCGGTGGGATCGGGTGGAAGGAGCAGCTATTCCCATTGGTTTGCCGGTCAGCGGCTACACGGCTCTGGAATATGGGGCGATTGTCTACGGCCGCGGCCCCCTCTTTTTCCACACCCTGGCCGAGACAATGGGCCAGGCCACCTTTGACGCCTTCTTACAAGATTACTACCGGACCTTCAAGTGGGGCATCGTAACACCGGAGAGCCTACAAGAACTGGCCGAACAGCACTGCGTCTGCGATTTGACCACACTATTTGAGGAATGGGTTTATGACCAGTAATCAGTAATCAGTTTTCAGTTTTCAGTCTGGCTATTGAAAACTGATTACTGACCACTGTTCTCTACATGGAGGCTACGCTATGCACGCGGCCGACCTCCGGCAGAATACGCTGCCAGGCGAGTGTGGACAGGGGCGCAGACAGGAGATGACCGTTCGACAGAACAGCCAGCAGGTCCTCACTGACCTGGATAAATCGCTCCACCAGATGGCGTCGCCAGGGCGTATCCAGCCCGGCCGTCACCGGCCGCCAGCTCTCTCCTCCATCTCGACTTTCCTCAATCCGGCCATGCTCATCTACGTCGTCGGCCGGCCCCAGGATCAGGTGTTCGGGGTCAGCCGCGTCTACCCACACCGCCCGCACGTAGCAATCGTACAGGAGCCACCAGGATCGGCCGCCATCACTGGAGCGGTAGAAGCCACCGCCCGTTGGCGCGTAGACCAGATCGGCCGACGAGGGATGCACCGCGATAGAATGTACGTCAGGATGGACGAAGCCCGCTCGCGGCCGGCCAAAGACCGGGCGGCCGTCACTGCCTTCGGCTAACCGCCAGGTCGTCCCGCCATCGTCTGAACGTAACACGCCGCCTACTTCCACAGCTGCGTAGGCCCGCCGGCCGTGAAAGGCAAAGCCTCGCACACAACCAGCCCGGGGTGAGTAGGGCAAAAACCAACGCAACTGGTCGCGCAGGGTTGTGACTTCAGAACATTCGCGCCAGGTGGACGCTCCATCTTGTGAGATGAAGATAGCGGCCGGTTCTGTTCCGGCAAACTCCAGGTCGGAAATGTCCGGGTGATAGGCTAACCAGCGCACGTGCCTGGCCGTCAAGCCCTGGCTGGCTTCCTCCCACGTCCATTGGTCACCGGCCGCCTCGTCGCCTCGCCAAACCCCCTTCGTTGTGCCGGCCAGGATAACCCCCTCACGGGCCATCACACTGGTCAGGTGACGGCCGGCCAGGTAGCGGCCGGTGATTCGCCAACCGCCGTTCTCGCGCCGGCAAGCTACCAATCCGTCGTCCGTTGCCACAAAAAGCCAGTTGGTCATGTCGTCTTCTCCTGTTGGGCCAGACCTGCGGGGTTTCCGAAAACCCCGCAGGTCTCGATTGTAATTCACTCGTTGACACCCAGGCAACTTTGGCTATAATTCCCCTCAACGCAACGGCCCACTAGCTCAATTGGCAGAGCAGCTGACTCTTAATCAGTAGGTTGTAGGTTCGAGTCCTACGTGGGTCATTTTCCCCCTTCCATGTCCCAACCAACCATTGTCTTGACTGGCTTTATGGGTACAGGCAAAAGCACCGTCGGCCGCGCCCTGGCCGCCCGCACCGGCCGCACCTTCATAGACACCGATGAGCTTATCGAACAGCGTACCGGCCGCGCCATCGCCGAGATTTTTGCCGACGAAGGAGAACTCTTCTTCCGCCAGTGGGAGTCTAAAATCGCCCAGGAGTTAGGCGGTCAACCAGACCTGGTCATCGCCACCGGCGGCCGGCTCATGCTCGATCCCCTCAACGCTGCCGCTCTGGGCCACAACGCCCTCGTTTTCTGCCTGACGGCCGAACCAGAGGAAATTGTCGCCCGGCTGCAAGGCGACGCGGCCCGGCGGCCGTTGCTTCAGTCGCCCAACGTGGCCGACCGTATTCGCCAACTATTATCCGGCCGCGCCCAGGCTTACGGCCGCTTTCCCCAGGTTAGCACCAGCCGCCGGACGGTGGAAGAGGTAGTGGAGGAAATCGTACAGCGAAGCGAGGGGCAAGTGGCAGGTGGCAAGTGGCAGGTGGCAAGTGTAGCGCAAGCCGCTGGCTTGCAGGTGGCAAGTGGCAGGTGGCAGGTGGCAAGTGATGGAGAGGCCAAATCCAAAATCCAAAACCCAAAATCCAAAATCGAAGTTCATTATCCTGGCGGCCGTTACGACATCCTGGTTGGGGAAGATTTGTTGCCACACCTGGAGGATTTAGTCGGGTTTGACGGACCAGTCGCCATTATTACAGACAGCAACGTAGGGCCGCTATACGCCGGCCGCTGCGGGCCAATCTCACAACAAGCGGCCGCTATCACCATACCGGCCGGTGAGCCGCACAAGAACCTGGACACGGTGAGGGCCATTTACGACCAACTGGCGGCCGTGCGCTTTGACCGCCAGGGCACCATTGTCGCTCTAGGTGGTGGCGTCGTGGGCGACGTAGCCGGTTTCGTGGCCGCCACCTACCTGCGCGGCGTGCGCCTGGTGCAATGCCCGACTTCCCTTCTGGCGATGGTGGATGCCAGCATTGGCGGCAAGACCGGCGTTGACCTGCCGGCCGGTAAAAACCTGGTGGGAGCTTTCAAGCAACCGGCGGCCGTCGTCGCCGACCTTGCCACCTTATCCACCCTCCCGCCCCTCGAATTAGCTTGCGGCCTGGCCGAAGTGGTTAAGAGCGGCCTGATTGGCGACCCGGCTATCCTGGAAGAATTGGCAATGAACAATGAACAATTACCAATGAACAATGAACAATTGCCAATGACCAATTACCAACCCTTGATCCTCCGCGCCATCCAGGTCAAACGGGCCGTTGTCCAGGCCGACCCCTACGAGCAAGGACAGCGGGCTATCCTCAACCTGGGCCATACCTTCGGTCACGCCATCGAGCAGGTTAGCCATTACGCCATCCGGCACGGGCAAGCGGTAGCGATTGGGCTGGTCGCCGCCTCTCATCTCTCGGCCGCCCTCGGCCACTGTCCGCCGGAGCTACCCAAGCAGATTGCGACCGTTCTGGAACGTCTGGGCTTGCCGACACAGATTCCGGCCGATCTACCCGCCACTGACCTCCTGGCGGCGATGGGCAGCGACAAGAAGCGGGCCGGCGGCCGTTTGCGTTTCGTTCTGATGCGAGACGTGGGTGACGTGTTTGTGTCATCAGACGTGCCAGAGGCAGCCGTATTGGGTGCGCTAAGAAGTTGTCACAACTTACGTTGCTGATGTATGGGGTTGAGGGGGTTCGGTTTCGTTGGGGGCGATGAATGGGGGTCTCACTTTTTTTTTCGGGGTTTAATCATCGTTATATGGGTGGGAGGGGGTGTTTTTGCCACTCAATGGCTAGATATGGCGGTCATGGGCGATGTTTAAATTGATTTAATCATCGGTTTAATCATCTCGGAGTGATGAGTGATGAGTGGTGAGTGATGAGTGGGAAGTTGGTGTTGGTGTCGTTCTTTTTGGGGTAGTGTAGCATGGGGGGTTAAACAGGGTGTTTAAGGGTAGGGGTTTTGTCGAGGTGTGGAGGGGGTAAAGGGTGATAACTCGTTCGAGAATAGGACGCGGATGACGCGGATGAACGCTGATTTTCATTTGTCGTGGTGCGCTGCGGCGCGTGAAGTCTCCTCTATAGATTGCCTGACAAACTTTTAGTGCACCCAGCCGTATTGGCAACCTTGACAGCCCTCAAAAGCTGAGGCATAGTACGAGCCGTGATCCATATCCTCGTCCTACATGGCTCCAACCTCAACCTGCTTGGCACACGAGAGCCGGAAATCTACGGCCGCCAAACCCTGGACGACATCAACCAGGCCTTACTCGAACTGGCGGCCGTGCACAACGCGGAGCTACGCACCCAGCAATCGAACCACGAGGGCGCCCTGATTGACGCCATTCACGAAGCCCGCCAGTGGGCGCAGGGCATTTTGATCAACCCTGGGGCCTATAGCCACACCAGTTATGCTCTGCGGGATGCGCTGGCGGCGGCCGGATTGCCGGCCGTCGAAGTCCACCTCTCCAACATCTACGCCCGCGAGTCGTTTCGGCACCATTCGGTGCTGGCGGCCGTCTGCCTGGGCCAGATCACCGGCTTCGGCTGGCGCAGTTACCTACTCGGCCTCTTGGCCCTTCTGCAACACCTGGCGGCCGACCAGAAATAACTTCGTGTGTTGAGTTCCCCTGAGTTCCTTGAGTTCCCTGGGAACTGAGGGAAGTTGCGGGAACTTGTAGGAACTGATCAAAGGAAATCATTCATGGACAACTCTCTCGCCTCCTCTCCCGTCCTGAACCTGCGCGACCAGATTGTGGGTGTAGACCAGCTTGTGCCATTACTGGACGGCCGCCTGCTACCCTACATCAACCTGGACAACGCCGCCAGCACCCCCCCCTTACGGCCGGTGGTTGAAGCGGTCAACCGGCTGCTGCCCTATTACGCCAGCGTGCATCGTGGTACGGGCTTCAAGTCCCGTCTCTGCACAGTGGCCTACGACCAGGCCCACGAAATCATTGCCCACTTCGTCGGGGCTAATCCTGAGACAAACACGGTCATCTTTGGCAAGAACACCACCGAGGCCATTAACAAGTTGAGCTACCGGCTGGGTGTGCCAGAGGACAAGGTTGTTATCACGACCCAGTTAGAGCATCACTCCAACGACTTGCCCTGGCGCGGCCGGGCGCGGGTGGTCCACGTGCGGGCTACCCCAGAAGGACGCCTGGACGAAGCTGATTTCGACGCGCAATTGGAGCGCTATCACGGCCGCATCGCCCTGGTCGCCATTAGTGGCGCGTCCAATGTCACCGGCTTTCTGCAACCAATCCACCGCCTGGCGCGCAAGGCCCACGCGGCCGGGGCCAAAATCCTGGTAGATGCTGCCCAACTCGCCCCCCATCGCCAGGTAGACATGAAGGACGACGGTGACCCCGAACACCTGGACTTCGTGGCCCTCTCCGCCCACAAGATGTACGCCCCCTTCGGCACAGGCGCGTTGGTCGGCCGCCAAGAGGCTTTTTTAGAAAGTGGCCCGGAGTACCGGGGCGGCGGCACAGTGGACGTGGTGACACTGGATGAGGTCTATTGGGCCGGCCTACCCGACCGCGACGAGGCCGGCAGTCCCAACGTCATCGGGGCGGTAGCTATGGCTGCCGCCGCCCAAACGCTGATGGAAGCCGGCATGGATCAGGTGGCCGCCCACGAGGAAGAATTGATCGCCTATGCCCTGACCCGGCTACGCGAAGTGCCGGGCATCCGCATTTATGGCGAGAACGATCCAGCGCGGGCCAGTGAGAAAGTCGGCGTCATTCCTTTCAACCTGGAGGGAATCTCCCATTTTCTAGTGGCCGCCATCCTGGGCTACGAAGGAGGGATTGGCGTGCGGAGCGGCTGTTTCTGCGCCCACCCCTACGTCGTTCATTTGCTGCAATTGAGTGAAGCGGAATCGGCCGCCTGGCGCAGCCAGATGTTGCGCGGTGACAAATCGAACATGCCTGGCATGGCCCGCCTGAGCTTTGGCTGTTACAACACCACCGAGGACGTAGATCGCCTGGTCGAGACGCTCCACTGCATCGCCCGGCAGGAGTACAAGGGCCACTACCGTTTAGACCGCAAGAGCGGCGAATACCTGCCCATCAACTATACCGAGCCGCTCAATGACTACTTTCTTTTACGCCCCACGACTGAATAATCTGGACGTAACTGCTCAGGCTCCCTGTAGAAACCAGGTTTTTTGCGGGAAATGACGATGGTTATCCAGAGAAAAACCTGGTTTCTGGCTGAGTAGACACATCTGGACAAAACCTGACAGGTTTTAGGGCCGGCCGCCGTTTGGTTGGGTTGCGGCAATATGGGCCAACTGAGCCTGTCTATAGAACTCGGCCGCTACCAACTCATTCTCCATTCCACAAATAATCGGATTGAGTCGGTCAACCTGCCACAGCCAGGCCGTTTTCAGCCAAAAGCCAGGTAACACGTGTGATTGCACCCGTTCTTCATCTTCAGTGGCAAACAGGTCGAATTGACCTGTCTCGTCCAGACGGTAAAAGTCGGCCCGCAGTTTGCCTGGGCGGGGATCTATGATCCAATACTCCCGCACGCCGGCCTCCTGGTATTCCTTGAATTTCTGGTGCCGATCACGATGCACGCTATCGCCCGACACAATCTCCACAATGAGGTCGGCCGGGCCTGTCAATCTATCCTCGTCTAGCCGGTGCAGGTTCTCTTTGGCTACAAAGAAGAGGTCCGGTTCACGAGAGGCGCGGCCCGGTAGAATCTTCACCTCAAACGGGGCAATCATCACCCGGCCCAGGTCAAAGAGTTGCACGAACAGGCCAAGCAGTTCATACAGGAAGCCCAACGTCATCTGGTGAAAGTTCTTGGCGGGCATGTGAATAATAACCTCTCCGTTGACCCATTCTGCGTGAACGTCCTCGCCTGTCCACTTTAGGAACTGCTCGTAGCCCATCCGTAAACGGTTTGGCCTGGTTAGAATCGAGGTTGCCTCTGGAGTTAACATTCCGGTTCTCCTATCCACCATTCAAGATGATCAGGCATGACACAACCATTTTACCACATCGTGGAACGTGATGGGCCAGTCACGTTTCACGCTTCACGTTTCACTCATCCAACAAGATCACCGGCTCCTGGTAATAGCGCAGCCGGCTGCGGGCCAGCTTATCGGCCAGGAATTGGTTGAACCAGGCCCGCTTGGCCGCCAATGGCTCATCTTCCTTGAGGCGGGCCAGGTCGGCGTTGACCCGCAGAATCCGGCCGGGAATGACGAAGCGGGTTAGCCCGGCCGGTAGCAACTCCCCACGACTGGCTACCTCAAAGACCGTATCCGGCGTGAACTGGGGAAAGACGGCTACGGCGGCCATCTTGGGGAACAACCCCAGCAAGCGCGGCAAATCCGTCAGCAGGGTACGCTCGACACTCCCCCACTGCGAATAGGTATTCACCACTTCGTTCATCACCGCCAGGCGATCAAAGTCCGGCTCGGCTTCGGCCAGGAAGGTGGCTCCATCGCGGCCGACAAAATAGCACAGCGCGTGGCGCTCCGCCAGAGCCGTCTGGGCGTGGTCGGCGGCCGTCGGGGTCAAAACCAAGCCTGGAAGGGACTGCAATTGCGCGAATAGCTCGGCCGCCGGCCGCTCGCTGGCAATGGCGTGATACCAGGTGTGCAGGGCAAAGCCTTCCCGATCTGGATTCACCACCTGGAGAATGACGGTGGGATAACCCAGGCGTTGCAGGGCGGTAAAACGGGTCGCCCCATCCAGGATGATGTAACGGCCGTGCCAGTGGGCGGCCAGGGGTGGATTGACCAGTTTTTGGTCATGCGCCAACCCCTTCATCAGTCGGGCCACTCGCTTCTCGTCAATCTGCTCGTGAGGCGTCACCTGGTCAATCGGGACGACCTCTAGCGACAGTGTCTCGCTAGGGCGTTGGCGGCGCAGCACGTCCACAACCTGGTGAGCTACAGCCACGGCCGCTTCCCGCGCCCGGTCACTCGATTGGGCGACGGCCGGCGGCACGACCAGCACGTGGGGATGCTGCCGGAGCAGTTGGGCCATTTCAGCGGCCGAAAACGCCTGCGCCGCCACTTCTACTTCGCTTTGGGTTGGCTCGAAGGCCGGCACGGCCGCCCCCGCCAACCGCTGGCTGTTCAAGGCGGCCAACAAGGCCGCCTCATCCACCAATCCAGCGTGAGCCGTGTTGAGGAGGCAGGCGGTGGGTTTCATCTGCTGCAATTCGGCCGCCCCAATCAACGTCTCCGTCTCCGCCTTCATTGGCACGTGCAGGCTGACAAAGTCGGCCGTCCGCAGCAACTCTACCAGATCGAACGGCTCTACCCCGGCTTCCAGGGCCAATTCCGGCGTCAAGCGTGGCTGGTTGACGATGACCCGCATATCGAAGGCCAACGCTCGTTTCGCCACCTGGCGGCCGGCCTGCCCAAAGCCAATCAGTCCCAACGCCTTGCCGGCCAGCCCTACCCTGCCGCTCACCAGGCCCGACAGCGAAAGCAGGAGGGCCAGGGTGTGTTCGGCCGCCGCCACGCTGCCCGTCCCTGGGCTATGGCAGACCTCCACCCCCAACGCCCTGGCCGCGCTGACGTTGACGTTATCCAGGCGGTCGCCGGCGCAGCCAATCGCCCGCAGGTTAAAGCCATACTCAATGATCTGGCCGGTGATGCGCGTCGTATGATGCACCACCACCGCCTCATACTCGCCAATGAGGGCCTGTAACTCCTCCGCCCCCAGGCCATAGCGACAATCCACTTCGGCCGCCGCCCGCAAAATCGCTAAACCAGCTTCGTCAAGGGGATCACAAACCAGGATACGTGAACGCATAGGCACTTTGGATTTTAGATTTTGGATTTTGGATTTTGGATTAGACCATCCACCGCAGAGGCGCGGAGGGCGCGGAGTTTCTCCTTTAACTCTCTCCGCGTTCTCCGCGTCTCAGCGGTGAGCATCCGTATTGTAAATCCAAAATCTAAAATCCAAAATCCAAAATCGTCACGTTTCCCCCAA
>JBFMFT010000083.1:0-13946 GCA_040751925.1 Chloroflexota bacterium
TGGGAGGGTGCGGGGGGTGGGTTCGGTGGTTTCAGGTGATGCGTGCCTTTGACGACACCCAGGCGGCGTAAGCGGGCCTGAACTTCCTCATTCATGGAGGGAATTATACCCCAGGAAATAGTAGCGCACGCTTTCAGCTTGCGCCGGGCAAAATGGCAGTACGCCCCACATTGTAGCGCACGCTTTCAGCTTGCGCCGGGCGGGCAAACTGAAAGTATGCCCTACGTGGTATAATTCTCCTATGGTTCTAACCCTGGGTTTGTTGCTCTTGTTCGCCGTCATTTTCCTGGCCAACCGGGCGGCGGCCCGGCCGGACGCCAGCTTGGGTCGCTTCTTCCACTGGCTGCTCCTGCTGTCTAACCTACCACTCTACTTCATGGGGCTGGCCCTGGCCGTCTTGCCTGACAGCTTCTGGGTAACTTTTACCAAAGCCCAGACCATGCCCTTTCAGCCGCAGGCAGGCGCGGCCGTTCTCTTGGCTATCGCCCTCTGGGGTACGCTGGTTTCGCTGCCGCCGGCGCGCCGGGCGCTGGCCCGCTTTCTGCCCATCAACCCAGCATCGCCTGTGCATACGCTGGCTCTGGTGATGGCCGGCTACCTGGGTGGCAATACGTTGTTGACCTTGAGCCAGGGAGGATTGGAGGGACTGGCGGAAGCGGCCGAAGCAGCCTCGGTCGTGACCTTTGTCTCGTCGGAATTGCTGCTGGTGGCGGTGGCGGCGGCCGGGGTTGGGCTGTTCAGCCGGCGGAGCGGCCAGCAGGTCGTGGCTCGTCTGGGGCTAACCGCCTTGCGGCCGAGGCAACTGGTGGCCGGAATGGGCTGGGTGGCGGTGATGGTGGTCACGCAAGGAGTAGTAGGTGCAGCCTGGTTTATCTGGCAGCCCCAGCAGGCAGAATTGCTGGAAAGTGTGAATACGCTTTTGCTGCAAGACATTGATTCGCTGGGCGAGTGGTTCGCGCTGGCGTTAGCGGCGGCCGTCGGGGAGGAGATTCTATTCCGCGGAGCCTTACAGCCGGTATTGGGGCTGCTGCCAACGGCCGCCCTCTTTGCCCTGGCTCACGTCCAATATGGCCTGACACCCGTTACCGTTTTTGTCTTGATTCTGGGGCTGGTACTGGGGCTTATCCGCCGCCGGTGGAATACCTCACTGGCGATAGTGGTCCACTTTAGTTATAACTTTACCCTGGGGCTACTTTCCCTATTGGTAGCGGCCGTTACCTGAGTTTGGCAACATCCGACCTTTGGCAAACGCCGGATGTTTGCTCGCCACAATTGATCAGCGTTGTTGCACAGTCATTATCTTTGCACTTTTGGGGTTATGCCAGTGTAGAGACGTTCCGGCGGAATGTCTCTACGCCAGAGGTAGACGTAAAAAGTGCAAACATCGTGAACAGTTACCAATTGTCCAAGATCGCCCGGTATTTCGCCAGGACTACTTCCCAACTATACTGCGCCAGTGCGAAACGGCGGCCCTGGTCGCCCAGCTGCGCCCGCAGGTCCGGCCGTTCCAGCAGGGTCGTCAGCCCGGCGGCAAATTCCTCGTAAGAGGTATAATACAATCCCCCATTACTCTGGCGGCACTGATCCTTTAGCACCTGGCAGCCGCCATTGACCAGCACCGGCCGGCCCATCAGCCACGCTTCCAGAGCCAACATGGAGAGGCTTTCATAAAGGGATGGCACAACCACCAGGGCAGCGGCGGCCAGGGCGTCAAACTTCCTCTGCTCCGAGACAAAACCCAGGGCCACCACGTCTGGATGGTCTGGCAAGGGAATGTGCGACTTGCCAGCCAGCACTAACTTCAGGGGGCGGCCGTCCTCCTGCCGGTAGCGCAAGAAGTGGGCCAGCAGTTCCGGCACATTCTTGGATTCATCCATGCGCCCCAGGTAAAGAGCAAAGTCACCGGTGATGCCTGTCTCCTGGCGGAAGCGGGCGGCCGAATAGTCGGCCGGCACGTTAATTCCCACCCCAGCCACAATCTGCGGCACCGCCTGGTTGTGGGTCACCCGGCCGACCAATTCCTGCTCTGTGCGCGTGTTGTAGACAATGTAACGGGGCAGGTGAAAGGTCGGCCGGAAGAGGGGCAAGTGGAGATAGGGGTCGTCGTGGGCCGTTGGCACCAGAATCGCCTTGTCCGAAACCAGGGGCAATCCGAAAAAGGTCGTTGCGTAAAGGTAGGTGACAAAAATAAAGGCGTCAAAATGAGGGTAAGATTGGCGGAGAAAGTTAAATAACGGGGTGGAAAAAGGGCCTTGCTGCCCCATCCAGGCCCACTCATCCAGCAGCGAGTGGTCACGCTGCACCAGCGTCCCGGTCAACTTCTGGAAGTGCGACCAACGGCGCGGCCGATCCACCGGAAAACGATGGACGGAGACGCCGTTAAGCTGGCTGTCACCCGGCCGGTAATAGTCAGCCCAGGTCGTGTACTCCACCGCGCAGGTGGTAACGACGTGGACTTCGGCCAGGCCCGTCAGGTGTTCGGCCAGCCAACGGGCGTGCAACTCCGCCCCACCATTGACCTCCTCACCATAGCGCTGCACCACGATTGCCAGGCGTAGGGAGCGGGGATTCGGGGATTCGGGGATTAAAGCCATTGGCCCTAAATACTCACACCAACCTGCCCCAACATCGCCAACAAGGCCCGGCCGAGGGCTACCTCCGTAAACGCCGCCGCCCGTTCCCCGGCCGCCCGTCTCAACGCCTCGTAGCGCGCCGGGTCATCCAGCAAAGCCACCATCTGCCCGGCCGCCTCGGCCGGTTTGCGCTTATCCACCACCAGCCCGGCCGCGCCGGCCACCTCCGGCAAGGGTGGCAGGTCGTGGACGACGGCCGGCACGCCAAAGTGCATCGCCTCCACCAACGGCACACAAAAGCTCTCCCATTCCGAAGTCACCAGCAACAGCCGCGCCTGGCGATAGAGAGCCGACAGGATGGCCGGGTTGTTGACCTGTCCGGTGAGCAGCAGGCGGCCGGCCAGCCCACGTCGTCCAATCGCCTGGTCAATTTGTCGTTGGTAGCGCGGGGCCAGGTGACGGCCGCCGACGACAATCAGAGCCACGTCCGGCCGCCGCGCCTGCGCCTCGGCAAAGATGTCTAGCAAAGCCAGGATGTCCTTCTGCGGCACCAGGCGGCCGACAAACAACAGATAACGCAGTCGGCCCAGCCATTCCTCCAACTCTCGCTCCGGTGGCCCATCGTAGCGGCGGCTATCCCAGACCAACGGCAACTTATGGATACGCGCTGAATCATAACCCAGGTTGATTAACTCCTGCCTGGTGTACTCTGAATGAACGACGCACCGATCAAAACTATCCCGCAAGAGCGGCAAGCGGGCCAACGCCTGCTGGCAAAGCATCTGCAAGTGGCTATCCTGCCCAGCGAATAGGTGCGGCGGCGTCACTCCGTGAAAGTCCATGATTTTATAGTCCTGGCTGCCGGCCGCTATTTCCAGATTGTCCGCGTAAATCGAATAATGATACCAGAGAACGGCCAGGCCGCCCGGCCGGTAGAATACCGACGGCCGGGCCAATGCGCCATACTCCGGCGCGACGAAATCAGCGTATAGCTCCACCCGCGCCCCCCACCCCCGCAAGAGGCCGGCCATCGTCAACATATAGTTGCCAATCGCGTCCCCTGGCGAGAGGGCCGCCGTCATCAGGTGAAAAGTGAGAGGGGAAGTTGCCATAAAGTGAGCGTGAAACGTGAAACGTGAAACGTGACGCCATCACGTTTCACGTTTCACGCTTCACATTTCAATCAATCTCTTATACCGCTCCACAATCACCTCCCACCGGAAGTTCGCCAGGACGTATTGGCGACCCTGGCGGCCCATAAGGTCGGCCGTCGCTGGATGGTCCAGCAGGTAATCCAGCGTGGCAGCAAATTCCTCGTAATCGGTGAAATAAAGCCCGCCATTGGCCTCTTGGCAATGCTCCCGCGTCACCGCGCAATCGCCATGCACCAGCACCGGCCGGCCGGTCAGCCAGCTTTCCATTATGACAATTGAGAAACTTTCGTGCAGGGAGGGCTGGCACAAGACGGTAGCCGCCGCGTAAGTGTCGTACTTGTCTTGCAGCGACACAAAACCCAGGTCTACCACCCGGTCCTCTAACCCGGCGGGAACGACCACTTCACCCGACCCGATGAGAACCAGTTTTACGTCCGGGCGGCCGTAGCGTCGCCAGTAATCCAGGAGCAAGGGCGTGTTCTTACCCCCTTCGCGCCGGCCGGCGTACAAGACAAACGGCGCGTCTAGGTTGTATTTCCGGCGGAAACGGCCGGCGTCATATGGAAAGTCTGTGCCTACACCCATTCCCACTACTACTCTTCGCTGGCGGTCATCCTGCCCAAAGAACTTCGCTACCAGTTGTCGTTCGGCCTCGGCATTCAACACCAGTCCCCGTACACGTGGCAGGACCTTACGATAAAGCCCTAACCGGGCGTAACTTTCGTCGTGCAGGCAGGGGATTATCCACGATCGCTCCGGGCAGATCTGAGCGCCATAATAGGTCGTGGCAAACAGGTAAGGGATGAAGAAGAAAACGTACTCCTCCTTATGCCCCTCTATATACTCGTAAAGGGCTGGCACGCGAAACATCTCTTCGATGTAGGTCTTTTCTTGCCCGGCCGTAATAGGCAGGTTATTCATCAACCGCCAATTCACCTGGTCAAAGGCAGTCCGGTCGCGCTTTCCCACCGGGAAGCGACGCACCACCACGCCGTTGATTACCTCGACCCCCGGCCGGTGGTCGTTGCGCCCCCAATCGGCGTACAGGTCTTTGATACAGGTGGTCAGCACCTCCACTTCCAGCCCGGCCCGCGCTAGGTGTTCGGCCGTCTGCCGCACCTCTGTCTCCGCGCCGCCTGGCAAATCAGGCCCATACCAGGGCGTCACAAAAGCTACCTTCATAGGTTGTGAAACGTGAAGCATGAAACGTGATACGTGAATTTCCTCACGCATCACGTTTCACGTCCTCCCTCTCAAACTCCTCCGCCAATATACTCAATGCCTGAAGCAAATGAGAGTTGACGTTAATCTGCTGGGCGGCCGACTGGTTGACGTAGAACAGCACCAATTGATGCACCTTCTCCCGCAGCCATTGGAGCAACGGGCCAACGACCGGCACAGAGGTCTTGCTCAGGTAGAGCTTCACCTGGGCCTGGTCATAGGACAGGCCCGCCTGGTAGAGATGCTCGTAAAACGCTGGCGGCAGCCGCCGGCCGCCCAGAGCCAGGTTCATGGCCTGGCCGCCGCCCTGGGCCATCTTGCGGGCCAGTACCAACTCCCGAATCTGGCCCATGATCTCCTCGATATTCACTTCCGTTTCAGTGGTAGACATATCCTTGTTAGCGATCCAAGACTCCGCAAGTCTTTCCGAGATGGGGTCTTATTCATCTTCGGCCGTCCTGATTTCCAGGACCCACTCCGTCTCAATCACCCTCTGCGGCTTGCGCTCATAGCTATTTTCCAACGCCCGGTTCGTAACGGCAACAGTCGCTAGCGGGCCAAATCCACCGGCCGCCTCGCCCAGCCAACGCACGTCGCCAATCCAATAGACGGCCCGGCCGCCAGCCCGCCATTCCCCTATCTGTTCTACCAGCAACGGGCTGACCGCGCCAGGATCGCGCACCGAGTAAACGGTGAAGCCATATAGAAAATGAAGCGGCGTCCCGATCAGGTCGCCCAAGCCCACCGGCGCACTATCGGCAAATAGCAGAATACTACCGGGGGCGAACTGCCTCTGCAACTTGTCAATTTGCTGGATCATCCCTGGCGAATCCACCTGGCTGACGAAGCCCCGCGCCGACCAGGCCACGCCCGCCAGCCAGACGGCCGCCAGCATCCAATTGTAGGGCGATTTTCCAAATCGCCCTACAAAATAAGCCGCCGCTATCGTTAGAAAGGGCAGGGCTACCGGCACGTAGCGGCGCATCGTGTAAATCTGGTGCGGATTGTTCTGGATTCGCCACAAATAGAGCCAGCTAAAAAACAGACCGACACCCAGGATGATGACGGTCTGGCGGCGCGGCCGCCACAACAGCCAGGCCACGCCGCCCACCGCCAGCCACACGCCGACCGGCGATAGATACCAGCCCAGGCGGATGAGGTTTTCGTGGTCTAAATTCGGTATCGTTCCGCCACCGTACCAATCGGCGAATCCACTGTGGGGTGGGCCGAGTTGCGGCCGGATAAACCAGCCATACGCCGTCCAGCCCACCACCAGAGCCACGGCCGCCAGCCAAATCACCCGCCCGTTCAGGAGCTTTCGTCCAGCCCATCCGCTTATCCGTTGTGCATCCGCTGCCGCCCATACCAGCAAGAGGCCGCCAGCCAAAGCCAGCCCCGCCAACCAGGGCCAGTACACCCCCAGCAGGCCCAGCCCGTAGCCAAAGGTATTCACAAAATACGGCCGGCTCCAGCCCCAGCCATGCACAAAAGAATGTGTCGTTAGAAAAATCAGCGGCACGAAAAACCAGCCAGCCCCCGCCGTCCATTCACCCCGCCACCACATCCACAGAAACAGAGCCACCGGCAGCCCCAGCAAGAAATACATATCAATCCGCGCCAGCAAAACCTCACCCAGCGCCAGCCCCGCCAACAAGGCCCAGCCCCGCCCCGGCCGCCGGCCGCCCAGCCACGCTCCCAGGCTCCACAATCCTGTCCATAACAAGAATTGGGTCAACGTTTCGGCCGTCGGATAACGGGCAAACCACACCTGCAAGCCATTGAGGGTCAGGCCGGCCAGCGCCAACGTTGCCACCAACCGGCCGCCTATTTGCCGCGCCGCCAGATAAACCGCCAAACACCCCAGCAAAGCCCACAGCCCCGTCATCAGCAAGGCCGCCCTGACCCCCCCCAACCCATAAGCCACCGCCTGCCAGACCGGATGCAGGTGGTAAAACTGAGGCGTGACTTGCCCGGTGGCCGCCTCGACCACGTAAAAACCCGGCAGCAGAAAATAAGGGGCCGCCTCGCCTTCCGGCAAGGGACGTAACAGGGTGGAATAGAGGCCCGTGCCCAGCCCGGCCACTTCACCATCCTCAATCAAAATGCTCCCCGTCCGCGCAATGTTAGCCGCCAGGTTCACGTACACGCCGGCGTCCGCCCCACCCAGGATAAACTCGTGCGGCCGGAAAAAGAGCCATAGGGCGGCCGGCAGCCATAGGAGAAGTAACCTGGAATTTTGGATTTTGGATTTTGGATTTTGGATTTCGCTTGCCACCCGCCACTTGCTACTTGCCCCTATACGAATGGCCGCCAGGACACACCCCACCGCCCACCCCACCGCCAGGCGGCCGGCCGAAAACCAGCCCACCTCGGCCAGCCCCAGGGCCAGCCAACCCATGACCGTCGTCCCCAAGGCCAAACTGGCAAAGGCCGTCTCTAACCCAGCATGAGTCGGTGTGGGTCGGCCACTGACGGGTGATGAGTGATCAGTGATGAGTGATGAGGTGGCAACCGCCGGCCGACCGCCCAGCGCTCGCCACACCAGCCACCCCAGGCTGAAGTTAGCCACCACGATAACCAGCACACTCAATCCAGCCACCATGAAAGGGTCTACGCAGCCAGACGCAAAAAGGGTCTAGCCGCGCCCATCCACCTGATCCGCGTCATCTGCGTCTTGTCTTTCATCCCCTCATCCCGGCCAAGAGCCTCTGGATGAACGAGACATACAACCCGGCCGCCCGTTCGCCGTCATGTACTTCCCGCACGTAGGCCGCCGCCCGCCGGCCCATCGCCTGTCGCTTCTCGGCCGAGGTCGCCAACTCGCCCATCGCCGCCAGCAAAGCCACCTCATCCAGCGGAGGCACTTTATAGCTTATATCATCCGGCAATTCACTGTACCAGCCCGTGTCAAAGACGATGAGCGGCCGGGCGGCGGCCATCGCCCGCAAGGCCGAGCCAGACGTTTCGCCAATTGTCGGGTAACGCAAATTCAGCACCACGTCGGCCGTCGCCACCCAATCGGTAAAAGCGGCCAGCCCGTCCACGTAGCCGACCACAAGCACCGCGCCGGCCAAGCCCAGCTCGTCCACCAGGCCAGCCAGGTTGACCTCCGGCAAGACCTCACCCACGATTAGAAAATAAGCCTGGGGAACACTCTGGCGCAGCTTGCGGAAAACCCGTAAAATCAGTTCTAGCTGTTTGGCGGCCGTCACCTGGCCCGCACTCGCCAGCAGCACCGCCTCCTCCGGCAATCCCAATTGCTGGCGGCGCGAAACTCCGACGTAGGCCGGAGCTACGTGGGGGATTACCTGTACGAGCCTTTGCGGTTGCTGTCGCCGCACCCGACCGGCCGCGTATTGGCTATGGACAATTAACCCCAGGCTCAAATCCACAACCCGGTTACTCAGGGGTACCTCAAACAACGGGTGCTGGGCCCGGCCGGCCTGGATGGCCCGCGCCAGTTGGCTACCGGCCACCCCCAGGGCGTAGGCCAGTTCGCGGGTGTAACCTTCGTAGTGACCAGCGGCAATTGTCCGGTGGGCCATAAAATGGTGCAAGCCAAAGTCGTGCAGCACGACCACCCCCGGATAGCGGTGCAAGGTCTGGTATATCCCCTCGTGGTAGCTGCTATTGCCCACGTGGTAAACGGCCGCATCGTACTCCCACCGTTCCTGGGGATAAGCCGCCAGCGGCCGAACCGTGAACTGCTCCTGTATCGCCGCCTCCACCTGCGGCTGATCGATGTAGAGGGTGATGGCGGCCAAGCGGGCCAGATTCGGTAGCAACTCCCGGCTATAATCGGCAATGCCACTGCGAACGGGCGGCAACGGACTGAAGTAAGCCAGGCGGAGCGGGTAATCAGTCAACGCTCCTCCAGCCTCTCAATTTCTCGCCGCAACTGGATGACCTCGGCCGTCAGTTCAGCAATCGTGCGGGTCAGGGCCACGTGGTCATGGTCAATATCCACCAACCGTTCGTCCAGGTGCGCTTCTATTTGCGTCTCTAATTCCTCGATTCCCTGTACAACCAGGCGGTTGAACTCATTTTGCTGTTGGAGCAACGGCCGCACGTACCACTTCGTCGAGACACTATTCCAGACCGTGCGGAACCAGGCGATCAGGCGGCCGACGACCGGCGCGTTGGAGGCAAACGGCCGCTCCTGCACCTCCGCCCTCACCAGCAGCAGATTCTCCGGCGGAGCATCCATTGACTTCATACCGCCTAATCCTACTATCCTTACGGCCGCCCGTCAATTTTCGTCCCGCGCCCCACTCATCACTCATCACTCTCTACTCCCCTTGCGCCCTCTGCCCATTTTGGCTATATTCCCTCCTGGGAGTGGTTGTGTCCCGGTGGACGCCCCAGTCTTCAAAATTGGCGGCCGGTCGCGCCGAGCGAGCGGCGGTGGGTTCGACTCCCATCCACTCCCGTACATTAAGACGGTTTTCCAAATTAGTCCAAATTTGGCTAACAGTCACTGCTAGATGGCAATGGGTATGACTCCATCCATGCGTGCCGGTTGGACTGACGGGAACCTAATCTTAACTGTGGAGGAGCAAAGAAGTGGCCGGTGACTTACCCAAGACGATTGAAGATGTCAAGGTCGAAATCAGAACAACCAATTCTAATCCAAATGTTGGCAAAACCTATCAGGTAATACTGAAAGAAGGACCAAAAATCTACCGTATTGCCACAATTTTTGAGATTTTTGATGCAAATGCTGGAAAGCTTCACCATCACGCCCTGAAGGTTGATTCTTACCGCTCTACCCGACAAGGGTTCGAGTTTCAACCCAATGAAAGTAGGTGGATAGTCAAGGAACCGGGAGAATTAAACAAACTCGGTATATTCATACGAAAGGTCATCGAAGCACAGTTTCCGCAAGAGGATGGAAGCTACCACATTATTGACGATGACAGCTTTGCAAAACTGGAGAATCTAGTCCCCTTGGTTAGCAGGGCCGATCTCTTAGATAGGCTGCACTTGCTCGAAACAATAATAACTGACATCAGCGCCATGTCGGTAACTACAAGCGAGTTGACTCAAACTGGCGAAGAGTTGCTCAAGAACATCGCAGTCGCATCCCGGATGGTTCAATATCGGAGAGTATATGAGGAATTTCGCCAAATGGTTCACCTTGCGGTTTCCAACGAGTATGATGTTCAGCGACTTCTTTCCGCAAACCCGTGGCTTTTTGGAAGCGAGTACAGCGAATTGCTGGAACGACGCACTTGGACACGAGATGATAGACTAGATTTCATGCTCCGCCGCACTGTAGATGGGTACTTGGAAATTGTTGAGATAAAGACACCGTTCACTGATCCGTTGATGCGCTACGACAAATCGCACGACAGCTATTATCCATCATCTACTCTGTCACAGGTATTAGGTCAGGTTGTGCGTTATATAGACGAAATTGACCGCCATGGGGAGTATATACGCGCTGAAGATCGCTACGATCCGCTCAAGATACGAGCTCGAGTTATAATTGGACGCGACGGCAACGAAGAGCATCAAAAAGCCCTGAGAAACCTTAATGCACACCTTCATCGGATTGAAATTATTACCTTCGACCAGCTACTCAAGATAGGGCAACGTGTGTTAGGTGTCTTTGAAGACGCAATACCCGATGCGCCACCAGACATAGCCCCTGGCGAAGGTGACATTATGAGTTGCGAAGCATCTTGATAAATCTCCTACCGGACTACCGTATTCAAGCATAAAAACAGGTCTAAAGTGAAAATAGAGAGTCCACCAACTTCAGATTTAGGTCTTAACCCAGAACGGATTATTTTGGATTTCGTAAGGGATTTCAACGATTACTTCTTGGATGAGGATTACGATAAAAGGTATTTTCCAAGACTAAGTTGGTTCCAGCGTTATTTGACCCAGCATGACACAGTCCTCAACTTGGGATGTAGTCGTGGCCGCGAGACTTTTGCTTTGATGTGGATGCTAGGGGCGCGCTCGGTCGTGGGTATCGACCAAGTTTCAATCAGGATAATGGAAGCAAACCGGATACTGGGCGCTCTCCGCACTCTACCTAAAAATATGGAGTTTGTGTTGTCGCACTGCCCTCCCAGCTATTCTGTAGAGCTTTCGCAATGGTACGAGAGGGAAATTCCTGCCCAAATAAAGCAGGGGCTATTGCCAGCATTCTCTCAAGGAGAAATGGCAGAGCTAACGCCCTATCCGTCAAGCTTTTTCGACCTGGTTTATAGCCGTTATGTTCTACACCTGATATATGACCACTCACCAAAGGGTATTGCCCCTGTAATTAACACTATGGCGCGTCTTATCAAGCCGAGCGTCGGCAGAGTGGTTGTAGTCGAGCCAACTGAGAAGAAAGGCAAGAGCTATGATTTTGAGCCAGCCTTTGCTGAAGCAGGTTTGGAGTTGGTTGCAAAAGTAATGGAGAGGGACGAACTCGGTGGGGCTGATTGTGCTGAATCAGAACCAACAGGCTACGTCTATCTGAAATCTGGGTAGCGTCCATTCGCGTGCTGCTCTCTTTTTCCTGACGACAGACTGGCACGTGACTGAGCAAGTTGGTGTCAAAAATAGTTCTGGACAATTACAAAATGGTCAACAGCCCCATTCGGTGGGTAGGTGGAAAATCCCGGCTGCGCGAGCAGATCATTCCCATCATTCCCGCCCACACCTGCTACGTCGAACCCTTTGCCGGCGCAGCCTGGGTCCTCTTTGGCAAGCCACCCAGCCCGGTCGAAGTGCTTAACGACATTGACCAGGAGCTAATCAACTTCTTCCGCGTATTGAAAGACAATCCGGAACAACTGATCGCATCCTTTGAATGGGAACTCGTATCCCGCGCCGAATTTGAGCGGCTGGCCCAACTGGATCCGGCCGCATTATCCAACGTGCAGCGGGCGCATCGCTTCTACTATCTTATCATGGCCGGCTGGGGCGGTGAGCTAGATTATCCCCGCTTCCAAACCAGCATTTCTGATGGCGGTCACGGCAATCGCTTGATCGGCGCTCTGAAACACCTGCGCCAGCGGCTACAGCCCGTCCACGAGCGTTTACGCACGGTTATCATCGAAAATCTCACCTGGGAGCAATGCCTGGATCGCTACGACCGGCCGAAGACCTTTATGTACCTTGATCCGCCTTATCCGCAGAATGGCTGTAACTATAAGTATAATATGCAAGACTGGCAAGATCACCAGCGATTGGCCTTGCGCCTCTCCGAGACCAAATGCCGGTGGATTCTTTCCTCCTACGACCTGCCCGAAATCTACCAGATGTACGCGGGTTACAATATCATTCCCGTGCAGTCGTACTCTGGCATGAACGCCAGAAAGCGCAGTCCCGAACGAGTCCTGAACCGCGAAGTTCTGATCACCAACTTCGACACCCAGACTAGCGACACCCTTTACTTTCAAGGCGGCCGTATGCCCGTGCAAAGGCCCTTACTCCAATTGGATGAGACACCAGACGAATTCGAGGAATACGTTTAACCATCCGGGGACATAGGCACAGGCCCGGCCGCCTCCCCACTTCGTGCCCCTTCGCTTCCTTCGTGGATCAACCATACCGACGCAAGAACGACTCCAGGCGATTGAGGGCCTCGGCAATCTTCTCATACGACGTGGCATAGGAAGCCCGCACAAAGCCCCGGCCGCTCTCGCCAAAGGCCTCCCCCGGCACCACCGCCACCCGTTCCTCGTGCAGCAATCGGGTGGCAAACTCATCACTGCTCATCCCACTGCGCTCAATCGAAGGAAAGGCGTAGAAAGCCCCCCGCGGCTCAAAGCACTCCAGCCCCAGCGTGTTGAAGCCGTCCACAATCAGGCGGCGACGGCGGTCATAGGTCTGGCGCATCTCCTCCACGTGTTCGTCACCCTGTTCTAAGGCGACGACGGCCGCCGCCTGGGCCGTCGTCGGGGCAGACATGATGGTATACTGGTGAACTTTCCGCATGGCCGCCAGCAGGTCCGGGTTGGCGCAGGCATAGCCAATCCGCCAGCCGGTCATGGCGTAATCCTTGCTAAAGCCGCCTAACAGAATCGTGCGGCCGCGCATCCCCGGCAAAGCCGGCACGCAGGTATGCTCAATCCCATACACCAGCCGGTCGTAAATCTCGTCCGAGAGGAGGAGCAGGTCGTACCGTTCGGCTAGAGCGGTAATCTCCTCCAAGACAGTCCGCGTCATCACCGCGCCCGTTGGGTTGTTGGGATAGCCAAGCAAGATCGCCTTCGTGCGGGGGGTGATGGCCTTCTCGATGGTAGCGGCCGTCACCTGGAACGCATCCTGCACGTAAGTTGGCACCGTCACTGGCACACCGCCGGCGAATGTCACTTCCGGCGCGTAAGCCACGAAGCACGGCTCGGGGATAATCACCTCGTCGCCGGGGTCAACGACGGCCGTCATCGCCAGGTACAGGGCCTCACTCACCCCCACCGTAATCAGAATCTCGTCGTCTGGGTGATAAAAGACTCCGTAAAGCTGCTGTAAGTGGCGACTGAGAGCCCGGCGCAACGCCAGTGTACCACTATTAGACGTGTACTGCGTTTCTCCTCGCCGCAACGAGGCTATACCCGCTTCTAGGATAGGCGCGGGTGTAATGAAATCCGGCTCGCCAATCCCCAGCGAAATCACGTCCTGCATCGTGGCGGCAATGTCGAAGTATTTACGAATCCCGGAGGGCGGCGTCCTGGCCACCCGTTCGGAAATGAAGTTACGCATAGAATGTTCCTCAAGTGGCAAGTGGCAAGTAGCAGGTGGCACGTTTCTTATTTGCGACCTGCCACCTGCCACCCGCTACCTCTAGCCTATATCTACGATGGAATTATCCCCCACAAACAACGCCTTGCCCCGGCCGGTCACTTTCGTATCTTCGCCGACCAGAGAGCCGTCTAGCACGCAGTCGGCCAGGTAGGCTCCATGATCCACGATGCTGTTGCGGACGACGGCGTTCTTGATACACACCCCGGCGTCCACGCTGGCGTAGGGGCCGATGACGGCCGCCTCGATCTCG
>JBFMFT010000084.1:0-13767 GCA_040751925.1 Chloroflexota bacterium
CGCTGGTTGAGAATCTGCACATTTTCGACAATGGTGCCTAAGCCACCGATACCCGTTCCCAAGATGACGCCCACCCGCTCACTCTCGCCAATGGGCAAACCGGCGTCGGCCAACGCCTGACCGGCCGCCGCCAGGGCCAGTTGGGTGCTGCGATCCATCCGCCGGGCTTCCTTACGGCCGAAGTGGGCCACCGGCTCAAACCCCTTCACCTCTCCGGCAAAGTGAGTCTTATAGTCAGTAGCGTCAAAGAGGGTGATGGGGCCGATGCCGCTTTCCCCGGCCGCCACCCGCTGCCAGGTGCTTTCCACGTCATTGCCCAACGGGTTATACGTTCCCAGGCCGGTAATGACCACGCGACGCTTCATAGGAGCCTCCAGGCCGGCCGTCTGTCGTCGGCCGCCATTCCCCCATTATACCCCCACTTGTCAAGGCGCGGACAAAACCTGACGGGTTTGACACTGTGGTATAATAGTGGAAACGTAGGAGAAAACACCATGCCTAGCCCATTTCCTGGAATGGACCCTTACCTGGAAGACCCGGCCTTGTGGCCGGGCGTTCACCAGGGCCTCATCACTTACAGTCGAGACGTTCTACAGCCTCAAGTTCGCCCGGAATACCACGCCCGCATTGGCGAACGGGTCTACGTGGTCGGCACTCCTCTCCGCAACATCTACCCCGACGTGACCCTCCTTCGCCGGCCGCCTTTGGAAAGGGTACCCGTTGCCCCCGGCGGCGCAGCCCTCTTGGAACCGGCGGTGGACGAAGCCGACGAACCCTACGAGATCATGCTTCCTCCCGTTGAACATCGAGAACCCTTCATCGAGATCATTCACACGGCCGGAGGAGAAGTGGTGACTGTTATAGAAGTCCTGAGTCCATCCAACAAGACGATAGGTGAAGGGCACGACCTTTACCTGGAAAAGCAGCGTGAGGTCTTGGACAGCCGCGCCCACCTGGTCGAGATAGACCTTCTGGGCCAGGGCCTACACACCGTTGCCGCCCCCCTTGCGGGCCTGGCCGACCTACCCCCCTGGCGTTACCTGGTCTGTCTGGGCCGCGCCGGCCGGCCCCGCCGAATGCAAGCCTATCCCATTCCCCTATCGCGCCGCCTCCCCCGTATCCGCGTTCCCCTGCGCGAGCCAGACCCCGACGTGGTGCTGGATTTACAGGCCATCTTCAACCTCTGTTACGACAACGGCGGCTACGACGATTTTGTGAATTATCGCCGGCCGCCCACCACCGCCCTTTCTGCCCACGAGCAAAGTTGGTTACAGAGCCATCTACAGGGTTTGGGCATCGCCTGATTTCCGTTATAATGTAGGGCAAGATTTTATCTTGCCCTACATAGAGGAGATTAGGAATGGATCGCGTTCTCGATGGCTGGCATAGCCCCAACCTGGATAGATGGATGGAAATTGTGACCTACGGCCACTACGGTTTTCCCTTGCTGCTGTTCCCCACTGCGGCGGCCGACTACCTGGAATACGAACGCTTCCTGATGATAGACGCCATCCAGGAATACATCGAAGCGGGTAAAGTCAAGGTCTTCTCGATTAACAGCATCAACAAACATAGCTGGCTGAATCGGGAAGTCCACCCCAAACTAAAAGGCATCCGCCAGGCCCAGTACAACAACTACCTCTACGACGAAGTAGTACCCTACATCTGGCATAGCTGTCGCGGCCGGGTCGGTATTATCACCTGTGGGGCCAGCCTGGGGGCTTTCCACTGCGCCAACCAACTATTCCGCCGGCCGGACCTTTTTGATGGCATGATCGCTATGAGCGGCAGCTACGACATTCGCGGCTACTACCAGGGGGACTACTACGACGAGAACATCTACTTCAACAACCCCGTAGACTATCTGCCCCACTTGAACGACGACTATTACCTGCCCTTGCTCCGCCAAAAGCGGCACATCCACGTCCTGACCGGCCAGGGCGACTACGAGAACCCCGACGCCTCCCGCCGGCTGTCGGCCACCCTGTCTGAGAAGGGCATCCCCCACGAACTCGACCTATGGGGCTACGACATGCCCCACGACTGGCCCACCTGGCGGCAGATGATGCGCTACTACCTGGCCGCCAAATTCTAGCCCCTAGACCGGACAGGTTTCGGAAAACCTGTCCGGTCTGGGTTAGTGAGCCACCAAGAGGTATTTCAGATTCTCAGCAGGGTTGCATCGCTTATCTTTGCCTGAATTCTCGCCAGCAGCATTTCTTCGGGCAAATCGGCCGATCGCTGCATCCCCAGCATCTGCTCAATACCGGCGGCCGTTGTGCTACGTCGTTCGGCAAGCTCTATGGAAAACGCACCGCTTCCTTCCTGGTTCAAGCTATACACGTGAAAATGAGCGGAGTCGCCTGGGGTAGCGTCCCTTAATCCCGAAGTCGAGAATTCGGCCGTAACGTAATGGAAGAAGACGTCTTGAAATACCAGGACCATATTCTTACCCAACAATTCGAGCGTTTTCAGCTTATGGTGCAGTTGCACAAGAATCGTCTTGGCTGTCATCTTCCAGTTCATCCCATAGCTCTGTTTCCCACCCATTGGCTCACCCTGAGTTTGATTGATCTGTAATGCCTCAAGGAATTGCTGCCGTGCAGGCCAGACAGTTCCAGTTGTGTCAAGGGTCTGTATCTCCAGGGCTACGTAGTCCCTTACCTCACCCCGGCTGACAGAGGTAACGAAGTAATCAACACTTCCACCGGGGATGGCGATTTCAGATACGACGTGAAGCTGGTTCCCCGGCGTGTGATTTCGCAGCAGATGTAAGGCGTCCATGAAAATCTGCCGGCGCTGGAGAAATCGGTGGGGACAAATCATCACGGGACTTCCTTTGAAGCCTGCTGTACAGGAGCCAATGGTAATCTTTGGTTGGCTCTTCCTGATCTTATCACACCTTCCTTCCAGATAGCGGCAGTATTCGCCCGTCAAAACAGTCTGCCACTCTTCTCTTGACAAACCCTGTTCGGCCGTGTAGGTGTACAGTTCCAGCACTCTTTTAGGGAAGGGCACTTGGCTCCTCATAGAAGTTGGGGCTGGCAATTAGCCAAACGCGACGAGGCAATTTCCAGGTATTCTCTGGCTATGTCTATGCCTATACCTCGGCGTCGGAGTTTGACGGCCGCCAGTACGGCCGTACCTGTGCCAGCAAAGGGATCTAAAACAATTCCTCCTGGTGGACACGTCAACTGGATGGGAATTGTGCAGAGTTCTTCGGGGAAGGGGGCGTCGTGGGAGTCTGTTCGCCACTGGTCCTCAGGTATAATCTCCCAAACGTCACCCGGCTTACTGCCACGATTATCATAGGGAAGAATATAAAATCCTCTCTTCTCCAATTCGGCCGCCCGCCCCGAAACTTTCGGTGAGCGCGAGTGGGTCGTTCTCTGTTGCCCTCTAATGATCATCCTGAAGTCGAACAGTTCACCACTGGCTACTTTATCCAAAGTCAGGTCAAGTGCCCGCAGAGCGTTCGACTTTTCTTCCTCAGTAAGAGCAGTACTCCGCTGAATCTGTCGCCTATAGTTGACCCCTGAAACTCCCGTGGCTGTAACGATGGTACCGTTACGAACGGCCGTTGACTTTGGCTTATTGCGAACCTGGGTCGTATCGTAGTAATACTCCTTTTGCTTGACGAGATGAAAGACAAGCTCGTGGACATTACGCAGCTTATCCTCCGAGTTATCAGGCGCACCCTTGAGTTTACTCCACACAACAGCGTTCCGTAGTATCCAGCCCTGTCTATCTTGCAGAGCAATAGCTACTCGCCAGGGAATTCCACACAGGTTTTTGTCTTTATATGAATCTCCCAGGTTCAACCAGAAGGAGCCAGTGGGTTTCAACACGCGCCTTATTTCCGCAAAGACTTGTAGTAAGGAGTCCACGTAGGCCTGAATCGTGGGTTCGCTGCCAATGGAGCGATGGTTGGCATATTCTCGTTTCTGCCAGTAAGGAGGACTGGTCATGACAGTGTCAACGCTGTTAGAAGCAAGCAAGGATAGGCAAGAAATAGCTTCTCCTTCAACAAAAATATAAGGTAAAGTTCTATCCTGCCAGAATTGTTGTAACAGTAGTTGGGCTTCTTCTAACGATGAAACCAACATGGCTTATTCCTCCAGAACCGGAGTTCGTTCAGCGCCAATGATACAACAGAATATATACCAAAACGCCACTCACGGAAACCCAGAACCAGAGGGGGAGAGTCCAGCGAGCCAGGCGGCGGTGGCGGCCGAAGTCGCTGCGCCAGGCCCGGTATAACGTCGTCAGGGCCAGGGGTAGGACGGCCGCCGCCAGCACCACGTGCGAGATGAGTAGGGTAAAATAAACCGGCCGTATCCACCCCTCCCCCGTAAAGGCCCGCGAGCCAGCCAGGGCGTGGTAGACGACGTAGGAGACGAGGAAGGCGGCCGATAAGCCAAAAGCGGTCAACATGCACAGCCGGTGCTGTTTGATCCGCCGGCGGCGGATGAGGAAATAGCCAATCGCCAGGCAGACCGCGCTGGCTCCGTTCAAGAGGGCGTTGAGGCGCGGGAGTAGGGAAACGTCTAAGCGGGTTTGGCGGGGAATGAGCAGCAGGGCGGCGACCGCCAGAATAACCAACACCGAGAGACCGGCAATCAGGCGGCCGGCCCTCCGTTCAGACAGGCGTGAAGCCCGTCGTTCAACTTTCATCATCTATTCATTCTCCTAATCCGTGTCCTACCAGGTGACACAAGTAGTCAAAATCCAGGGCGTCCGGCCGGATGGGGATGGCCCCGGCCAGCAGCAAGGCGTCTGCGCCGGGGCTGCCGGGTACAGCCATGAGTGGTCGCCCCTGGTTGATTGCCCGTTTGGCCGTATCCAGGCTGCCGCTGTTGAGGGTGGATTGGGCCTCGACCACGATCACCGCCCGGCTCAAGCCGCTGATCAGGCGGTTGCGGATCATCATGCTCTGCTTACGGACGGGTTCATCAGGTGGCTGCTCGGACAGCAAGGCCCCTCGTTCGCTGATGGCCTGGGCCAACTCGGTATTTTGGCGGGGATGGATGCGGTTCAGCCCGCTGCCCAGGACGGCCAGGGTGCGGCCGCCCTCGGCTTGCAGCGCGCCCTGGTGAGCGGCCGTATCAATCCCCACCGCCAATCCACTAACGATGGTCAGGCCACGAGCGGCCAGTTCACGGCCGAGTGTTGCGGCCCATTCGACGGCCGGGGGCGATGGTTGGCGTGAGCCGATAATCGCCACGGCCTTTTCGTCCTGGGGTAGCAGCGTCCCCTGGGCGTAAAGGATGGGTGGGGCGTCGCGCAGCGGCCGGAGATTGGCCGGATACTCCGTATCGTCCCAGGTAAGGACATGGATGCCCCCATCTATCATATCGCCCAATTCTACCCGCACAGCGTCCAGAGAGACAGCCCGCAATTGGGGCAGGACTTTCGCCAGTCGTTTGACCACCAGCAACTCCTCGTCGGGCATGTCAAAGACAGCTTCCACGCGGCCGAAACGCTGGATCACTTCGCGGACGGTCGCTCCACCCACACCAGGCAACGTACAAAGGGCCAACCAGTGGACTTTGCTCATACTCCTACAAAACGGGACCCGGTTTCTCCGTTCCAAGTTATGACAAACGTCACGTGGGAAACGTGACAAATCGCCTGGACTTTGGACTGAAGAAAACCTATAATGAGGATAATTATAAGGGGATGCACAGAACTCGCCAGAATCGTGAGCTAAGTTGAATCATACCCTCTCTCTAGCATCCCCCGGAGGCAAAGATGGGTTACCAATCGAGATTATCCCTGTTTTGGGGGCTGTTGACCGCCCTGCTCGTAACTTCCTGCTTGCCGGGGGCCAATGAGCCAACCCCGACAACCCTATTGACGCCAACGATCACGTCGGTAGCCACCGAACCAGGTTATCCGGGGCCAACGTCAGAACCGACGTTCACCCCACAGCCTTACCCGCTGCCAACCCGGGCCCCGTACACGCCTGAACCACCGGAAGGGCTGCCCTCACCTACGGTGCCACCTGCGCCTACTATTGTACCTACTCCATTTGTCACACCTATCCCGACAACTGCCCCCCCGATCATTCCCGAAGTGGTTGGGAAAACACAGCAGTCCTTTTGGATTTACTATTGGCAAGATAACGAAATTTGGCGGGTTGACGACCAAGGTCAAAACCGCGAATTGCTGGTTGACACGCTGCAACGCTTGGGCCAATGGCTGACAGCTCATCCGATGGAGGGAACTGATTGTTGCTGGAGTGGCCCGCGCGTGGTGGTTTCGCCAGATCGCCAAAAGCTGGCGCTAGTAGTCGTGGATAAAAATGAGTTGACTTATCAGGGCGAGCCTTTCAGCTTCAGTATTTATGTATTTGACGTTGAGACGCGCAGCGTGAACTTCGTCAGCGAGGGCGTTCAACCTGTGTGGTCCCCAGACAGTCGGTACATTGCTTTTCTCAAGGAGGAGTACGGTGGTTTGTGGATCGCCGATTTGGAAACTGGACTGTTACACGAGCGAGTGGTGAGGCATGAAGACCCCATCACGCATATTGCGGAGTATGCTTGGTCGGCTGATGCGACGCAAATTGCATACTTATATAACTACGGAGCATATCAACGTATATCTACCATCTGGTTGATTCACGCAGAAAATGAGGCGCCACCACGCCAGTTATTAAATCAAGATTTCCCAATTTATGGGATCACGTGGTCGCCAGATGGACAACAGATATTCTTTCTCTCTCAGGAAGGGGGGAGAGACACGTCCCACTATCACTCAGTTCAAAATCTATGGTCAGTTTCCGTGATAACTGGGGGACAGACACAGCTAACTCAAGAAATGGTTGTAGACACATATGTTCTTTCTCCGGACAACCAATGGTTGTTCATGACTGGCTACCATTTATATGAAAGAAGTGAGGAAAGCTACGACCGTGATTTATGGTTGCTCAAATTAGATAATGCAGACCTTCGCCGCCTCACGGCCAATCTTGGATCCGTTGTCGCTGCCGATTGGAGCCCTGATGGAACACGCTTGGTAGTGGGGCGTTACGAACTAGATCCGTTGCTTTTCTCTCTTGGGGATGGAACCGCAACAGCAGTCAACACGGGGACCGTCTCCAATTTTGCTGTGGGAGACTTGAGATGAGTCACTTGCCTTTATCTAGATACATCTTCCGAGCCATCTTACTCATTGCCGCTTTCCTACTCGTTATATCGGTAACAGGTTCGTACGCGGCTTATCGTGTTAATCGGCCGGTTGCGTTGGCTGACGAACCTATATTACAAAGCTACCTATATGGTGAAGGCGCTGCGGTTCACAAAGGTGTTGATTTTTCAGCAGGAGTAGATCGTGGGGATTCGGTCTATGCTGTAGCCGCCGGAACTGTGCGCGATTTGCAGGAAGGAAGGCAGGATGGTTGTGGGCCACCAAATTGCCCGAATGTAGGCAACTTCGTCCTAATCGAGCACGATGAGAAACATTATGACAGAGTGTCACAGCAAATGGCCTACGTGTATTCACTTTATTTACATCTTCAACAAAATCAAGTTCTCGTTACAGAAGGTCAGCACGTCAATGCAGGCACTCTAATTGCCCGAGCAGATGACACTGGTAACTCAGAAGCAGATCATTTGCATCTGCAAATTGTTCTTCACCCGCAGGCAAGTCGAGAGATCGAACCAATAAACACTTTGGAGTCAGAAACCCGCTCACGCAACCCGGAACTATGGCTAACACCCTACAATGGCACTACTGGCACAGTCGTTGGCAAAGTGACAAATACCAATGGCGACCCAGTGGGCGGTATACTCGTCTATGGACTGCAGAAACAAGCTGGTTGGGGGTATGGATCGAGTCAAACTTATAATCATGACGATCTCAACGAAGACGACATCCTGGTGGAAAACTGGGGGACAACTGACGTCTCGCCAGGCACTTACCATGTCACCCTCAGTAATGGCACCGATATGGGGTGGCACACAGTTTTGGCAGGGAAAACCACGTATGTAGGACTTTACCCAGTCTGGTTACCATTCATCCGAGGGAGCTTCGTTGGCTGGAACAGCACGATTTACGTGCGTAACAGCGGTACGAAACGGGCGCAGGTCAACACAACCTACTTTGAAACCACCGGAGAGATCCAATCTCAACGAACAGATTATATCAATACCAATGCTACGCTGAGTTTCACCCCACCCAGTGGCTTTTCCGGTTCAGCCATGGTCGTGTCCAGCGAAGATGTCGCTGTAGCTGTTCTCAATGAGCATAGTTCGCCCTTCTCCAGTTCTGCCTATTTGGGGGTTACCAAGCCCGACACATCCGTTATGATTCCCCTGGTTCACCGGAATAACTATGGTTGGAATAATTTGATCAGCATCCAAAACGCGGGGCCGGCCACGACGACCGTCACGGTGAACTTCAAGTATGGAACACAAGGGGGTGACTGCACTAAGACTTACACGTTGGAGGCTGGTGGCACAGAGAGGCTCTACACCGTGGATGGCAGCTTTAGTTGTCTCGGCAGCACCTTCGTCGGTTCGGCCCAGATAACTGCTTCCCAACCGCTCGCGGTAACGTCAAACCAGTACGACGAAAGCACCTACAACACCTTGCTAGAGACTTCCAATGCCATTGGTCTGGCCAACACCCTATACGCCCCGTTGATCCAGAATAACAACTACGGTTACGCCTCTGGCTTCAACCTGCAAAACGCGTACGCCATCGCCCAAACCCTTTCGGCGACTTATTATTTGCCGTCCGGCCCGGCCGCCTGTTCTACTTACTACTATAGCAACGTCCAGCCCTATCGTTCCATCACCGTCTATCCGGCACCCCCGGCCGGTTGCACCAGCACGACGGTTTTGTCGGCTAAGTTTGGCCCCACCACCTGGTCTACGGCCGCCCAGGTCAACCAACTCCGAACCAACACGCCACAAGGCTCTGACTACCGGGCCATCGCCCAACCAACCCCCAAAGCCATAGCCCCCCGCATTTTCCGGAACTGGTACAACTGGAGTACCGGGCTACAGGTGCAAAACGCAGGTACAGGCTCAACCACTGTGACCATTACCTACTACAATACGGATGGCAGCGTCCATAGCTCGACGATCCAGACCATCCAAGCCAATGCCTCAGCTACTTTCTATCCAATCCCGCCAACGGCTACTACATTTGACGGCTCGGCCGTTGTAACGACCGACAATGGGCAAAACATTGCTGTCATCGTCAATCATCTAAAGACGGGCAGTGGTGACGTCCTGGCTACCCACGAAGCCTTCAATCGCTAGTTTGTCGCGTAATATACGTGACCTATTGTAGGTCATGTTTTCAACTTGACCGCCTCTGGGCAAGCTAAAAGCGTGCCCTACACGTCGGTGTGGGCGGTGCGGGTGAGAGCCAGGACATAAACCGGCCCCGCCCCGGCCCGTTGCAAAAGGCGCGTCGCTTCGGCCAGGGTCGCGCCGGAATCGTACAGGTCATCCAGGAGCAGCACGCACCGGCCGCGCACTTCTGCCCCGTGCAAGGCAAAGGCTCCGGCGACATTGGCTAGTTTCTGATGGCGGCTGTGCATTTCCTTCTGGGGAGCGGTGCGCCGCGTCTTGACCAGGATGGGCCACACTGGCCGCGCCACTCTTGCGCCCAACGCTTCGGCCACCAGCCGCACCGGCTCGTGGCTGCGGGCGACGGAGGGCGGAATGGGGATCAGGGCTTCGACGGCCGCCAGTTCCGGCCGCTCCTGCCAAAAAGCGACCAGCCGCTCCACCAACGACGGCAGGGCGTGCCGGTCTTGCCGGTACTTGAGCCGCCAGACTAATTCGCCGATTTCGGTGCGCTGGCGGCCGGCCGTCTGAAATTGACTGTGATAACCCAACGCCCAGCCAGCCGACCAGGGGCCGTCTAATTGTTGCGCTTGATTCTTCAGGAAGGTAACGATCTGGTCTTGGCCGATGGGCGCGGCCGGTAACGGTTGCGGCCGGGGGTGGTAGAGTCCCATTCTGACCATGAACCGGCGGGCCACGCGCCCCAGAGGTGCGCCAGACGGCTGGTTGACCACCTGGCAATAGTCGCAGCACACTTCGCTCTCGGCCGTCCCCTCATCACCAAAGTAAGCCAACAAAATACGGCGACGGCAACGGTGGCTGCGGGCGTAATGAATGACTTGCTCAACTTGCTTCTGGCGGTGGCGGCGATAGCGGCCGAAATGATTCAGGGTGGTCTGGACGGCCGTCTCTGACCAGGTTTCACGGCGCAAGCGCATCCGCTGGCCCGCGTCGCCCAGACGGGTGACGAGGCCGGCCGCTTCCAGTTGAGCCAGCCAGAGCCGTATCTTGTCGCTGGCTAAATGGCTGCGCCGGGCCAGTTCCGCCTCGGTCGTCCAGTCGCCAGAGGGGGCGGCCGGCAGACTATCGTATAGGGCCAGCAGTTCCAGCCGGGAGGGAGCCACACCGCTCAAGAAGTGGTCGTGGAGGGCGCGGTCGGCCGGGTTGTAGATCAGGATGGCCTGGGCCGGTTGACCATCGCGACCGGCCCGCCCCGCCTCCTGGTAGTAGAGTTCCAGCGAGCCGGGTAAGGTGTAGTGAACCACCAGGCGCACGTCCGGCCGGTCAATCCCCAGGCCAAAAGCATTGGTAGCGACGACGACCAGGGGGCGGCCGGCGCGAAAGGCGACCTGAATACTTTGCCGGTGGTCGAGGTCTAACCCGGCGTGATAGGCCACCGCCTCTAACCCCAACATCTGCCGCAGGAACGAAGCAACTTGTTCGGCCTGGTGGCGCGTGCCCACGTACACCAGGGCTGCCCCCTCGCGCCAACTGACCAGCAGGCCAGATAACGTTTGCAGTTTCACCACCTCGTCGGCGGCTGGATAGACGCGGTAGGTCAGTTCCGGCCGGTTGAAGCCGGCCACAATCCGCCGGGTATTCTTCAGAGCCAAACTCTGCTCGATGTCCGCTTGCACGGGCGGGGTGGCCGTGGCGGTAAGGGCCACTGTGACGGGATTGTCCAATTGACGGCGGGCTTCGCCCAGACGCCGGTAATCCGGCCGGAAATCGTGTCCCCACAGGGAAATGCAATGGGCCTCGTCCACTGCCAGCAGTGCGACGGGTATCCGGGCCAACGCTTCCTGGAAAGCCAGACTGCGTAACCGCTCAGGAGCCACGTAGACCAGGCGATAGCGCCCCTCGGCCATCGCTTGCAAGCGGCGTTGCTGCTCCCCTAGCGGCACGGAACTGTTGATGTAAGTGGCGGGCAGGTCGCGGCCGGCCAGGCTGGCTACCTGGTCGTGCATGAGGGCGATGAGGGGGGAAATGACCAGGGTCAGACCAGGGCGAAGGAGGGCGGCCGTCTGGTAGATGAGTGATTTGCCGCTGCCCGTCGGCATGACGACCAATGTATCGCGGCCGGCCAGGATGCTTTCGATGGCTTCTAATTGGCCCGGCCGCAGGTTGGTTAGGCCAAAATACCGGCCGACCGTCGCCACTACATCCTGGCTCCCCACCATCTTACTAATGAGCCTTAGAAACAACTGTGTCCACTAATGACACAGCTCCTACCTGGTATACGGCCTGACTGCCGGCCTGCATGATGCGCTCGATGGCTTTCAGGGGCTTTTGGGCGTAACAGCCGGGTACATTCTCTTCCAGGCGATAGAAGACCTGCTGAACATCCACCCACACATTCCCCGCCCGGATATTCTCTGACTTGCTGCGTTCCAGGTTTTCCGTGAGCCGGCCGTTCACTTCTTTGTAGTAGCCGCGCAAAAGCCTGGGGATGTCGGTATATTCCGCTTCCACATGAAAGACTGGTTGACCCTTGACGTAGTAAAGTAATTCCTGGCGCACCCACATCCAGTTCTTCTGTGTACCGTAGCCCCGTTGGTTCCGCATGGTGATGAAATTACGCGGCCGTAACGTCGGAAATTCCCGCATCAAGATCATAAAGTCCGGCATAGGTCTTGCCAGACCTGGCCGTATCGCAGCCGGCAGAAGGGCAGCAGACGCTCTCTGAGTTCAGGCTGTATGTCCAGTCTGGGCAGTTGCTCCGTGGCAGCCCCACGCCCCAGGTCAGGCGCAACCTGGGGTATATCCATCGGCAGGAGCAAAAGGGAGCCTTGCTTCATCTTCCGGCCGGTAATATACCACCCGGCGGCCGGGCGCGTCAACATCTCCCAAACCCGGTAGGTTTTCTTCGATTAGCCAGGTTCGTAGTAGGCGATTTAGCGCACTAAAGTGCCTACTACGAACCACGAAGTTGTATGACTAAGTGGGGATGGCGACGGCCGTGTATTCCAGGGCGTCGGGGTTGCGCCGCTCGCGCAGGGGATCGTCGTGGTAGCGGGAGCCATTGGGCGCGCCGTTGGTTCTGTCGCCGGGTCGCCGCTTCAACAGCTTGGCCGCCGTGTCCAAAATCGGCCCGGTGGGGTTCTCAAACAGACGGCCGGCTAGGGCGTCGGTCATCTCGTCTGGGTGGCGTTGGTGGCTGAGGAGAGCAAAGACAACCGGGTAGTCCCAGAATAGATCGGTGATGTCCTCGTAAACGTCTGTGCCAATGTCCACGAATTTCTGGTGGGCGGCGAAGGGATTGGGCAGGTCCCGATCCTTGCCATTCAAGTAGGCTTGGATGGCCCGCGCCCCATGTTGGGCCTCCTTCATCGCCACGATCAAGCCGAAGGAGAAGATGGGGTCCACAAAACGATGGGAGTCGCCGATGCACATGAAGCCCTTGCCCGTGTAATCCTTGACCTGGAAGGAGTAATTGGGGGTGGCCCGTACCTCGTCAACTAACTGGACTTCGGCCGTGCGCCGGGCCAACTCGTGGTTGAGGTCTTTCAACTCGCGTAACAGGAACGCCTTTTTGTTCTCGCCTTTGGACAGGAAGTAGGCGGCCGGTGTCACGATGCCAATACTGGTGACTTCCTGGTCAATCGGGATAAACCAGCCCCAATGGTATTTGGCCTGGTAGAAGATCAGGGTGTCGCCAGCGTGCGGGCCGGGGTCGCGGACGGCCCCGGCGAAGTGGGAGAACAGGGCGATCTGCTTATCGTAATTGCCGCGAAACTTGCGGCTGGTCACCCCAGCGTTCGCCAGGAAGGTGTGCTGGCCGGAAGCGTCCACCACCATGTCCGCCTCGATGTCCTGCAAGCCGCCGTCGGCCATCTGTACCTGCACCCCGCGCACCGAGCCGTCGTCGTGAAACAGGGGTTTGGTGGCTGCGCCGGGGAGAACAGGGACGCCCCGCTCCCGCGCCGAATCGAGCATCATCTTGTCGAACCAACTGCGGCGAATCTGCCAGGTGGGTTGGTCGTACAGGTTCCAGTCTTTATCCCGCGCCTTCACCGGCACGTACCACTGGCTACCCTTATCATTGCCATAAACCGTCAACCCGAGCTTAATGCACACGTTATCCGGATTCTCCATTTTGTGTTCTAATTTCAGGTTGCGGATGAGGCCGCCCGTTTCCCCGGTCATGGACTCGCCAATGTGGAAACGGGGGAACGTTTCTTTCTCGAGGATCACAGAAGAAATACCGTCTCTAGCTAAGAACATGGCCATAGACGAACCGGCTGGCCCGCCGCCAACGATCACCACGTCTGTTTTCATGAGTAACTTTCTCCAAAAATAGGATGATGGTTTCTGCTCACCGAGGCAGAAAAACACGACCAGAGAGCGACTAGCCTCCAGCTACCCGCATAGTACAGGGAGACGGCCGCGCCTGGCAGTGCCGGGGGTCACCGGTGAGGTCACGACTCTGAGGTGACCGTCACGTAATATTAATAGACCCTCACCC
>JBFMFT010000085.1:0-13694 GCA_040751925.1 Chloroflexota bacterium
GGTCAGCCTGGCTAACCTGGCCAGCAGCGCCATTGCCAACGCCCAGCAATTCCGGCAAATTCAAGCGGCCGAAGCCCGCTATCTAGGGTTGTTCGAGGACAGCATTGACCCGATTATCCTCACCGACGTAGAGGGCCGGATCGTCGAGGCCAACCGGCGGGCCGTTGAACTGTTGGGTTACGGCCGCGATGAACTGGCGGCCATGCACGTCGGCGACCTGCACGCGCCTGGCAGCACTCTGCCCGACCTGCGTCAGTCGCGGCCGTTCCAAGAGGGCGAGGTGCGGGTCTTCACCAGTCGCATCATCCCCAGAAACAACAACCTGATTCCGGTGGAAGTCCACGCCAAGAGCATTGTGACCAGCAGCCAGGAATTGCTGCAATGGATTCACCACGACATTTCCGAGCAGTTGGAGTTACAAGCCTTGCGCGAGGACCTGATGGCCATGTTGCTGCACGACCTTCAGAACCCGCTGGGCAACATCATCGCCAGTCTGGAGCTAATTGGTTACGAACTCAACCCCAGTGAGAATGAACACCTGGCTACCATGCTGGACATTGCCAAACGGAGCAGTGAGCGGCTACGCGTCTTGATTCGCTCGCTGCTCGACGTGAGCCGCCTGGAAGCTGGCGAAGCAATTGCCGAACGCCGCCCTGTCCATCTGCCCCGGCTGGTGGAAGAGGCGGCCGAGTTTGTGCAGCCGAGTCTCCTGCGGCGGCGACTGACTCTGCGGCTCAAGCTCGAACCCGACTTACCGGCCGTCTACGTGGACGAAGACATGATCCGGCGCGTCCTGACCAATCTAATGGATAACGCGACCAAGTTTAGCGAGGATGGCAAGGGCATCACCGTTGAAGCGTCCTCACTCTTTGAGGAAACGCGCCTGTTGGTATCGGTGAGCGACCAGGGGCCAGGCATCCCCGACGAGTACCGTCAATTGATTTTCGATAAGTTCCAACGATTGCCAGGCAAGGACGCCCGTAAGGGAATGGGGTTGGGGCTGGCTTTTTGCCGGCTGGCGGTAGAGGCGCATGGCGGTCGCATCTGGGTCACCGACGCGCCAGGGGGCGGAGCAAAGTTCAATTTCACTTTACCCACCACAGGGCAATAGGTTATGCGCCAATTTCAGCCGTGCGGCCGAGTTTGCTGCTTGACGAAGATGGCTGCCCCAACCACCAGGAAAATCAGCAGGAGCAGCCAGAGCAGGGCGGCCGTTGGCGACGGGGCGTGATCAAAGCGGCTGATCTCTACGTCAGTGGGCATGAGAGTCGGTGTGGCTGTAGGTGTGTTGGTGGGGGTGAGCGTGAGCGTTGGGCTAGGGGTCGGCGTGGGTTCGGCGGCGATTACCAACGAAATGGGTAGCAGTACCAATGGTCGTCGGGGATCGTTGCTGCCAATACAGAGCGTGCCAGTGTAAATGCCAGTCGTCAAGCCGCTAGAGTCAAAGGTCGCCGTCACACTATCGCGCCCGCCAGGGAGGGTTGTTCCGGCGGCCGGTACCGCGCTAAACCAGGCAATGTCCGCCACTGCACAGGGGGCGCGCACAGAGCCTTCCACCACGAAAGGGAGGCCCTGGGCCGTGTTTGTGCCAGTGTCTATAATGGCCGCCCAGCCGCCCGTGGGAGTGTATTGGAGAGCATCGCCAGTCGTACTCAGACCATTGATGGTGATGGGTGGGGCCCACGGGCCGCTAAAGCTGGATAAGCCGTCAGTCTGCCAATCTAGCCAGTAAGTGCCGGGGCCGAGGGCGACACCCGCGCTAACCACGTTGACCATGACCGGCCGCTCGGTATTGCTGCCCGTGGTCCCCTCAGTGACGCGGTAGATATTACCCCAGGCGGTGCTGGTCAGGCGATTGGTCGTGGTGTCGCCAAAGACGACCCGGCTAGCCGGATGGTTGGGTGGGCCATCCCATATCTGGAAATTGACAGCCGTAATGGTCGAGCTATTCCCAGAACCAGTTTGATAAGCGTAAAAGATCATCTGGCCTATCCACCACCCGTTCGCGTCGCTAATCGTAAAGTCGTCGGCCACCCGGTTGCCGGCCGACAGTTGATGGCCGAAGCCGAAGTTCGTCATACCCAAGCTGGTGGTTTGGACGATGCTCTCGTCTGCGCCGCCTACTCCTGTACCCGGGCTGTTGATCAGGGGGCCGTTGTCGTAGAGGATGGTGGAAACCCTCACCCCGGGTCCCCCTCCCCAGGGCGAGGGGAGATTGCCCCTCACCCCTGGTGGCTCTTCCTCGATAATCCAATCGAGATCGGCCGTGCCGCCGTTGCTGATGGTCAAGCTCTGCGTGACCTGGGTATTGGGAAATTGAGTGGAGGAGAGGGCGGCCGGATCAACGGCGATAGCCGGGGCGGTTTCGACCGTCAAGGTCAAGGGAACCTGAACTTGCGACTCGTCAGGGTCGTTGCTGCTCAGGCAGAGCGTTCCCGTGTAAACGCCGGCGGTCAATCCGGCCGAATGGAAGGTGATCGTGATGGGGGAACTCTCACCGGCGGCCGTCTCCCCACTGGTGGGCGAGACAGTGGCCCAGGTGATGTCCCCTGGCGCGCAACCCGGCTCGCCGCCACTGCTGGACGTACCTAGCAGTTGAAAGATCAGGTCAGGGTCGGAACCAATACCGCAAAGGGTGCGTTCTTCCCAATCAGCGCAACCAGTGGCATAACCATCGCCAGGGTTGCGCCAGGCGGAGGGGTTGTTGGACTGGATGGTGCGCTCGGTCCACCCCCACTGTCCGCCAGGGGTGAAGTCCATATCCGCCTGTACGGAAACCCAGTAAGTGCCTTCGGGCAGCACGGCCGGGGCGGCCGACAGATCAATGGTCAGCGTGCCACTCACGTCGCTGAAGCTGGTCAGGCCATCGTAAAAGGTCAGTTCGTCACCGGGCAGCCCACCGCTGTCAGCGTAAAAGTAGACGTTGACGTAGGGGGTGGGGCCAGGGCCGTTGAAGTAAACGCCGCCCGCGTAAACCGTCTCCACCGTCCAGGTTTCGCCGGCCGGTACGACGAAGTCGTCGGCCGCCTGGCTGTCAAAATCGGCCCGTACCTCCTCGAACTCTTGCGAGGTAATGCTATTGAGACCGGGGCTATCGGTCTGGTCATACAGCACGGCCGTTGGGCGGGTGGCCCGCATCATTGGGGATAGGCCAGGGGGCGACTCGTCTATCGTCCAGGTTAAGGTGGCATTGCCCCCGTTGCTAACCGTCAGCGGCCAGGTGGTGGTGACATTCAACGATTGAGTGCTGCTAATAGCCGCCGGTTCTACGGCCACGTCTGGCACGCGCGGCACGTTATCACAACTCAGTGAAACTTCGTCAATTTCGGCGTACCAGTTCCAATCGTTCGCTTCGGTGTCGTAGTAATGCCAGCGCAAAATCAGGTCGCTCTGCCCGGCGTAGGTAGAGAGGTCAAGGGAGACGGCCTCGCCCGTTGTCCCGCGAAAGGAACCGTGATCGCTATTCCAACTCAGCAAGTTCGTCCAACTACTGCCGTCGTCATCACTGATGTCCAGGTCTAGCCGTTCCGTCGTACGGAAGGCCTGGAAATTGGCAAGGTAATCCAGGGTGACGTTCAGATAGCCACTAAGGTCAAAGGCTGGACTCCATAGTTCGGTGTCATAGTCGGCCCGGCCGAACTCATCGCTAGAGACGCAGGCGGCCACTCCTTCCCCGCCGGTGTAATTGTCTTCGCCGCAATCGGCCGGGTAACCGGCCTCCCCTGTGCCAGTCCAGACCACGCCAGTACCCAGGTTATCGGCCGCCCGCCAGTTGTCGGGGATACCCTCGGCGAAGATAGCCGCCGGGCCATTACAGACCAGCGGTTCATCGCCGGCGACGATAACCGTTGCGCTGTCGCTGGCGGCGGCCGAGGGGCCACCGGCGACTGAGGCCGTCCAGGTAGCGGTATTGACGGCCGTCTGGGTCATGGTCACGGTGGTGGTGAGTAAAGTCGTTGCGCCGGGGGGCAAATCGTAAAAGAAACCGGTCAGGAGGGGGCCCAACTCGGTATCTACCAGGTCATGGGTGGTTAAGGTCATCGTGCCGGTGTTCGTCACCTGGTAGCAATAGGTCACTTCTGCCCCAGGCTCTACGACGAGGTAATCCCCGGTAGCGCAGAGGTTTGACTCAAGCCCGACCGTTTTGGTCAGGGTGACGGCCGGTTGGCCGACGACGGGGGCCAGGCACCACAGATTAACGTTGCCCACGTTGGTGGCGGCGTTGTCGGTGGCGGTCAACGTCCACGAGCCGCCCAATAACTCGTAATCGAACGCGCTGAGAGGCTCATTGGGCGCGTAATGTTCGCCAGGGATGTAGGCCAGGGTGGGGTCCGGGCCAGACGTGCAATCGTCTTCAATACTCAAGCTGGCCTCATCGTCCAGGGTGTTATGGAGATCGTTGCCACTGCAACCGGCCGGCGCGCCCGGCAGCCCCGGCCGGTCTACCAGCGTCACGCTTATCCCCGTGTCGTCGTGAGTCAGGGTCAGGCTCAGGTCGCCCACCCAGCTATGGGTGGCTGAGAGGATCACGTCCATATCCAGGAGGTAGTGGGTATTGGTCAGGGTGAGGCTGCTACTGACCCCGGCCGGATCGTCGTCGGGAATGGCAAAGCCAGGGGCGCAATAGCCAGCCAGAACGGTTCCCTCAAGGATAAAGGGGAAGTCTTGTGGGGTATTCGTACCGCTATCTACGGCCGACGACCACAAACCCGTGCTGCCCTGGTAGCGTAGTCCATTGCCGGTAGTAGATTGGCCGTTGATCGTGACCGGCGGAGCCCAGGGGCCAGAGGTCAACGTGCCATCGGTCTGCCAATCCAGCCAATAGTCGCCGGCAGTCAGAATGACTCCTGCACTAACGACGTTGACCATGACCGGCCGTTCCGTGTTATTGCCGGTGGATTCCTCGGTCACCCGGTAGATGTTCGACCAAGTGCTGGTGATTAGCCGGTTGGTAGTCGTATCGCCAAAGACGACGACGCTAGCCGGGTTGTTGGGCGGGCCATCCCAGATGCGGTAGTTGACGGCCGTCATCGTCGAATTGTTGCCGGAGTTACTCTGATAAGCGTAGAAGGTGATTTGGTCTATTTGCCAGCCGTAAGGATCGCTGATGGTAAAGTCATCGGCGATGCGGTTGCCAGCCACAAGCTGGTGGCCGAAGCCCAGGGTACTCATACCCAGGGTGAAGTTTTGCAGCACACTTTCGTCGGCTCCGCCTACCCCCGTGCCGGGGCTATTGACCAGGGGGCCATTGTCGTAGAGAACACCGGCCGGCGCGTCGGATCGGCTGACCAGGCTGGTCGGGCGCGGAAGTCCGGCCGCCCGGCTCGTTGAGTGAACGCCAACGTCATCGCTGGCGCTTTGGTCCGTTTGGGGGGGAGTGGGTTGGGCGGCGTAGCTCCAGGTAGCCAGGAACAGCCCACAGCCCAGGATCACCGCCGCCAGGAGATAGAAGACGCGGATTCTTCCCATAAGGAAGACCTGACAGGTTTTTAGAAAACCTGTCAGGTCTTATGAGATGAGGGGCTAACGCAGTTTACGGTTGAGACCGAGGGCTGCGCCAGTCACCAACAGGATGAGCAACACCAGCAGCAGCGGCCAGACGATCACTGGCGTCGAATTGCCGCCGAAGCTGCTTACTTCTACGCCAGTCGCTGGCGGTGTCTCCGTCGGCACGGGCGTATCGGTTGGCATGGGTGTATCGGTTGGTACCGGTGTCGGCTCTTCTTCCACCGTCAGGGTCAGCGGCACCAAGACCACCGGGGTCTCTGGGTCGTTGCTGTTAACGCACAGCGTCCCCGTGTAGACACCAGTACTGAGGCCAGTGGAGTCGAAGGTCACGTCCACGTCGTCACTGTCACCGGCGGCCGTCGTGCCGTTATCCGGCGAGACACTGACCCAGGGAATGTCACTCGGCGGATCGCAAGGCCCAGCGGCGGCCGTCACGTCCAGGGCCACGTCGTCCACGAAGAAGTTGAGTACTCCAGCCCCAGCGTCGGTGGTGGAATCGAAGCGCAGTTCGTGGGTTCCGCCATCGGCAAAAGCGCTGGCGTCTAGCGTCACCATCGCGTAGGGGTTGTAGCTGCCCATATCTGCTTCGGTAAAGTGGGCCAGCACGCTGCCATCAATAGACACGTCCAGGAAGCCGGTTGTGTCCGCTGCGGGAATCTCCAGCCAGAAGGTGAGCGTGGCTACACCGACCGGAATGGTCACGTCCTGCGACAGGTAGCCTACCTCCGGCACACCAGAGATACCACCAAACCAAGCCCACCAACTACCGGAGTGCGGCCCGCTGCCGCCGCCGAAGCCGCAGCCAGCGTCGCAGAGGGGTGTGCCGAAGTTAGAGGAGAACTCAGTCCAGTAAGGATTGGGCGAGCCATCTTCGAATCCGCCGCCCAGGATGACGTCTACCAGGGGAGCGTAAGCCTGCCCATCGGCGTCTTCCTCGATGTCCCAGACCAGGTCCGTCGCGCCCAGGTTGCTAATGGTCAGGGTATCCATGACCACTGTATCGGGCGGTTGGGTGGAAGAGAGCGCATCGGGGTCTACGTCAATGACTGGCGCGCCCACCACGTCCAGGGTGACCGGCACCTGGATTTGCGGTTCGTCGGGGTCGTTGCTGTTGACGCACAGCGTACCCGTGTAGACGCCAACGGCCAGACCCGTCGAATCCAGCGTCACGTCTACTACGTCGCTGCCGCCGGCGGCCGTCGTCCCGTTATCCGGCGAGACGCTGGCCCAGGAGATGTCGCCAGGGTCGCAGACCCCGCCGCCACCACCCGACGTGCCTTCCAGCCGGAAGATCATGTCCGGGTCGAAGCCAACCCCACAGGATGTCCGCACCGCCCAGTCCACACAGCCTGTGCCAAAGCCGTTGCCAGGGTTGCGCCAGGCCGACGGGCTGTTCGATTGCACCGTCCGCTCCGTCCAACCCCACTGCCCACCGGCGGCGAAGTCCATGTCCGCCCGCACCGACACCCAGTACGTCCCTTCACCCAGCACAGCCGGCGAACTGGACAGGTCTATCGTCAGGCTGCCACTGGCGTCGGTGAAGCTGGCCCAGTCGGCGAAGGCGGCCACTTCCGTTCCCGGCAGGCCGCTGCTGTCGCTGTAGAAGTACACGTCCACCAACGGGGTCGGTCCGGTGCCGTTGTAGTAGACGCCAGCCACGTAAACGGTGTCAATCGTCCACGTCTGGCCGGCCGGCACCACGAAGTCGTCAGCCGCCTGGTTGTCGAAGGTGGAGAAGCTGGCCTCGAACTCCTGCGAGGTGATGCTGTTCGAGCCGGGGTTGTCCGTCTGGTCGTATAGTACGTCGGACGGCGCGGCTGGCGCGGCCGCTCCGGCCGCCCCACCACTGAGGTTAAGACCAGGGTTGGACTGCGCGCCGCTCTTCACGCCCGTCGCGTTTTCCTTGACCGAGTCACGGAACGTGCCCGGCCATTCGTCAATGGTCCAGGTCAGGTCACTGCCGCCCACGTTGCTGATGGTCAGGGGGAGCGTAGCGACGATGTCCGGGGCCTGGCTGTTGGCGAGGGCGGCCGGGTCTACGGCAATGTCCGGGTCGCCACCACCTACGTTGCAGGTGAGGGAGACATCGTCAATCTCGGCGTACCAGTCCCAGTCACCAGAGCCAGGGTTGTAGTAGTGCCAGCGGAGGATCAGGCCACTCATGCCGCCGTAGGCCGACAGGTCTAGCGAGACGGCCACACCTGGCGTGCTGCGGAAGGCGCCATGATCCGTGTTCCAACTCAAGAGATTGGTCCAACTTGATCCACCGTCTGCACTGATGTCAACGTCGAATAGCTCGGTAGCGCTGAAATTCTGGTAGTTAGCCAGGTAATCCAGCGAAACATCGTTGTAGCCGGTGAGATCGAAGGCCGGGCTCAATAACTCGGTGTCATATTCCAATACACCCGCCACGTCACTGGACGCGCAGGCGGCGCCGCCGGCCCCGCCGGTGTAGTTCGTCTCACCGCAGTCGGTCGGGTAGCCGGTCAAGCCGGTGCCTGTCCACACCACACCGTTGCCTTCATTGTCAATCACGGTCCAGTCGGCCGGGATGCCGGCGTCGAAGGTCACGGCCGCGTCATTGCAGACCAATGGTTCCTCGCCGCCTACTTCCTCGACGGTCAGGGTGACTGGCACCTGGATTTGCGGTTCGTCGGGGTCATTGCTGTTGACGCACAGCGTACCCGTGTAGACGCCAACGGCCAGACCCGTCGAATCCAGCGTCACGTCTACTACGTCGCTGCCGCCGGCGGCCGTCGTCCCGTTGTCCGGCGAGACGCTGGCCCAGGGGATGTCGCCAGGGTCGCAGACCCCACCGCCACCACCGGACGTGCCTTCCAAGCGGAAGATCATGTCCGGGTCGAAGCCAACCCCGCAGGATGTCCGCACCGCCCAGTCCACACAGCCTGTGCCGAAGCCGTTGCCAGGGTTGCGCCAGGCCGACGGGCTGTTCGATTGCACCGTCCGCTCCGTCCAACCCCACTGCCCACCGGCGGCGAAGTCCATGTCCGCCCGCACCGACACCCAGTACGTCCCTTCACCCAGCACAGCCGGCGAGCTGGACAGGTCTATCGTCAGGCTGCCACTGGCGTCGGTGAAGCTGGCCCAGTCGGCGAAGGCGGCCACTTCCGTTCCCGGCAGGCCGCTGCTGTCGCTGTAGAAGTACACGTCTACCAAAGGCGTAGGGCCTAGACCATTGAAATAGACCCCACCCACGTAGACCGTGTCAATCGTCCAGGTCTCACCGGCCGGCACCACGAAGTCGTCAGCCGCCTGGTTGTCGAAGGTGGAGAAGCTGGCCTCGAACTCCTGCGAGGTGATGCTGTTCGAGCCGGGGTTGTCCGTCTGGTCGTATAGTACGTCCGATGGAACAACTGGAGCCTGAGGAACGGCCGCCGCCGCCCCACTCAAAGTCAAACCGGGGTTGGGTAGGAGTTCGACGCCGATGTTAGTGGCCTTGTCTCGAACTGAATCGCGGAACGTCCCCGGCCACTCGTCAATCGTCCAGGTCAGGTCGCTCTCGCCCACGTTGCTGATGGTCAGGGGGATGGTGGCGATAACGTCCGGCCCCTGAGTATTGGCGAGGGCGGCCGGGTCTACGGCAATGTCCGGGTCGCCGCCGCCGGCCGTGCAGGCTTCCACCATCACGTCGTCAATATACCACCCTTCGCGGCCGACCGAGCTATCCGTACCAAGACGGAAACGGAAGCTAACCGTCTGTCCAGCAAAGGCGTTCAGATCAACGAGCGAATCCAGCCAATCCTGGGGATCGCCGCACCAGGCGTTCAAGCCACCCAGCGGATTCTGGAAGGAGGTGGAGATAGGCCCATCGTAGGGGTCGGTCAACAACTCCGACTCCATCTGCGTCCAGGTGCCGCCGCCGTCGGTAGAAATCTCCAGGATAGCTCCATCGTAGCAGCCGCCTGTTCTATCCTCTATGGACTGGTAGTTCCAGAAGCTAAGGGTGAGGCTGATGGCGTCGGAGGGCAAGGCGACTTGTGGGGAGTAGAGTTGCTGGTCGCTCACCGTACTGGAGTCCACTGCCAGGTAAGAGAAGCTGCCGCTATGTGTCCGCACACCAGACAAGGCCCAGGTGTCCCCTGTACCACTGTGCGTCCAGCCCGTTGCGCCCGATTCAAAGTCATCGGAGTACACGGTTGTACATTGCGTAACTTCCACGTTGACCGTCGCCGAATCACTGGCCTCGGCCGAACCCCCGCTATCATCGTGGGCTGTCCAGGTGGCTGTATTAACCGTCGTCTGGTTGATTTGAACGGTGACGGTCAGGAACGCACTGGCCCCCGGTACCAAGTTGTACGGGAACCCTGAAAGAATGACGCCCAATTCGCTGTCCACCAGGTCGTGGGTGGTCAGGGTAATCGTGCCGGTGTTGGTCACTTCGTAGCAGTAGGTCACGTCGGTGCCGGCCGGGACGGTAATGGTGTCACCCGTCGCGCAAGCGCCGGGGTCGGTCCCTACCGTCTTATCCAGGCTGATGGCCGGCTCGCCGCCACCGCCCAACACCGTCCCTTCAACAATGAAGGGGAGGCCTTGCGCGGTACCGCTGCCAGAGTCGAGCAGGGCTGACCATGCGCTACCATTCCACTGTAGGGCATCGCCGGTGGTCGTCTGGCCGAGGATGGTGATCGGCGGCACCCAGGGGCCGCTATAAGAGGCCGAGCCGCCGGTCTGCCAGTCTACCCAGTAGGTACCCGGCCCAAGCGTCACGCCCGCCGTGGCGACATCGGCAAAAACGGCCCGTGAGGTGCTGGTCAGGCTGGTGTCTAGTACCCGGTAGAGGTTGTCCCAAGTCGAACTGGCTAGCCGGTTGGTGGTCGTGTCACCAAAGACCACCGAGCTACCCGGATCGTCGGGCGAGCCGTCCCAAATGCGGAAGTTGACGTGGTTGATAGGTGACGGGTTGGTGGGGGCGCTGGTCTGGTAGGCGTAGAAGGTGATCTGGTCAATCTGCCAGCCGCCGGGGTCACTGATGGTAAAGTCATCGGCGACGCGAAAGCCGGTGGATTGAGCGTGACCAAAGCCATAGACGCTCATCAACAAGGCGGTCTGCACCGCGCTGGCGTCGGCCCCACCAAAGCCGCCGCCGGGGTGAGTCACCAACGGGCCATTATCGTATAGCACGTCGGTTGGCACGTAAGGGTTCGGGTTGAGCCCTTTGGCTGGCTCACCGCTCGTTGGCCCCCCACCGTCGCCGGCCGTGACCCATTCGGCGGCGTTATTGTCACCCTGGGCGGCCGGCCGGCCGGCGCTGACCAATGGGACTAAGAGCAACCCCAACGCCAGGGTTAGGACAGCTATCATGAACAATATGCGATTTCTCGTCATCGGCGTACCCTCCTTTGAGGTTTTTCTGGATGTTACCAAGTTTAGGGGTAAATGGTGGCCGGGCGGCCGGCGTGGGAGCGCTGCGATAAGGTTACTTCCCGCTATCACCTCCTTAGGTCAGTCACGCTGGCAACGCGACTGGAAGTAAAAGAGGAATGAGGCATCCTCAGATGTCGGTCTGCCCAGCAGCCGCATCTGAGGATGCTTGCTCCTCTCAAAGCCTGTCTGATCTGTTCAATCGGACAGGAGAAACAATAGTTTTAGCGAGCCGCGTTCCGGTTACGGCGCAGCCGGACGGCGGCCAGCCCAACCAGCGCGACCAGGGCGACCAGAATGGCCCAACCGAAGGTCGGCGTACCGGCGGCCGAGCCACTGAAGCCACTCAACCCAACGTCGGTCGGCGGCGTCCAGGGGACGGTCGTCGTTACCGTCGCCTCGTCCATCGCCGTCGGCTCCGACTGCGAGGTGAAGGTGATGGTGGTCGTGTCCGAGTCCAGCCCGACCGCTTCCGGCGGGATGTCCACGTCTACCTGAACGGTTGCGCTTTCGCCCGCGCCCAGGGTGACCGAACTGGGGGCCACCGAAGTCGTCCAGGCGTTGCCGCTGATCGAGGCATCGAAGGTATCTTCCACGTTGCCCGTGTTGGTCAGGGTCAAGGTGTAGGATACGGTCGTGCCGGCGTCGCCTTCACCCGATTGTGAAGCTGGCCCCAAGGCCAGGCCGTACACCGGCTCTTCGACGTGCATGATTAGGGTCGCCGGATCCACCTCGTTCTCGAAGTCGCCGGAGAAGTAGAGCATGGCCGTATAAGTGCCGGTCTGCGTCACCACCGAGCTATCGAAGATCACGTCTACATCCAGCGATTGCCCAGCGTCCAGCGTGCCGCTATCGGGCGATTCCGTCACCCATAGGGCGTCCGCGCCGCCGCTGCCACATTCAAACTGGCCTGGGTACAGATAGCAGACGGCCAACGGGGTACTGAGCGAGGCCGTGCTGTAGTGGTATTGCAAGCCAATCGTGCCAGTCTCGTTCTCGATCCCGGCCGAATGGGTGCCACCATCCGAGTCAGCTACCTCGTAGTGTACCTCGACGTTGTTGCTGCCCTCGAACAGCTTGAACTGGAAGGTCACTGGTGTCGTCAGGCCGAAGTGCAGGATGTCCGTAAACTGGACAATGAAGTAGCGGAAAGGCGCGTTGCCCATCAACTGGTAGGTCACGCTGCCGCCGCCAGGCGGGTAGAGGTCTTCCCACCAGCCCACGACGACCCCATTGGGATCGTTGGGGGAGGGGATGGGTGAGCCAGTGCAGCAGCCGTTGTACTGACCAGCCAGGAAGGTCAGGAAGCCGTTCGAGCTAACGTATACGTCGGTGTAATCCAGCCCATAGTAATTGAAGGTCATGCCCATTGGGATCGCGCTGCTAACCTGATCATCACTCAAGGTGATCGGGGTGCCGGTGCCAGAGATGTCCTCGAAGTTGTAGGCGAAGGCGCCCGGCTCGTTGGAGTCGGTGCAGGTGTAGCCAAAGGCGTCGGGTGGGCAGACGATGGATGGCAAGCGCGGGGCAAGGCCAAAGGCATCGGGCGAGCCAGTTTCGACGTCGGCCAGGCTGAAGTCGAAGGGCAGCGTGCCGACGTTGCTGATGGTCAATGTCTCCGTCCGCATACTACCCATACCCAGCGTAACCTCGATGGTCGGCGGGGTGTAGGCGAGGACGGCCGCCGCTTGCACTAGGGCAAAGTCAGTTGTGATCGTTACCCCTTGCGTCGCCACGACCGCAGCAGTGGCCGTCACGTAGCCGCTGGCGGTCACGGTGAAGTCGTACTGGCCCGGCTGGACGGCCAGGGCGTAGGCGTCGTCGTGTAGGGTCACGTCAAAGCCGCCGGGGCCGGTCACGTGGATGTCGGCCGTCACTGGGGCAAAGGTGTTAGCGTCATAGACCGCGCCATCCAGGAAGCCACAACTCGGGCAACTGACGTGCATGGTCAAGGGCATGGGGTCTACTTCGTTGACGAAGTTGCCAGCGAAGGAGAGTTCGGCCGTGTAGTCGCCCACCTGGTACAGCGAGCGGGCGTCAAAGACCAGGTCGAATGTACCCGTGCCATAAGGAGCAACTGTGCCACTGTCGGGTACGGCCGAAGCCCAGTTGGCCGACGTGCCGCCGGTAGCCACGCCCATTGTATTGACCTCGTGGAAGCCATCGCCACCAAAGAGGCCAACCAGGGTGCTGTTGCCGGTGGATACGTCAATGATGCGGAGTTCACCCGTACCGGTCGAGTTGTTGTAAGCGGCCATGTACAGGATGCCCGTCGTCTCATCGAAGTCCATCCCCTGGCTGTAGTTGGCGTCGTAGCCGATCCAGCCAATCTCGGTACCCTCACCCGTGTTCTTATCAATGCTCAATAAGGTGTCATTGATAATGTCCACGCCGTACATCTGGCCGGCCGCGTCTACGGCGATACCGATAATGCACGGGGAGTTGGTGATGTTCCCCACCGTCGTCAGCGCGCCACTCGTAATATCTACGATGTAGAGGGTCGAAGACGCGCCGCAAGAGGTAGAGGCGGCGTAGAGATTGCCGGTGGCTGGGTCGCCGGCCATGCCAGACCAGCTTCCGCTGGGGGTCGAGTAGCCGATGCTAGTCTTGGCCCCGGTAACGGTGTCAAACGAGGCAAACTCGTTGGTGTAGTAGTAGACACCGTAGAACGTAGAGAAGTCGCCACCAACGAAGTCACCGGCCGGCATGAAATCAAAGGTATTGCCAATGATATTCAGCGTGCCGGGGTCGTCGGTGTCGAAGGAGATTAGGTTATAGGCAAAGGTGAACAGGTCAACTTCCAG
>JBFMFT010000086.1:0-13626 GCA_040751925.1 Chloroflexota bacterium
TCCAGAAACCCCGTAGGTTTTCAGCCCTGGTACGCCGTCGAATAGCTCCACCAGCGACTTGTCCACCAGGCCGAGGAGCGAAGCTCGCTTCTTGCCGCCGGCGTCCACCAGGCGGTCGCGGAGTAAATTATGGGTCTGCCAGCTAAAGTTCCATTCCGCCCGCCCCTGACCGCCGAAACGACGCAGCCATGCTAGTCCCCAGGCCAGTTCGTTCCACTCCAGGCCCGCCATCTGTGGGGCCAGCCATCGCCAAAAGGTGGGCGCGCCACCGTCGTCGCTGGCGTGATAGGCGTATTCTTGCCATTCCTGCCGAAAAGCGGCCGTTGCTCGCTCCGGCTCTAGGGTCGCATAGTTGACGTGCCGCCGGCCGCCGGCCACCTGCACCAGCTCGGCGAATTTGTTGGCGCAGACCAATTGATTGTCGGCCGAAACCGAAAAGTGAAAAGCTCCACCGTCGGTGTGCGACCCACCGCGGGCCACCCAGTATTTGTCGGCCAGAGGTTGAAAACGCTCGTCCTCGGCCGCCAGTGAACGCAGGCAGGCGTTGATGGCCTGGCGTTCGGAGGCGATCAGGCCAATCTGAACGGTGGCTTCGCCAAGACGATTTTGGATTTTGGATTTTGGATTTTGGATTAGCTGGTCGTTACCTGCCACCTGTCCCTTGCCACTGTTTTCGTAGAGGGCGAAGACTTGCGGCCGGAGCATACTGGTATCGGTGATGCCCAGGAGTTCCGTGCGGCCGTCGTCCGGGCGCGAGCGGGCCACGATGAAGAACCAGGGGCCATCGGGCGAGGCGTGAATGTGGGTGGCCTGGATGGCCCGGTAGAGGGTCTGCTTGTCTGGCGGGAGCATGGCGAAATCGTGTTCAGTAGTAGGGGCCATGGCTTCCAGGGTCACTTCCAGGGGATATTGGTAGACCCGATCCCACAGGTCAAACAGGAGCGCACTGACCTCGGTATCCGTCAGGAACAAGGGGACGATGTTGCGTTGGCGCAGGTATTCGCTAACAGCGTGGTAGTTGGCGAAGTCGCCGTTGTGAACCAGGGCTTCGTTGAGGCCGACGAAGGGGTGCGCGCCGCCAGGGTGCCACACCCGCCCTTTGGTGGGGTAGCGTTGGTGGGCGATCCACACGCGGGCCACCTGGTCGTGTAGTTGGTAATACTCAACCACCTGCTCGGCGTAACCGACGATTTTCAGCACGATCAGGTTGCGGCCGTGCGACAAGATAAAGGCCCGTTTCTCCCCCAGGCTGGCGTAGAACTGCTGGTTGAGGCGGAAGGAGTTTTGGTAGACGAACTCATCTTCGACGGCGCGGGAGGCGAGGTCGAGCAAGCCCGACGTTTGAGCAAACTGTTCCAGAACGGCCGGCTTGACCCGCACAAAATAGCGCCACACGTCAGGCGGCCGGAGTTCCAACCCCTCAATAGCCTGATAATCGGCCACGTGGTCAATCTCGTAAGACTGGGCCACCTCAAAGTAGGGTGTGATGAATCGGGCTTCGACCTCCGGCCGGGCCTCGGCGTCCATGAAGGCGATTTGCAGCAAATAATGAGTCCGTAAGGTGTCGGTGTCCACCCGCATTTGGGCCGCGTCCAGGCCGGCCATGGCAATCCCGCCGCCCTTCCCATTGCCGCGATTGTGCATCTGGGCTGAGGCGGTGAGGACGTGGCGGCCGGCGATGGGTACCGTTGAGGCAAAGCCCAAGACGCCGCAGCCGCCTTCGGCCGCCTCGCTGGTGCGAGAAAAGGTTGGTAGTTCAGCCACCAATGGATACCGGGCTTGAATGATTCGATCGGCTACACTTTCTGTCATGTTTATTTTCTCCACGCAAAGAATACACTATACTTGTGTCACAAAGACAAGGAGATTGCTATGCTAAGAGTAGTGCCTTTATCCGAGGCGCAAGAGCAATTCGCCGCTGAGTTCCGTCGCCAAAGTATTGACCGCCTGTTCGAGACGATTGAAGGTCTGCACGCGCTGGATTTGCCTCCCATGACGGAGGATGAAATCAAGGCCGAAATTGCGGCCGCTCGTGCTGAACGACGAAATGCCCATGTCCTAATCCAAGTAGACTAATAAATCGCTCCGGCCGCGCAGTTCGGCCACCGAGCGCATTCCCAGGACGTGCAGGATGCCGGCTAATTGCCACAGCCAGCCCGTGTACATATTGACGATCCGCAAGAAGCCCACGTCGTCGTTGACCTTCTGGGCGTGTTCCGGGTCGGTTGTCGTAATCCCAAAGGGACAGCCCAAGCCCTTCTCGCACTGGGCGATACGGATGCAGCCAATGGCGACCAGTTCGGCCGTACCCAGAATGACCCCATCCGCCCCGAGAGCAATGGCTTTGGCGACGTCGAAGGCCGTCCGCAGGCCACCCGAGGCCATCAAGGTTACCTCGTCGCGGATGCCTTCGGCCGTCAGGAAATGATGAACTTTGGGTAGGGCGTACTCGATAGGCATGGCGATATTCTTCTTGGCAATTTCCGGGGCCGCCCCCGTGCCACCATACGCCCCGTCCAGGTGGATGACGTGCGCCCCGGCGTAATAAGAGCCAACGGCCACCATGTCCACGTCAGTCGGGGTGGAGACCTTGACGCTGATCAGAGCGCGGGGGTTGACCTGCTTGAGCCAGTCCACGTGTTTCTTGTGATCCTCCACCGAGTAGACGCTGTGGAAAGGGAAGGGGGAGAACAGGGACGTGCCTTGCACGGCTTCGCGCAGCCGGGCCACCGATTCGGTGTTCTTATTGCCCAAGAGATGACCGCCCAGCCCGGGCTTGGCCCCTTGCGCGTACTTAATCTCCAATAGGCGCGCCCGTTGCAACGTTTCTTCGCGGACGCCAAAGAGGCCGGTAGCAACCTGGGTGATGATGTGGTCGGCGTAAGGCGTGAGTTCGTCCGGGTAGCCGCCCTCGCCGGTGGAACTCAGTGTGCCGAGAGCCTGAGCCGCCCGCACCCGCGCCAGCATCACCGGCAGCCCCACACTGCCATAAGACATCCCCGCCCCATACCAGGGTAGAGGCAGGCGGAGGGCCGGCCGTTCCCCGTCGCGCCGGTTGAGCAGGAGAGACACATCGAAAGCGGCCGGGTCGGCCGCCGGCACGTCACGCGGGTCTCGTTCTAGCTCAAAGGCAAAGGCCAGACGGTCAAAGCCGCCATCAGAACGGCCGACGCGATATTCGACGTTGCCCTCTGGTGGACGCCCGGTGCGGGCCTGCTGTTGGGTTGATAATAATAAAGAGAGCGGCCAGCGGAAATCCCCTTCCGCGCCTTCGGGGACAGGCAGGGCTGGGTAACGGGACAGGGGTAACGAACCGCCTAATTTCTGGCGGAAGGAGGCCTCTTCGACTTTGTGCCAGATCGTCCGGCCGATTTCCCCGCGCAGACGGCGCACCTCGCGCATTCCCATCGCCCCCAACACTTCGAGTAACTGGTCGCGCCAGGCGTTCATCAGGTTGACCAGCCGTTGCGCGCCCCAGGCTGGCTCAAAGTGGCCGCTGTCCACCGGCGTCGGCCCCCGATCCGCCCACAAGGACGTACCCCAGGCCACCAGCAATACGAAATCAATGGCTACCACGTCCGCGCCGCAGGCAATGGCCTTCGCCACGTGGTCGGCCGCCGCAATACCCCCACTCACAATCAGCGTCACCTGGTCGCGCAAATTGGCCTGCACCAGCGCGGTGTGCGCGGCCCGAATGGCCTCCGGTAGATGGGTCTCGCCTTCTGTGTCCATCCCATTATCGTCGCCAAAGAGGTGCAGGACGCGCAGGCCAGCCTTGACCCAGGCGATGGCCGTCTCACCGGCCGCCTCAGACAACGGTAGACGCGCCCCAATGACCGCCTGCGGCCAGTGGAATTGGGCCTTCTGGGTCAGGGCGGCGACCTGGGCGGCCAGCAGATTGGCCGGCAGTTCCAGTTCCACGTAGGGTGGCTGCCAGGATGAGGGAAGCTGCTCCCAACCGGCGGCCGGTAGTCGCGCCGCCAACCAGCGGTTATGGGGAGCTACGTCTTCGCCGTATTCGGCCGCCTCGATAATCGTTAATGTCCCCAATTTGGCGGCAGCCTGGGCTAATGATTGGACGGCCGCCCGGCCGGGAATAGGCATTGGCAGAGGGTTGAAAATGACCGGAAGGGGTAAGCTCAACCAGGGGGGTATGGTGGAAAGGAGACGCCCCCGGTCGTCGAAGGTTAGCTTGGGCAAGGTCGCTCCCAGGTCAACCTGGGTGGAGATAGATTCGCGGCCGTGAATGCCGTCGCGGGTCGGCCGGACAATCTCGCTCATGTCCAGCCACAAACCCTCGAACCCTTCACCGGCAAATTTACCGCCGTAGCCCGCGCCGGAAATGGGAATGCGGCCGGTTTCCGCCTGGTACCAGGTCTGGCTGATGATTTCAGGTGTCCAGTGGGGGTCGCCGCGCTGGTTGGTGCCGTGAAAGGCCGGATGGCCGTACTTCACGTAAGTCTCACCGTCTAACAAGTGGAAGCCGGCGCGGTAGCCGCCGGCCGGTGGGGGAGCAGGAACAGTTTCGATGTGGTAACGACTATGAGCTTGCACGATATGACCTCCAATGATCCAAAACCTAACACACAACGGTTAAGAACCGCATAAAGAGACCCGGCCGGATCGGCCGGAAAATAAAAAAGGCACGCCGGGCGTGCCTTCCTTTGTTACGTTGGGTAAAAGAGGTTGGGGGAACGCCCTCCATGCGGCCGCACGACAAAACCTATGAGATTTTGTCGTGACCACTGCCCACCATTTTGTCGGCCGGTTGCCCGCGCCGGTTTGTTGGTGGCTTCTATTGGAGGGACTAAACGCAGGGTGTGGTGACCCTGGGAGGCATCCGCTGATCTTTCGATTTTCTGCTGACTCTCATCAGCCTTAACCCCACTTCGCAGTGGGGAACCTCCACCTCGTCAGCCAGACGGCCGTCTGGCCCATGCGCTCACGTTTGCCCAAGATTATTCAGTTGTCAAATACAAAACACAATGCTATCGCGGCCGGTGGGAAAAGTCAAGGTAAAACGTCAGTTGACATTCCTACTCCTTTCTGGCATAATCGCCCTCAACAATCTATAGAGAACGGCGTTGATGGAGACGAGTAGGCCGCACGGGTTTGACCAGCGAGCTTGAGCAGGTGTAAGTCAGGCGCAGACCAACGGCCGAAAATCCCTCCGGAGCCACCAGCCGAAATTCCGAGAGTAAGCGAGGTCGGATTAACCCCACGTTACAGGGGTCACGTTGCTGTTACCGTCTCGTTGCTGCACAACGGGGCAGTCGCCAACGGCCGAGAGCCTGGCCCAAAGCCAGGAAGATGGGTGGTACCGCGAAGACCATGCGCCTTCGTCCCAATCGGGATGAGGGCGTTTTTGTTTGCGTGAGTCGTGAATCGTGAAACGTGAAACGTGAATGGTTCATCATTGTGCGTTCACGTTCCACGCCTCACGTTTCACGTTGAACAGGTGACGCACGTGATGACAGAATTGCTTTATTCAACCGATTCTTACCTGCCAGCGTTCGAGGCTATGGTAATAGGGCATACGGAAGAGGGGGTGGTGTTGGACAAGACGGCCTTTTATCCTGGTGGCGGCGGCCAGCCTTGTGATTTTGGCGTCTTGACGGCCGCCGGTCAGTCCTGGCCCGTTGCCGCCGTCAAGAAGACCCAGAATCAAGTCGTCCACGTGGTCAATGGCCCCCGGCCGCCAGTGGGTATAGTGGTAACAGGGGAAATTGATTGGAACCGCCGCTACCAGTTGATGCGTACCCATACGGCCATGCACATCTTGTGTGGGGTCATCTGGCGCGATTATCAGGCTTCCGTCACCGGCGGCAATATGGAACCGCTGCTCGGCCGCATGGATTTCGAGTTCGAGACCATGCGCCAGGAATTTGTAACCCGCATCGAGGAGGCCATCAACCAGGAAGTGGCGGCGGCCCGGCCGGTACTGGTGCAAATCCTGCCTCGCCAGGCAGCCTTTGCCATCCCCGATTTGATTCGCACCAAGATCAACCTGCTGCCCGAAGGCATCCAGGAGGTACGCACGGTGGAGATCGTGGGGCTAGATTTGCAGGCCGACGGCGGTACGCACGTCGCCAACACCCGTGAGGTCGGCCGCCTCCGCGTCACCGACTACAAGAGCAAAGGCAAAATCAACAAGCGGATTTACGTGGAGATTGGCGAGTAGAACAATTCGGCGAATTGTTCAACACTTCTGATGCGCTTTCTGATTCACGAACTCCCCTACGAACGCCCCCTGGCCGCCGGCCGCTTTCGCTACGAACACGAAGGGCGGCCGACCGGCCAGGTCGAAGAGTGGCGGCTGACCACCGCCACCGATGGCTACCACTTTCTGCGGGTGGACGTGGACGGCCGGGCGGCCGGCGGCCTTAGCCGACTCTACCATTTGACCATCGGGCCGGCCGGCCGCCCGGAACGGCTGCAATTTCAAGCCTGGGGCGCCGATGGGCGAACCAGGGGCAGTGTCATGTTCGAGACCAGCGCGATCACCTTGTCGTCTGTGACGAACGGCCAACAGGCTGACCAGACGATGGAGGCCCCGGCCGAATACGTCTTTGGCGTTCCGGTGGCGGCCGGGCTGGGGCTGCTGGCGCAGGCGGCCGGGCAGAGGCAGGAAGTGACGGCCGCCTGGCTGAATGACCATTGGCCTTTTAGCCTGGAAAAAACGACACTGCCTCTGCGCTGGCGGGAGGTAAAAGAGGCGTCGCTGGACGGTCAAGCGGCCGGCTGGCGATTGCTAGAGATCGAGAAGAGTAAACAGGTATGGACAGTATGGTTGGACGAGAACGATCGGCCGCGCCAAGCGGCCTGGAACGGCTGGACGGCCGTAGAGACGCGCTACCTGGATTACGGCCGGGTATCAATACAAAAAATCCCCTAATCCCCGCAGTCTTTCTGTAGAAACCAGGTTTTTTGGAAAAACCTGGTTTCTGGAGGTAGTCATGGCCTTTGAGGATGTACCCAACAAAGTAGATTTCGTCGCCCTGGAGGAGAAAATCCTGCGCTTCTGGCAGGAGACCGACGCCTTCAACGAACTGCGCCGGTTGCGCGGCCGCAGCCCCCGGCACTGGAGTTTCCTGGATGGCCCCATCACGGCCAACAACCCCATGGGGGTTCACCACGCCTGGGGGCGCACTTACAAAGACCTGTTTCAGCGTTTCAAGGCCATGCAGGGCTACCAACAACGCTGGCAAAATGGCTTCGACTGCCAGGGCCTCTGGATCGAGTACAATGTCGAGCGCAATCTGGGTTTCCAGAACAAGCACGACATCGAAGCCCTGGGCCTGGCCGAGTTTGTCAAACTGTGCAAGATGTGGGTGCTGCAATACGCGGCCGTCCAAACCGAGCAATCCATCCGCCTGGGCTACTGGATGGACTGGAACGATCCCGACGAATTGCGCCGCCTGCGTGAGAAGCTAGGCGAAGACCCTGACCAGGTAATCACCATCCAGGGCGCCAACGGCCCGGTTACCGGCCCGGTGGAATACCTGGTCGGCCGCCTGGGGATGCCCGAAGTGGGCGGCTCCTACTTCACCTTCAGCGACGAAAATAACTACCAGATTTGGGGTTTCCTCAAGAAGTGTCACCAGAAGGGCTGGATTTACCGGGGACACGACGTGATGCCCTGGTGCGCTCGTTGCGGGACGGGCATGAGCCAGCACGAAATCGTGGTCGAGGGCTACCGCGAAACGACCCACGACTCGGTCTTCTTGCGCTTCCCGATCATCAGTAAACCTCCGAGGTTTTCCGAAACCTCGGAGGTTTTCAAGGAAGCACTGCTGGTCTGGACAACCACCCCCTGGACGTTGACCAGCAATACGGCCGCCGCCGTCGGCCCGGAACTGACCTACGTGAAGGCGCAGCACGAGGATGGCTGGACGTATTACCTGGCGCAAGGCGCGCTCAAAACTGCCCTGACCGGCCATTACCAGGTGCTAGAGGAGTTGAAAGGGACCGACCTGGTGGGCTGGACGTATCACGGGCCGTTCGACGAGCTACCGGCCGTGCAAGACGCTTTCGGCGCCGTTGGTGAACGCCCCCTAGCCCACCGCGTCATCCCCTGGAAAGAGGTCGGTGAGGACGAAGGCACGGGTATCGTCCACATCGCCCCCGGCTGCGGGGCAGAGGACTTCCAATTGAGCCGCGAGTTGAAGCTGCCGGTGGTGGCTCCCCTGGACGAGAACGGCATCTATGTAGAGGGGTTCGACTGGCTGACCGGCCGCTCTGTCCATACCGTTGCCAACGACATCTTTGACAGCCTGCGTGAGAAGGGGCTGTATTACCGCAAACAACGTTACCCACACCGCTACCCCCACTGCTGGCGTTGCGGCCAGGAGTTGGTCTACCGGCTGGTGGACGAGTGGTTTATCAGCATGGGCCAGCTCTACGATAAGCCCCGCGAGGAGGTCACGCCAGAGGAGAAAGCGGCCAGCCTGCGCTATCAGATCATGGACGTCGTAGACCAGATCAACTGGATCCCCAGCTTTGGCTATGACCGCGAGATGGACTGGCTGCGGAATATGCACGACTGGATGATCAGCAAGAAGCGGTACTGGGGGCTGGCTCTGCCCATCTGGGTCTGCGAAGACCCCACCTGCGGTCACTTTGAGGTGATCGGCAGTGACAGTGAGTTAGAGGAACGCGCTGTCGAGGGTTGGGAAACCTTCCACGGCCATACTCCCCACCGGCCGACCATTGACGCCGTTAAAATTGCCTGCTCGAAGTGCGGCGGCCGTTCCTCGCGTATCGCCGACGTGGGCAACGCCTGGCTAGACGCTGGCATCGTTCCCTACAGCACCCTGCACTACCGGGAAGATCCGGCCCACTGGCAGAAGTGGTTCCCGGCCGATTTCGTCACCGAAAGTTTCCCCGGCCAGTTCCGCAACTGGTTCTACAGCCTGCTGGCCCAAAGCACGGCCCTGACCAACCGGCCGCCCTTCAAGAATCTGTTGGGCTATGCCTCCTTGCTTGGGGCGGACGGCCGCGAAATGCACAAGTCTTGGGGCAACGCCATCGAGTTCAACGAGGCGGCCAACGTCATTGGCGCGGACGTGATGCGCTGGCTGTTTGCCAATCACAAACTGGAGCAAAACGTCATTTTTGGCTACGGCCAGACCGACGAAATCCGCCGCCGCTTCCTGATCCCCTTGTGGAACGTCTATTCCTTCCTGGTCACTTACGCCAACCTGGACAAATGGCAACCAGTCATTCGTAATTGGCAATTGGCAATTGATTACCCGTTGTCAATGAACAATGAACAATTATCAATGAACAATGTCCAATCTCCATTGACGGCCAACGCCCAGTTAGATCGCTGGATTTTGGCGCGGTTGAATGAGACGATCCTGGCGGTAACCGAGCATTTAGAAAACTTCTCGGCCGAACGAGCCACTATCGCCCTGGAAACCTTGTTGGATGATCTATCCAACTGGTACGTGCGCCGCTCGCGCCGCCGCTTTTGGAAGAGTGAGACGGACACTGACAAGACGGCCGCTTACCATACCCTCTACACCGTCCTGGTGCAAATGACCCGCCTGTTGGCCCCCTTCATCCCCTTCACGGCCGAGGCCATGTACCAAAACCTGGTGCGACGGGCCAACCCGGACGCCCCCTTGAGCGTCCATCACTGCGCCTGGCCGGCGGCCGACCCGGAGGCCCTCGATCAACGACTGTTGGACAAGATGCGCCTGGCGATCAACGTGGCCAGCCTGGGTCGGGCGGCGCGAGGCGCGGCCGACTTCAAGCTGCGCCAGCCCTTAGCCCGCGCCCAGGTTCACGTGGGCAGCCAGCAAGAACGGGACGACTTGCTGGAACTAGCCGACGTACTGGCCGAGGAGATCAACGTCAAGGTTATCGAGGTGGTGTCCGAAGTGGGCGAACTGGTCCATTACAAACTCCTGCCGGATAACCGCCGGCTGGGGCCGAAATACGGCAAGCTGTTCCCCCAGGTGCGGGCGGCTCTGGCCCAAACGGATCCGGCCGCCGGGGCCCGCGCCCTGCAAGAGGACGGCCGGCTGGTTCTGATGGTAGAGGGCGCGGCCATTGAATTGACCAGCGCGGAAGTGCTGGTGCAGACCGAATCACGGGGTGGCCTGGCTGTCGCCAGCGACAAGGGGGTGACGGTAGCCGTAGACACCCAACTGACGCCGGAATTGGTCGAGGAGGGTTACGCCCGCGACCTGGTGCGGGCCATCAACAGCCTGCGGAAGGAGGCGGGCCTGGCTCTGGATGACCGCATCCACCTGACGGTGACGGCCGGCGAACCGATTGCGGCGGCCGTCGCCCACTTCGCCGAGTACATCAAACAAGAGACATTAGCCGTGAGTCTGGCAACGGCCGCAGAGACGGCCGGCTGGCATCAGCAGACGGTGGAAGTGGAAGGCCATCCTGTTACTCTGGCTCTGCAAAAGACATAGAGCGCACTATCCTTGCACTTTTTGGGATGCGCCACTGTAGAGACGTTCCGCCGGAACGTCTCTACGCCAGAGGAAAATGTAAAAAGTGCAAACATCGTGGAGCGGATCATCTGGGAAAATCTGGAGAAACTGAGAAATGAATGGGACGCTTTCTGCGCCGGAATCGCTGGTATTACCCAGAATCACCAACGTTGCGGTCACAGATGACACATTACGGGTAGACTTGGAAGACGGCCGTACCATCTTTGTCCCCATCGCCTGGTATCCTCGCCTGGCTTATGGAACCTCCAAAGAGCGCGCCAATTTCCAGGTGAGCGGCGCGCGGGATACGGGATTCACTGGCCCGACCTCGACGAGGACATTGGCGTCGAGGGCTTGCTGCTGGGCGAAAAGTCTACTGAGGCCCCGGCGTCTCTTGCACAATGGTTTAGACAACGCCAACAGAAACAACTCCACCAGGTTGTCCAATAAGCCACGAGAAGATGTCCACTTGGCTTACCCCACTTTCAGCGGCGTTTCGCTTCTCATCCCACAAGCCCCTTGAGCCAACTAGCAATCTCGTCAATGGATTTCATCGTTGAAGTTTGCCCCTCGGCTCGCAGCCTGGCTTCCTCGGCCAAGCCAGCACAAAACTGAATAATCTCGTCTTTGGGAAGCGGCCGGCGCGGACTGTACCCGCGTTCATGCAGGAAATACATGGCCGAGGCAAAAGCTGTGCGCTTTGTACCATCCATGAAAGGGTGGCTCTTGTGTTGAGACAGTCATAGCTTTTTCATACGCCGGCCAACTCTTCAAAGAGAGCCAGGTTGTCGTCAATGAGTTGGTCTACAAAGGCCACCCCGTTGCCGCGAAAAGCGTCTGACCAGAAACTTTTCTCATTCCCTTTTGTCGTGAAGAACTGGCCGGCCGCTTTTTGGCGGCGCTGCAACCAGGCTTCAACGGCGGCAATGAGAAAGGTATCCAATTGTTCCTCATCTATATCAGTGGTTTCCAGTTGCGTAGCCAGGCTTTCCGGTAATTTTAGCGTAATCGTATCCATGACGGTCATCCTAATCTCGACGAGATAAGGCCATTGTACCTGTCGGGAGGCGGCCGGTCAACTTGTGAAAACACGGTGAATCTGTTACCCGGCCAGGGGTGGCGGTGGCTGCCGGCCGCCGGCCATCTATGCTATACTCCCCTCCATGACCACCTTCCTCTCGCCCCGGCCGCAAGTCACCCTCATCAATTCGTTTGCCAGGCCCTACGAAAACGCCGTCGCCACCGCCCGCACCTGCTACTCCAGCAAAGGGATCGTCCTGGCCGAAGACGTGGCCGAACAGCCAGAGTTGCGCGACCGCATTGCCGCCAACGTCTACGAAGCGGGCCACCACACGACTTTGCAGCACGGCCACGTGCAGTTTGCCCTGGAAAACGTCAGCCGCCACTTCTTATGGAGCTTTCTCCACTCCCACCCCTTTTATAATAGCGAGCAGGTCAGCCAGCGTTACGTGCGGGTGGCCCCCGACCAGATGGCCGTGCCGCCGCTCACCGGCCGGGCCTTAGCCTTGTATCGAGAGACGTTGGGATGCCAAACGGCCGCCTACACTCGCCTCATCACCCTGCTCACTCCGGTCGTGGAGCGTCTTTACTTCGACCTCTTTCCCCTACGCCGCCCCAGCCCGCGCTATGGAGAAAAGGCCCATCCCCTGGCCCGCCGCTGGATTCCCAAGAAAGCCCAGGAAGTGGCCCGCTACGTCCTGCCCGTGGCCACCCTGGCCTATCTCTATCACACGGTTAGTCTGTTGACCCTGTTGCGCTATCACCGCCTGTGCCAGCAGCCGGACACGCCCACAGAAACGCAGACGGTGGTGGGCGAAATGGTGGCGGCCGTCCTTGATTATGACCCCCAACTCGCCAAAATCCTGGAGGAACCCCTGCCCTTAGAGGAAACCCTGGAGTATCGGTACTGGCAAGATGCTAATGAAATCCAAAATCCAAAATCCAAAATCCAAAATGAATATCGTCGGGAGTTCGACGAGGGGTTAGCCGGGCATATCAGCCGGCTGGTGTCGTGGAAGCCAGACAATGAGACGTTATTGGCCCAGGCGGTGCGGGAGGTGTTGGGCCGGCCGCGCGCCGCCATGACCGACGACGAAGCGATTGACCTGGTCCTTGACCCACGCCAGAATCCGTATTGGGGCGAGTCTATGAACGTCACTACTTTGTCCAAGCTGACGCGCACCCTCCACCACCCCACTTATACCTTCCGCAAAAAGCTCTCGCATACGGCCGACAGCCAGGATCAACGCCATCGCATGACGCCAGGCAGCCGGCCGATGCTGCCAGCCTACCTCACCGACGAGCCGGATTACGTGACGCCCGAATTGGTGGGCTACGACCCAGCCGCCCAAGCCCTCTACGACGAAACGATGGAACAGACGTGGGCGGCCATCGGTCGTTTGCGGGCGTTGGGTGTGCCGGACGAATACGCCTCCTACCTGCTGCCCAACGCCGTCTCCATTCGCTTCACTGAGAGCGGCGACCTCTTAGCCCTCCACCACAAGCTGCGGATGCGGCTCTGTTACAACGCCCAGGAAGAAATCTTTGCCGCCAGCCGCGACGAGGCTTTACAGATTGCCGAGGTCAACCCGCGTATCGGCCGCTACCTGGGCGCGCCTTGTACCTTGCGTTATGAAGCCGGGGCCCGGCCGTTTTGCCCGGAAGGCGACCGTTACTGCGGTGTGCCAGTCTGGAAACTAGAACTGGCTGCGTACCAGCGTGTCCTGTAGGGGCGAGGCAACGCGGAAGCTCGTCGTCTCTCCGAGTAGCATCTTCTCCGCGTTGCCTCGCCCCTACTCCGCCGCCGCACCGCCGGCCTTCGCGAAAACGGTCTGGCCGACCTGGGAGCGGATGATGTCGGCCATTTCATCCACCAAAGCAGGATTGGCCGTCAGGTACTCTTTGGCGTTTTCGCGGCCCTGGCCGAGTAGGGTGTCCTTGTAGCGGAAGTAAGCTCCCCGCTTGTCCACAATACCGGCGTTCACCGCCAGGTCTAACACATCGCCTGTGCGGGAGATACCCTCGTTGTACATGATGTCAAATTCACACTCGGTGAAGGGCGCGGCCACCTTGTTCTTCTTCACCTTCACCACCGTCCGGTTGCCCACCACCTCACTGCCCACCTTGATCGCCTGTATCCGCCGAATGTCCAGCC
>JBFMFT010000087.1:0-13446 GCA_040751925.1 Chloroflexota bacterium
GGTGACATTCTCGTTGCCACTCCGTCCGTGAATGAAAACGGCCGTAGGGTGAGGGCCAGGCGCGGCCGGCGCGTGGACGCGGTGAACGAGACCAGCCTGAGCTAAGGCCGGGCCGGAATCAACGAGAAGTGGTTCCAAGGTTGTCATCTTTCCGGTGATGGCTTCGGACGACGGCCGAGAAGAAAGACGACAGCGACTACCAGGGCCAAAAAGGTCAGCAAGATGGCCCAGCGGGACCGCCGTTCCTGTTGCTGGCGAAGGCGCCGTTCAGCCCGCCGCCGGCTACTCACCTCAGCCAGCCGGCCGCGCCAGTCAGGAATGGCCGCCCGGTCAGGCAAGCTATAGCACCGCCGCCATAACGAAAGATAAGCCGTCTCTTCGGCTTGCCAGCGGCCGTCATCCCAGCCCAGTTCATCCTGGCATATCTGGCGGATGCGCGGCAAGTGGGTGGACGCGCCGTTTGGCAGGAGAAGACCCAGGCGCACGCGCCGCAATAAGAGATCATCCAGGTGGACGACCCCTTCCATGCGCGCCGCCCAGCGAAGTTCAGCCCACAGCGTGTGTGTTCCTGGGACACACGCCAATTCACCCGGCCCTGCCGCAGCGACCAGTCCAGCGGCCTCGTTGTCATATCGGCCGAGCAACCGGCGGCGCGCCCCCTCATCCAACCCTCTGACGTAACTCAACGGTTTCGCGTGTAGTTCTGGCGACGGCGGCTTTTCTCTCTCCCCAATCCCCAGCCGATCCCGCCCGGCCGCTAGAGCATCCTGGGCAATCAGGTGAAACGTGGTCAGTTTGCCCCCCGTAATGGTCAGCAGGCCGTTTTCCTCCCACACGACGTGGTCACGGGATTCTTCCGAGGGGTCGGCCGCCCCGGTGCCAATCACCGGCCGCACCCCGGCGTAGGTCGAGAGAACGTCGTCCAGAGTGATATGGAGGGATGGGAAGCGGCCTTCCACAGCCGCCATCAGGTAAGCCACTTCATCAGGCGTGATAGCTGGCTCGTCGTCTAATGGCTCGTGGCAGTCTACGTCCGTCGTCCCTACCAGGGTCACTCCTTCCCAGGGGAAGATGAAGACGGGCCGGCCGTCAAAAGGGTGGGGAAAGCTAACTGCCTGGGCCACGGGCAACCGCCAGATGGGAAAGAGAAGGTGGCTGCCACGCAGCGGCCGGATGCGGGGTGGGCCACCCGCTTGTTGGCGGAGTCGGTCAGCCCAAGCCCCAGTGGCGTTGATAATAACTTTGGCAAACACGTCGGCCGTGCCGCCGCTCAAGTTATCGCGCAGGCGAACGCCGGCGATTTTGGATTTTGGATTTTGGATTTTGGATTCAGCGGACGGGCTGCTGTCGGCCTCCACATCGCGGTAGAGAAGTTGTTCGGCGACGACGTAGTTGAGCGCCGAGCCGCCGGCCGAGACAGCTTCACGAATAACCCGCAGCACCAGCCGGGCGTCGTCCGTTTCCGCGTCGGCGTACTGGAAACCCCCTGCCAGCCCTTCCTGGGTCAGATGGGGCGCGCGAAGCAGAAAGTGATGGGGATCGAGAAAGGAGGTCTGGGCGGGTGAACGACGACGGCCGGCCGCTGGCCGCCGGCGACCACTGGCCACCAGATCGTAAAAGGAAAGCCCAGCCTGCATGACCCAACGGCCCGGATGGTCATCTTCGTAAACAGCCCAGGAAAAGGCCAATCGCTCGACGAGACCCGGCCGTTCAGCCAACAATCGCTCCCGCTCCTGGACACTAGCCCAGGTGAGGCCCACGCGCCCTTCGCGTAGATAGCGCAAGCCGCCATGCACCAGTTTCGAGGAACGGCTAGACGTTCCCCAGGCGAAATCGCGCTGCTCAACCAGCAAGGCCCGCCAACCCTGCCGGGTGGCTTCGTGCAAAATTCCCGCGCCGGTAATGCCGCCGCCGATAATGACGATGTCCCACGGTCGGTCGAGTTGTGACCAGAGTTGGTTACGCCAGCCTCGTTGCCACATAAGAGCGCGCAACGCGAAACGTGAAACGTGAAACGTGGTGAGCCACGTTTCACGTTTCACGCTTCACGATTAACTTGCCAGGATTCATCAAACCATCCGGATCGAAGCGACGACAAAGATCGGTGATGGACGCTATTCCAAGCGCCCCTTTCTCGGCCGCCAGGTAAGGGGCGTGATCCAGGCCAACGCCGTGTTGGTGGCTGATCGTGCCACCGTGAGCGACGATGGCCTGGCAAGCGGCCGTCTTCATCGTCTGCCACCGCCGCAAGGTCTCGCCGGGGTCGGCCGCCAGGCGGAAGAGATAAGTGGTGTAAATACTCGAACCATGCGGGTAGGTGTGCGAGAGGTGGGTGAAGACGTGGGTGCGCTCGCCCAATTCGGACAGGCTGGCGCGCAGGGCCGTCTCGATAGCGGCGATAAGTGCCGGCACGTTGGTCCAGTCGGTGGCCGTTTCCAGGGTGTCCACGGCGTAGCCCATTTCCCACAGGCTATTACGCAGGTAGGGGGTGCGGAAGCGGCTCTTTTCCCACTGGTGGCCCATCGTCCGGCCCACGTGGACCCCTCCATAATCGCCGGCCGCGTCCAATATCTCCTTACGGGTCGCCCGCACCAGGGTATCGCGGCCGGTCAGTCCCAGCAGCAGTAGGCATTTGTCGCCACCCACCCCGCGCAGCGACAGAAGCCGATCTAGAGTACCCAGTAGGGGAGAATCCATAAAGTCGCCGGTGTAGCCGGCCAGGGCCAGGGTGGTTTCGGTTTCGACGGCCGTACTCAGGCGCATCATCGAAACGGGCAGGCGAGCCTGCATGATCTCTCGCACGGCCGCCTGTCCCCGCTCGAAATCAGGGAAAAAGACGGCGTGGAAATCCTCGCGCTCCGGCAAGGGAGTGACGCGCACGGTGGCTTGGGTCAGAATCCCCAGCCGCCCCTCCGAACCCAGCACCAGTTCCCGCAGGTCGGGCCCGGCCGCCGAAGCCGGGAAGGCGGGCAATTCCAGTGACCCGGCCGGCGATTCCAACCGGCCGCCGGCGAAAAGGCGTTCAATGCGGCCGTATCCCAGCGACTGCTGGCCGCTGGAACGGGTGACAATCCAGCCACCCAGGGTGGATAGCTCGAACGATTGTGGGAAGTGGCCCAGGGTAAAGCCCAGGGCGCGTAATTGAGCCTCCAGGTCGGGGCCGCAGATGCCCGCGCCAAAGGTTGCCAGGTGGCTGGTTTCATCGAAGCGCAAGAGACGACAGAGGTGACTGAGGTTGACCGTCAGCACCGGGGCCTCGCCCGGCAGTGGGTTGACGTGACCCACGACACTGGTGCCGCCGCCATAGGGGATGAGCCGCGCGCCCACCACCTGGGCATACTGAATGAGTTCTCGCACGTCGTCGTCGTGGTTAGGGTAGGCGACACCATCGGGAAAGACCGGGATGCGGCCGCTGCGGAGGGCAATCCAATCCGGCAGGCTTTGGCCGCGCGCATGGCAGACCCGTTCAACCGGGTCATGGCTGACGAGAGGATGTGCGGGTAAGCGCGACGAGGGAACAGTCGCCACGACTTCACTCAGCTTGGCGTCACGAGGAGGCATCCCTGGCCCAACCAGATTGGCTAGAAAGCCGGCCGCCGCCGCCGGCGCGGCATAATGGATTGTATCATCTCCCCATCCATTCCATCGTCTCATAAACTACCTCTTATCCGTTAATCCTACCCATCCGTGTCCCGTTGCGCCTGCCATAACTCAATGCTCTCCACCATAACCGCCCGCGTGATCTCCTCGGCCGCCGCCGGATCGTTACGCCTGACGGCCTGGGCAAGAGCCGCGTAGAAGGCGCGGGAACGAGCGCGAGCTTCCGGCCGGGCAAAATAGCGGCGGGCCATGTCTTCGTAAAAGCCCACAAAGCCATTCAGAATCAATGTGTAAATGGGGTTGCCGGAGGCCACCGTCAGGCAGTGATGCAATGTCCAATCGAATGAGGCCAGGGCTTCGGCCGCGTCGGCCAGTTGTAGGCTATCTTCCAGCAGAGCGAGAATGGTAGCCGCTTCGCGTTCAACGGCCGCTCGCGTATAGGTCGGCGCGAGAGCCAGGCGTACTTGCAGCAGGTTGAGAATAAAATTAGGGGGCAGTTGGCGGCCGTAGCGCACCAGGGTACTTAGCACATTCAGCCCCCCTTCACGCCAATAATCCTTGACGTAGGTGGACTTGCCCTGGCGAATACCCAACCAGCCATCTCGCTCCAACCGGCGTAAAACCTCCCGTAAAGTCGGCCGGGTGATACCCAGTTGCGTCGCCAATTCCCGCTCACCAGGCAAGAGCGAGCCAGGCGGGAATTGCCCGTCGAGAATACCCCTGACCAGTGTTTCCTCGGCGTATTCGACGGGCCGCGACGGCGGCGAGTATTCGGGTATCAGTTTGGATTCCTGGAAGGTGAGTGACAAAGCGTGGGTAGTGGCTTGAGTCATAAACCCTCCACTACCCACCATCCACAAAACCCCATTCACTCGTAACTGGTAAGTGGTCTGACCAGTCAAGTATAGTGTACTGGATTTGGTCGAAATTGTCAAGGGGGTTAGAATGGAATGGACACAGATTGGCAGGATTAGCGGATTGATGCCCGGAGAAAGGCTTATGGACACGGATTGGCAGGATTAGCGGATTGATGCGAGGAGAAGGGCTTCGTGAGTGTTTTGCGACGGGTTACGGACAACGTATGGATATTTCCAGGGGATACGCGGCAGGATCGGCCGAACGTGGGGGTCATCTGCACACCTACCCAGACCATCCTGGTAGACGCTGGTAACAGCCCCCATCACGCCCGCGACGTGGTCGCCGCCCTCATGGAAATGGGCGCGCCGCCGGTGAGCCAGGTCATTTACACCCACCACCACTGGGATCACGTCTTTGGCGCGAGCGAGTTGGACGTTCCGGCCGTTGCCCACCACCTCTGCCGCGATATATTGACGCGAGGGGCGGCCGAACCGTGGAGCGCGGCTTACCTGGAACGCAAAATGGAGGAATTTCCGCAATGGGCCGGCTCTTACCGGGCGATGGGGCGGGCGGTACAGAACTGGGCCGAGTTTCGCATAGTTGTACCATCCATTACCTTCGACCAATTTCATCGGCTCCAGCTTGACGATCTGACTCTCGAAATGAAGCACGTCGGCGGCCAGCACGCGGCCGATTCCATTATCGTCTACGTCCGCGAGCGCGGCGTCATCTTCCTGGGCGACTGTTACTATGGTTCAACCACCCACAACAATGGGGCCGAATGGGCCATCCTGGAGCCACTCCTGGACGAAGCGGCCGAGTGGTTCGTAGATGGACACCGGCGGCCGTTGCGCCGGGCTGAATTGTTGAGATTACGCACCGCCAATCTACACCTGTGGCCCGGCAAGAGGTAGGACACGTTGAAAACGTGTCCTACCTCCGGCCATTTCACTTTCTCCGGCCGAGTAAGCGCAGGATATACAGAAACAGGTTGACGAAATCCAGGTACAGCCGTAGCGCGCCCAAGACACCCACACGGCCGGCTACCAACGTATCCCCCTGGACGAGAGCCTGATAAGTCCAGGCTTTAATCCGGTTGGTATCGTAGACGGTTAGGGCCAGGAACAGAGCAATCCCCGCGTAAGTGAGAATCCAGTCCAGGGTGGTGCTGGCCAGGAAATAATTGGCGACTGAGGCGATGATGAGGCCAATCAGCCCCATGAACAAAATGCCCCGCCAGCGGGTCAGGTCTTCTTTAGTCGTGTAGCCGACGACGGACATGACGCCAAAGAGAGCGGCCGTCACCGCAAAAGCCAGGGTAATTGTCCCCAGTTCGTAAGCCAGAAAAATCACCGACAAGGTGATGCCATTGACGGCCGCGTAGAGGAAGAACAGGCCGGCCGCCACCCCTGGCGTTAGCCGGTTGATGGCCGCCGAAATGCCAATAACCAGGGCCAGTTCGACCACGACTAGCCCCAGGAATGGCAACGTGCTGCCACTGCCAAAGACTAAACGGAGCAGGGTGGGGCTGCTGACGACGGTGGTAGCGACCCCGGCCGTCAACATCAGACCCAGGAACATCCACAGGTAAACACGCTGCATGGCGGCCGTAAACGTTTCGGCCAGTTTCGCTTCAGAAACGGGGAGAGGCACATTCGGCTCGAAGTTGTAGTTCATTGAAGACTCCTTACCCGGCGGCCGGGTGCAAACAACAATAGACCAGTGGCAATGAGAAACCATAGAGTAGCACAGCCAGCCAAAATAGCAAGCCTTCTCAACGATCTGCAATCCTACCAATCCGTGTCCTCGACTCAACGTAAACTCAATTCCCTCTTAACAATTACTCAACAATCTTGCGCTATCCTCTCTTTCGTAAGTCAAACGGTATCTGTTCAGCTTGAGGGGTCTCAAGAACTCAAAGAAATGAACTGAGTTCGCCCAGTTCCTTCTCAAGAGCCAGAGCAGATACAAAAATCCTTTTAGAAAAGCGAGGTTAGCAATGAAAAACTGGAAATGGATCGTTGGAGTAGGTGTAGCGGTAGTCGCCGTCGTGGTCATGGGCGCGGTAGCCTTCTTGCCGCGAGTAGAAGCGGCCGTTGAGCAGGTCGCGGCCACTTCGGCCCGTTCTACCTCGACCGTAGTCAGCCCGGTGTTCCTGGGCCAGCGACACGGAGGTAGTTTTGGTTACGGTGGGCCACTGGGCCAGGACGATTCCTATTTGGCCGACGCCCTGGGCATTACTGTTGAGGAACTGCAAGCGGCCAAAGACGAAGCGTTGGCGGCCGGGCTGGCCCAGGCTGTGGAAGCGGGTCTGATCACTCAGGAACAGGCTGACGCCATGATCGCCGGCGACGCCTGGTTTGGGCGCGGTGGCTTCGGCCATCATGGGTTCGGCGGTTTTGGCTTGACCATTGATCACCAGGCTCTCCTGGCGGACGCCCTGGGCATCACCGTTGAGGAACTGGACGCCGCCCGGCAAGAAGCCCACGTAGCGGCCGTCGAAGCGGCCCTGGCCGATGGCACGATCACCCAGGAGCAGGCGGATCTGATGCTGGCGGTGAGCGCAGTCAAGGCGGCCGTTGACCAGGCTGAACTGCGGGCCAGTGTCCTGGGTCTGACGGTCGAAGAGTTAGAGGCGGCCGTCGCTGATGGCACGACCTTCTCTGAGCTACTGGATCAGGCTGGCCTGACGGCCACCGAGTACCGCGACGCGATGGACGAGGCTTACCAGGCGGCCGTCGCCCAGGCGGTAGAAGATGGTCTGATTACCCAGGAGCAGGCTGACCTGGCCCTGGAAAGCGGCTTCGGTCTGGGCGGTTGCCCAGGCGGACACGGTGGGATGGGCTTCGGCCGGGGCGGTGGTTTTCGCGGCGAGTTCGCCCCCTTCTCCACCTCCCTGGATGCGTAGGCCACGTTGACAAACGTAACCTACGGTTGACCACCCTCACCCCTGGCCCCTCTCTCTGACAAGGGAGAGGGGCATCTCCTCCCCAGATGGGTGAGGGTGGCCGCTTTATAGACACCAGGTTTTTTCCGAAAAACCTGGTGTCTAGTTGAGTAGTCACCGATGATCAAACGTCAATTCCTTACGGTTTTATTCGTTCTACTTCTCTTCGTGACGGGCTGCGCCAGGGCCACTACTAGCGAAACGGCCGTAACTTCTGTGAATGGCACGAGCGAAACGACCACTGGCACACTTTCGTCCATACAATATCCGGTTGAGCAGCAAGCCAGCCAATCGGCCGCCACCGCCGACACCCTCCAGGAAACTCTGGTCAACCTTTACCAGCAGGCCAACCCCTCTGTGGTCTACATCGTGGTACCTCCAGTGGGCAGCGGCAGCGGTTTCGTCTATAGCGACGAAGGCTACATCGTCACCAACAACCACGTCGTCGCCAACGGCCGCCGTTACGAAGTCGTCTTTGCCAACGGCGAGCAGAAGTTGGCTGAACTGGTAGGAACGGACGTGGATAGTGACCTGGCCGTGCTGAAAGTGGACGAACTGCCGGTCGGCGTGACCCCCTTGCCCCTGGCCGACCCAGCCGAGATTCAAGTCGGCCAGTTTGTCGTCGCCATCGGCAACCCCTTTGGCGAGCAGGGTTCTATGTCGCTGGGCATCATCAGCGGCCTCGGCCGCAGCCTCACCTCCCAGCGCGGCCTGACCTCCGGCAGCAGCTACTCCCTACCCGACGTCATCCAGACCGACGCGCCTATCAATCCAGGCAACTCTGGTGGCCCCTTGCTAAACCTGGCTGGTGAGGTCGTGGGCGTCAATTCGGCCATCGCCTCCGAAACTGGCACGAACTCTGGCGTGGGTTTTGCTGTCCCTGTGCAGGCCGTCCACCTGGTCGGACCAGCCTTAATTAGCGAAGGTGAGTATCATTACGCCTACATGGGGGCCGGTTTCGACGAGGAGGTTTCCCTGGATGAACTGACCACTTTTGGCCTCTCCCAGACCCAGGGGGCCTACGTCCTGAGTGTGACCCCCGGCAGCCCGGCCGACAGGGCTGGCCTGATCGCCGCCAACCAGAACACCGGCCGCGGCGGTGACTTAGTCGTAGCCATTGACGGCGAGGCCATCAACAGCTTTGCTGATCTGAATAGTTACCTGGTTTTCCACGCCAAAGTGGGCCAGGTCATAGAATTGACTATCTTGCGTAACGGCCGGGAACTCACCTTGCCTTTGACCCTGGGCGAACGGCCGTAAGGATAGGCCGTTCCCTACACACACTTTCTAAACGGAGGTTTCGATAAAGATGTTAAAACGTATTGTGACGATTGGCGTGGTGGCGGTTGCCCTCGTAGCGTCCATCTTCGTATACTCGACCCTACGCGCCCCGGCCGCTCCCAGTGAGACCATCGAGGCGATTCCCCTGCCAAGTGAAGAAGCCGCCTCGTCTTCGCCCTCGGCCGCCCCGGCCGCCACCAGTGACACCCAGAGCAGCGCCGCCGAGTCGGCTGCGGCCACCGACGCACAGGCCGAGAGCGCACAGACCACCTTCGAGATCGTCCCGGCCGAGTCGGAAGTCCGCTTCGAGTTGGACGAAGACCTGCGCGGACAGCGCAAAACGGTGGTGGGTACGACCGATCAGGTGGCCGGGCAAATCGCCCTTGATTTGAGTAACCTGGACAACACGCAAGTGGGCGTCATTCAGGTTAATGCCCGCACCCTGACCACCGACAACCAGATGCGTAACCGCACTCTCCAGAATCGCATCCTGGATACCAGTTCTTATGAGTACATTACCTTCACGCCGACCTCGGTGGCAGGGCTGCCCGACAGCGCGGCCGTTGGCGATACCATCACCTTCTCTATTATTGGCGACCTGACCATCCGCGACGTGACCCAGGAAGTGGCCTTCACGGTTGAGGCTACCCTGATTTCGGCCAGCGAGCTATCCGGCACAGCCACCGCCACCGTCCTCCGCGACGACTTCAACCTGGTGATACCCAGTGTTCCCCAGGTCGCCAACGTCGAGGAAGAAGTGGAGTTGATCATTGATTTCGTAGCCGAGGCACTGTAAAGTAGAGCGATCCAGAAACCAGGTTTTTCACTGGTAAGCGCGCCGGTAGGCGACAAAAAACCTGGTTTCTGACTGAAATGTTACCTACACGGTGGAAAAGTATGGCCCGTACCATTCTGATTGTAGATGACGCCGACAGTCTGCGGACAATGGTCAAGAGCTATCTGACGCAAGAGGGCTTTCGCGTGGTCACGGCCGCCAACGGCCGTGAAGCCCTCTTCGTCGCCCGTCAGGAAAAACCTGACCTGATCGTGCTAGACTTAATGATGCCGGAGCTGAGTGGCTACGAGTTCATGCGTCTCTACAGTAAGGAAGCCGATACCCCAGTCATCATGCTCACCGCCCGACTGGAAGAAAACGACAAAGTATTAGGGTTAGAATTAGGCGCGGATGATTATGTGACCAAACCCTTCAGCCCCCGCGAGTTGACGGCGCGGATTCGAGCCGTGCTACGGCGGGCCGGCCGCGCCCCGGCCGAGTCTGAGGTTCTACGCGCTGGTGAGGTTGAACTGGATCGGGACAGCCGCCGTGTCACCGTGGCCGGCCGGCCGGTTGACCTGACCCCCTTTGAGTTTGACCTGCTGGCGATGCTGATGACCGCCCCCGGCCGCGTCTTCTCCCGTCTGGAACTCCTCCAGCAACTGCAAGGGCTGGCCTACGAGGGGTACGAGCGGAACATTGACGTACATATTCGCCACCTTCGCCAGAAAATCGAAGCAGACCCGGCCGAGCCACGTTACATCGAAACCGTCTACGGCGTTGGCTACCGCTTTGCGGAACAATGAACAATATCCCATTGTTCATTGTTCATTGTTCATTGCCCATTCAATATGCGTTCCCTCATCCTCAAACTCACCCTGGCCTTTCTAGTTGTTAGCGTGTTGGGCGCGGTGCTGGTGGCTCTGCTGGTCAACTGGCAGACCCAACGGCAGTTCGACCAACTGGTCAACGCTTTATACCAGGGCGACCTATCCAATTTGAGCGGCCGGTTAGCCCTCTACTACCAGCAACAGGGAGGATGGGAAGGGATCGAGGCCATTGTCATTCGTGACCAATCCACCTGGCACGGACACCCCGGCCGCAACTATTGGTTGCCTGTATTGCTGGTAGACGCCGATCATATCGTCATTTATGGCGGCCGGCGCTTCCAGTCGGGAGAAACACTCTCGGCCAGCTTGGTCAACAAAGGCACACCCATTCAAGTCAATGACCAGACAGTTGGCTGGGTTATCCTGGACGCGGCCGGCGGGCCGCAAGGCTTCGGCCCCAACTCTCCCGAAGCCTCCTTCTTGACCAGGGTCAACCAGGCCACCATCTACAGCGCGTTGGGCGCGGCCGCGATCGCCCTGTTGCTTGGCGTTGTGTTGGCCCGCACCATCTCCCATCCCCTACAGGAGCTGACCGTAGCCACCCGGTTAGTGGCCCAGGGCCAATTGGGCCACCGTGTGCCTGTTCGTTCACGCGACGAAATCGGCCAGCTGGCTGATTCGTTCAACCAAATGAGCGCGGATCTGGCCCGTGCGAGTGAATTGCGCCAGCAGATGACGGCCGACATCGCTCACGATCTACGCACCCCTCTGAGCGTCGTCCAGGGTTATACCGAGGCGTTGGACGAGGGAAAGCTGCCTGGCAGCCCGGAAATCTACCAGGCTATGCACCAGCAAGTGCGCCACGTGACCCGCCTGGTGGATGACCTGCGGACGCTTTCGCTGGCCGACGCCGGGCAATTATCCCTGCGGCGCCAGTTGGTTGACCCCCAGGCTCTTCTGGAACATTGCGCCCTGGTCTACACCCCCCAGGCTGAACAACAGGGGATCACTTTACGTGTAGAAGCCGGGCCGGAGTTGCCGCCGGTGAACGTGGATGCTGATCGCATGACCCAGGTGTTGGGCAATCTGGTGAGTAATGCCCTGCGCTATACACCGGCCGGAGGTGAAATCAGGTTGTTGGCCTCAGCCCACAATGGGACGACTACTTTGCAGGTGCAGGATACTGGCGTAGGTATTGCTACCGAGGACCTGCCCCACATCTTTGACCGCTTCTACCGGGGCGACAAGGCGCGAGCCGTCAATGGTGAGTCCGGCCTGGGTCTGGCCATTGCCCGCTCCATTGTGGAGGCCCACGGCGGCCGGATTGCCGTGCAGAGTACGCTGGGGGCCGGCACAACGTTTACCGTCACCTTGTCTCAGACGGGGACGGCCGAGAAATCTGAAGCGTGACACGTGGGAATCATCGGGGGGTATTGGCTTCCCACAATGCTCGCCACACCCCTAGCAGCCCCATACGGGCTGCCTCCACACCCAGGTGCGCCTGGTTAAGCTTGTGGCCCTGAACGCGGATAATGGAGGCAATATCGTCCAGGTGACGAGTAGATTGGCTATCGGCGTAGGCGCGCAGTTTGGTCAGGACGGCCGCCTCGCTGGAAATGAAAGCAGCCTGACGATATTCCCCAAAAGGTAGGTGAACCCGCCGCTGTAGGATTGAATAGAGCCAGGAATCCGGAGGCGGCACGTAGAAGTCTGTCTTGATGTGGTAGTGCAAATGAAGGACGCTGAAAAAGCCGCCAGCCAGTGCGTTGAAGACGGCCGCTGTGTCTACGTGGTAGCCGGTTTCGTGGAGCCGCTTGACGAACAGATCCACCAATAGCCCCTGGGGACTCAGCAGGATGTCCATGTCCAGGGTGAAGCGCGGTTCGCCATGAGCTACGACAGCCCAACCGCCCCAGATCGCGTAAACAGCGCCGACCGCTTCCAATACGTCTATGACGCCGCCAAAGGCGCGTTCCTGCTCTGATGATGTGGCGGCCTGGGTCACGTCACGTTTTCTCCGCCAATCCGCTCATCCTGCCAATCCGTGTCTGTAGCCACAAATGAACTTACCCCCGATAGACCAGGCGGCGAGCTTCAGACTCCACCTCTTCGGCCGTCCATTCCGGGTGTTCACGTTGCGCCAGCGCACGCTTTTGTTGCAGAGCAAGGTCGGCCGCGGCGAAGGCGAGGTGATGCTTCTCCGCCACCGACATTGACCGGACAGTCTCAATCCACTGCCAGTCAATCGGTTTAACCAGGGCTGGCTCCGGCCGCTGTAAAGGTGGATACTCAAGGTAATAGCCGACCGCACCGGGCCGGCGCGAGTAGGCAATGCGAAGTCCACCCCGCGCTAACGCCCGCAAATCTCGCAGCAATGTCTCGGTCGGCCGCTTACCCCAACACTGTTTACTCAGTTTCTCCTCGACGGCCAGCCAGATAGCCTCCCGCGCATGGGGTCGTCCATCGCTCAACAGGTCTATCAGGGCGGCGCGGCGGGCCGCTACCGCATCCTGGCGTATATGGCCGGCCATCGCTGCCAAACGCAATCGCGTTAGCCCATCCCGCCCAATATCCCTGGCTGCCGCTTGCCAGGTGTCGGCCGGATGCTGCCTAGATGATTGGATGTCCATGTTTCACATTCGGCAACTTGCACCGCAGGTGTAAAGAATGTGGAGTCTCCACCTGGATTTTCTCTGCGGCCTCTGCATCTCGGCGGTGAGTTCGAGCAGATGCCACATTTTAGCCAAAATGGGTTCTCAAAGCAAGTTTGGTGACGTGGATTGGTGGCGGAGGCCACGCGGGTAGTGGTTTTTGAGCCGGCCGCGCACCCGCTTCCCCCAACCTAATCCAAAACCATCTACCGTCACGAGGATCCAGCCATCTGGCCCTGGGCTATCCAGGTCGTGGCCGGCCAGGTAAGCGGCCAGTGTCGGATCGGCCGCCGCCCAGTTGACCTGCTGATTAACCTGGGCCGGCGTCAAGGCCAGGGCCAGGCTATGCGCTGGCTTGAAATACCCTCGTCGTATCTGACCCAGCCAGAGACCCGGCCGCACCACCTTCAGCGAACGGGTGTTCAGAGCTTGCTTCGGTAGTAAGTAAAGGTAATCGTTGATCAACAGCAATCGTTCGGCCGGGAAGGAGAGTGATAAGTGCGC
>JBFMFT010000088.1:0-13365 GCA_040751925.1 Chloroflexota bacterium
GTCTGCTCTCCTTTAGCACCTACGTCGGCGGGACGCTGTGGGATGAGGGGTACGCCCTGGCCGTGGATGGCAGTGGACAGAGCTACGTCACCGGCCATACCCAATCCGTGCCGTTCCCTGGCGGCGCGGGACAGTCCCCGGCCGCGCACGGCGTGGACGTCTACGTGATGAAGGTCAGCGCGGATGGGGCCGCCCTCCCTTACGCCACCTGGATCAACGCCCTGGAACTCTTCGCCGAAGATTATGGTAAGGCCATCGCCGTAGACGCGGCCGGCCAGGCTATCGTCGTGGGGCAGACCGCCTCGCCCGACATCTGCGCCTATTTTGGCGTTGTCCCCGGCTATGACCCCACTTATAACGACAACGTGGACGCCTTCGTGATGAAGTTCAACCTGGCCGGCGATGGGCTGGAGTATTGCACCTTCCTGGGGGGAGATGACCTGGACGTGGCGCGGGCGGTGGCCCTGGATGCGGCCGGTAACGTTTATATCACTGGCGGCACGTGGTCGCTGGACTTCCCGACGACGGCCGGGGCTTACGACGTTGACCACAATGGCCTGCGGGACGTGTTTATGGCGAAGCTGGCGGCCGACGGCACGCAGTTGACCTATAGCACCTTCCTGGGCGGCAGCGCCCAGGAGGAAGCCCAGGCTTTGGCCCTGGACGGCAGCGGCAACGCCTACCTGACCGGCTGGACGAGTTCGACCGATTTACCCACCACGCCAGGGGCCTTCGATTCCACCTTTGGCGGCTTGTTTGACGGCTTTGTGACCCAGTTCAACAGCGACGGCAGTGACCTGACCTATTCCACTTACCTGGGCGGCAGCAACGAGGATCGGGGAGCGGGGATTGCCGTGACGGGCAGCGGCCTGGCTCTGGTGACAGGCCACACCCTGTCCAGCGGATTTCCGACGACGGCCGGGGCCTACGACACCACTTACAACGGCAGCTACGACGCCTTTGTGAGTCGCCTGAACGCGGCCGGCAGCAGCCTGGGCTTCAGCACCTTCCTGGGTGGCAGTGGCGAGGATCGGGGTTACGCTCTGGCGATTGATGCGGCCGGCAATAGCTACCTGACCGGCGTCACCTATTCAGCTAATTTCCCGGTGTCGGCCGACGCCTTTGATAACGCCCTGGGCGGCGACCGCGACGCCTTTGTGAGCCGGGTCAGCAGCACTGGGGCCGCCCTGGTTTACTCCACCTACCTGGGCGGCAGCAATTGGGAAGACGGCTACGGAATTGGGGTCAGTGTAACTGGCAACGCCCTGGTCACAGGGCGGACGGATTCGGCCGACTTTCCTACCACGCTAGGAGCCTACGACACCTCGGCCAACGGCGATTACGACGTGTTTGTGAGCAAATTCAGCCTGGGCAGCGGCCCTGAGCCGACGCCGACACCCTTGCCGCTGACGCCCACACCGACCGATACCCCAACCGTCACGCCCACGCCGACCATCACCCCGACCTCCACTCCTACCTCGACGGCCACCCCTGGCCCGTCACCGACCCCAACCTACACACTCACGCCTTCTCCAACGGAAACTCCTCCCCCGGCCGAGCATTTCCTCTACCTGCCACTTATACGCACATCGAAATGAGGAGTAAGCACCCCCAGGTGCGGCTCGGCGCGTGGTCGCCTCACTTCTCCGGATTGTACCCCAACGTGGCTTTGGTCAGAACCGGCCGGCGGCGGATAGGCAACGGATAAGCGGATAACCGGACACGCCATCCGTTTATCCGCTGTTCATCCGTTGCCAGGTGGCAGATTTGGCGTGACCTTTTTCACGAATTATGGTGACGGCCGTCACTAGCGACGACCGCCGCAAAGGATTATCCTTTTCCATTGTCGGCCGGCCCCAGCCACGCAACCGGATGGGCGGCCGGAACGTAGTAATAGGTGATGAATGGAACAATCTCCAGGCAGGGAATGGCTCACGTTCTGTGTAGAAACCAGGTTTTTAGGAAAAAACCTGGTTTCTAGCGGCATAGTTATCACTTTCTCAGACCAGGGTGTTGATGATGAGGACAATCAATGCTTCAGAATTGGCAACCCAGTCAAACCCTGGCCGCCCGGATTACGAAAGCGGCCAGTCAACAGAGTTATTATACGATTCGTTTCCTCGCTGACCGCGAGCGAGTTCCTGATGCTTTCCGCGCCTACGCCTATTTCCGTTGGCTGGATGACCGTCTCGACCAGGGAGCCTTGACCCGGTACGAGCGGATGGCTTTCGTCAACCGCCAGCAAACGCTAGTAGATCGCTGCTACCAGGGGGAACGGCCGCGCGATCTAACCATCGAAGAGACGATGTTAGTAGACCTCATTGGCAGCGATCAGGGAAAGAACAGTGGGCTGCAAGCCTACATCCGCAACATGATGGCGGTGATGGCCTTTGATGCCGGCCGCCGGGGACGTCTGATTTCCCAGCAAGAACTAGACAATTACTCGCGGTGGCTGGCTGTCGCCGTGACCGAAGCCTTGCATTACTTCATTGGTCACGGCCGCTATTCCCCCCATAGTGAGGCACGCTACCACGCCGTGATGGGCGCGCATATTGCCCATATCTTGCGCGATACCCTGGAAGACGCCGACGCTGGCTACTTCAACGTCCCCCGTGAATTTTTCCACCAGCACGGGATCACACCCCGCGATGTGCAGAGCGAGCCTTACCGGGCCTGGGTGCAGAGCCGGGTGCAGCTTGCCCGTCGCCACTTCCGTTCCGGCAAGGACTATCTCACCCAGGTCGAAAGTCCCCGCTGCCGTCTGGCTGGCTACGCTTACATCGCCCGCTTTGAATGGGTGCTGGACGCCATCGAGAGGGAGGGCTACCGGCTGCGGCTGGCCTACGATGACCGCAAAAACCTGTGGACTGGCCTAAAAATGAGTGGGTCGGCCCTTGCCCTGACCCTCAACCCCCGTCACCAGGAGCAGCCAGCGTGAGTAGTAACAAACTGCAAGCAAACCCCCTTCGTGAACCTTCGTGCGCTTCGTGGATGAAATCACTTTCTGTTCTCGTGATAGGAGCGGGGATCGGCGGCATGGCGACGGCCGCCCACCTGGCCCGGCGCGGCCTGGCCGTGACGGTGTTGGAGAAGAACGCGCGGCCGGGCGGCCGGTGCGATCACTTCACCCGTGAGGGCCACCACTTCGACAGCGGGCCAACGCTCCTGGTTATGCCCCTGGTGTACGAGGCGGAATTTGCCGCCCTGGGCGCATCTCTGCGTGAGCAGCTGGACCTGCAACGGGTAGACCCCACTTACCACCTGGTCTTCGACGACGGCCGCCGGCTGGCCCTCACGTCGGATATGAAGGCCATGCAGGAGCAGTTGGAGTCCTTCGAGCCGGGCAGCTTTGCGGGCTTCCTGCGCTATATGGAGGAAGGCCACCGCCATTACCACCTGGCCCTGGAACGGCTCGTCCAGCGGGATTTCCGCACGGCCGGGGAGTTCTTCACCCTCCGCAACCTCCCGCTCCTGTTCAGCCTGAAACCCCTGGCCCGCCACTACCACCACGTAGGGGCCTACTTCGACGATCCGCGCTTGAAGGCCGCCTTTACCTTCCAGGACGTGTACATGGGGCTGAGTCCTTTCGAGGCCCCGGCCACCTTTTCCATGATGCCCTACACGGAACTGGCGCACGGTGTGTGGTATCCCCGCGGCGGGATGTACAGCGTGGTGGAGGCTCTGTTGGGCATCGCCCGCCAGGCCGAGGTGGAGTTTATCTTCGACGCCGAGGTAGAGCGGATCGAAGTAGAGGGGAGTGGCGCGCGTGGTGTGGTGCTAACGGACGGCCGCCGCCTGGAGGCCAATGCCATCGTCGCCAACGCCGACCTGCCCTACGTGTACGATTCTTTACTGCCCCAGGATGAACTGGCCGGCCGGCTGGCCCGCAAGCGATACTCTTGTTCAGTGATCAGCTTCTTCTGGGGGGTGGACAAGCCCTACGAGACACTGGCCCCTCACACCCTGTTCCTGGCCGATGACTACCAGGCAAACTTTGAGAGCATCATCCACGACCTGGCTCTGCCAGAGAACCCCAGCCTCTACGTCCACGCCCCCACCAGGCTCGACCCCACGCTGGCCCCGCCTGGGGAGGATACGTTGATCGCCATCGTCCCCGTCGGCCACCTGGACGAGACGGGTGAGCAGGACTGGTCGGCGGTACGCGAGAAGGCGCGGCAGGTGGTGTTGCGGCGGTTAGCCACCCTGGGCCTCACCGACCTGGCCGCGCACCTGAAGTTTGAGGTCAACTATACGCCGTTGTCCTGGCGTAAGCGTTACAATTTGATGAAGGGGGCCACGCACGGACTGAGCCATACGCTGAATCAATTGGGTTACTTCCGTCCGTCCAACCGCCACCCGCGCTACCACAACCTCTATTTCGTGGGGGCCAGCACCCACCCCGGCACCGGCGTCCCCACCGCCCTGGTCTCGGCCCGCCTGACGGCCGGGCGGGTATTGGAAGACCTGGGGCTTCCAACTTAGGATTTTGATGGACTAACTTACAGCCAGAAGGCTTTCTTTGCTCACCTCAACCGGCCGTTTGATATTGACCGTCACGGTCGTTATATCTGGCTCCCTCAAGATGCGACTGGCGAATAGAATCTCTACTCCCAGTGGCAAACCGTCACTATCAACGTCAGCGTAGATATATTTTCCGACTTCGAGCGTGTCATCCACCTCACCCGGCCGCAACCGAATGTAGATGGCATCTGCCTGGGGATCGTAGTCTATTTGCATATTGAACACTGAAGCCGAGATGTCAGTCGGCAAAAGCCAGACTCATTTGTCGGAGTTTGGGTGGATCGGCCGGGAGTGGAAGAGCCAGTGCTTCATATCCAGGCTTGATGAGTAGCACCTCTTCTATCGAGTGGCGTAACTCCTCCCTGGAACCAACGTGATAGAAGTGGGAGATGGTGCGTTCTACCAGTCCCTTCCAGTGCAATTGCACGTGCGAGTTAGAGCGGTATTGGTTCTGTTTCCACATAGATAGGGCAAAGCCACACGATAAAGCCTGGGCGGCTTGGGCCAACTCTATAGCATCGCCTTCGGACCACTGCTCAAAATAGTCCGTGTGCCGGCCGAGGTAAGGCGGGTCAAGATAGACGAAATCGTCTTCAGCGGTGTTGGTCAAACAATCCTGCCAATCTCCCACGCGAAACTCCCACTGCTTGCCTTGCATAGTCCGGCCGAGCCTCCGTACCTGATTGGCGATCTTGGTGACGTAGGCTGGGCGGAAACGGTCGGGCTTACGGCAGAAAGGCACGTTAAACTCCCCTTTTTGGTTAAAGCGCATCAGCCCGTTAAAGCAGGCTCGATTGAGAAAAAGGAAGTCAAGGGGATCGCCTAGCTCGTTGAAGCGATCGCGCACGGTGTAGTAATAGTGTCCATCGGCCGCCAGTCTTTGGCCCTCTACGGTTAGATGCTCTTGGACCATGCCGCCAGTTAGAGTTCCGTCGAATATCCTCTGATATAGGTTGATGATATGAGGGTTGATGTCATTGAGAATAGCCCGCTCTGGTTGAACCGTAAAAGCAACGACGCCAGAACCGAGGAAGGGTTCTATCCAGCGGCCGTCCCCATCCCAGCAAATGTTAGCCAGAATGAAGCTGACCAACTTGGTCTTGATACCCTGGCACTTGATGGGCGGTACGGCCGGTTTCACCTTTACTCGCGGCAATGGAGCAAAGCTCATTTCTCTTAAAAGTTTATGCGTCTACCGGATCCAACGGGGATTTATCGAGGAGTAAGCACCCCCAGGTGCGGCCTGTAGAACAGATCGGCACGTGGGCGTGCCTGACTCCTCATTTGGTGATCCCGTCAAAGCCAGTAGAGCCAAGTTTATCGGCAATAAGGAGTCTCACGCAAAGGCGCAAAGCCGCTAAGAGAAGAATCCTTTGCGTCTTTGCGTGACAAAACTCTATTCCCGATAATCAGTAGATCGAAGCCCGGAGGAGTGAGGCACGCCCACGTGCCGAGCCGCACCTGGGGGTGCTTACTCCTCATTTCGATCTACTGATAATGGCTTTTATCCATGCGCGATCATTTCACCTCTGCTTCACGGCCGTCCCGCAGTTGCGGCAGAAGCGGTCGCCGGGCTGGACGGACTGGCCGCACTGGTGGCAGAAGCGCACCGCGCCCCCAGCCGTCGCCTGGCGGCCGGGCCGGGCGCGAGTGGGGCGCACTGGCTCCACCGGCCGCCGCGATTGCGCGAGCATATACACCCCGTACCCGATCAAACCTACCGAAACCACCGCTCCTGCTCCAATACCTACCCAGCGTAGAGTGGAGCTTGAGGCACTATTCCCCTCGGCTGCGGCCGGGGTATCAACCACGTTATTGCTAAAGGCGGCCGTTTCGCTGGGCGCGCTCAGTTCGCCGCTCGCCGTCGTGTAACGCACCTGCACCTGGTAGCTATCGCCCAAGGCCAGGGCCTGGGCCGGAAGGTCGGTGTATTGCAGGCCGCCGAAGCCGGTGCGGGGCGTGCCGGCCGGGGTCGTAGTCAGGTTGGTGGCCGCCGTCGGCTGCTGCACGCTGACCCGGAACTGGTTGACCGGCGTTTCGGCCGTCCAGGTGAAGGTGAAGCGCCGCTCATCGCCGTCGGCCGTGTAAGGCACGTAATACTCCACCCGAAAGCTCAGGTCAGGCGTGGTCAGGGTAAGCTGCTGCCCGTCGGGGCTGGTGCGATAGGTCACGTCGTCAATCATCGTGCCATCGCTGCGGATGCGGGCGACGGCATTCAGGCGCGCGCCAGGGAGGAGGGGGACCGTCACTTCGGCCGGTAGGGGTGTACCGGCCGGCAGGTCGCCGCTAATCAGGACCAACAGCGAGGGCTGGTCGTAATCCGGCCACAACTCCACCTGCACCCGTTCCAGGGCGGCGGCCGGGGTCTGTAGCCAAAAGAGAAGAGAGAGAAAGAAAGAGAGCATAAGAGTCGATCAGAAACCGAGTTTCTAACAGAAACTCGGTTTCTTAGGCGCGGCCGCGCAGCCGAATACGGTTGGCCCGGCAGGTGGGACATTCTGCTTCGGTATAGTCACGGCCGCAGGTCAGGCAGGTGCGGACCTCTATGGGGCGTTCATCAACCAGCGAGCCTAAGACCAGGACGACTTCTTCGTTTTGGTGAGCGGCCAGCCATTCCAGCAAGTCCTGGCGGCCGACCAGCCAGCGGCCGTTGGCGTTCTGAGCCAGGGTGCCGTTCAGCACGCCCAGATTCATTTCGTAAGCGGCCGTCGCCAGTTTCAGAATAGCAGCGCGTCTTATCGCGGACATAAGGCCATCCTTCGCGTAGTAGGGCAATCTGCCAGATTGCCAGAGCAACCTGGCAGGTTGCTCCACTTGCCAGGGTCGAGATAGTGGCCTATTATACCAATATATTCGAGCCAGACCTGACAGGTTGGGGAAACCTGTCAGGTCCACCCGACTTGAGGTACGGCAATGTCTGAAGGTCACGTAAAACTTATACACGATTTGGATGTTCTGGGGGAGATGGCGGCCGAAATGGACGAGTACCTGATGAGCGACGTCTTGTTCTGGCCGATGGTGAAAGGGGATAGGCCGCGACTGACGATTGGCGGCTACTTGCTGCGCCAACACCGGCTGACCTTGCTGCCAGGGTTATTGGACGCCGGGCAACAGGAACGGCTGCGGCTGGCGACCGGCCGCTTCCACCAGGCCCTCCACGAAAAAGTGGTGCGTTTTGAGGAGCGCGCCCACAAGGAACTACACGCTCGTATCCGACAATGGGGGGAATATCTGCGCGACCTGCGGAGTGACGTGCGCGCCCACGCCGGCTATTATGCCTCGTCGGTGGAGACGCGGGCCATCATCGCCACCCTCCTCGACTTTCTGGCCGTCCCCCCCTACCGGCTAGACCCACAGGTGGCGAAAGAGGTAGCCGCCCTGGACGCGAACCTGCGCGGCCGTTGGCAACCGGGTGATTTCGTCTGGCCGCCGGAGTGGCAGCCGGCCTACCCCAAAGAGACCTATTGGTGGCTATACGGCCAACCCAGGTAGGAAGGATTTTGGATTTTAGATTTTGGATTTTGGACCGGCCGTGCTTTCAACTATGGATTGTCCTAATGGTTGTTCTGCTTTCATGCAGTCTACGCGAGTAGAGCGGATCTTTTACCGCGCTGGTGCGCCCGTGGTCATCCGAGGACTGGAGATGTACGTTTGTCCTGAGTGTGGCTGTGAATCCATGCCGCTCAAGTCGGCACGCATTGTCGAGAGTGTACTCAATAGCCGGATAGAACCAATCGGTCAGTTCTCGGCATCATTATTTCAGCCGGTACTGTAATGCCTATTCAGGCTTCAAGATCACTACAGGTATCTCCCGCGTCGTCTGCTTCTCGTAGTTTCCATACCCAGGCGCGATGACCAGCAGTTTGGCCCACAATCGCTGGCGTGTTTCCGGGTCGGCCGTTTCCGCGACGGCCGTCATCCGCCTGTTCCCTACCTGAATTGCTACCTGGGGGTTGCTCTTCAGATTATAGTACCAGGCCGGGTGCTTATCAGAACCACCGGCCGAGGCGATGATGACGTAGGCCCCGTCGTCCTCAAAGTAACCCAACGGGGTCGTGCGCTTTTTGCCAGTCTTGCGCCCCGTCGTCGTCAGGAGCAACAAGGCCATGTTGTTCATCCAACTCATCCGCCCCCCCAATCGGCCGCCCGTCAGGCGATACAAAAAGACGTGTATAGACAGAAAGAACTTGAAGATAATCATACGAGCCTCCTTCTTCGCTCGGTCTTCATACACCAGGCAAACCGGGCTCCCGATCCAAAATCTAAAATCCAAAATCCAAAATCCGTTTGGCCGGGACGTAGGTGGGGCTGCGCCAGGGGGTGAAGCGGACAACTAGGCGGGCTACCCGCCAGCCCAGGCGCACCAGCCAGGGCCATTTGAGCCAATAGGCCATCCGCGCCAGGCGCGTGCGGAGGCGTAACTGGAAGAATAGGGGGTGGGCCAGCAGGCGATTACGATAGGTGGAGAAGCTAAAATCCTGCCGGCCGAAAGCGTCCACCACCGCCGCTGCCGCCACCTCGCCATAGCCCAGGGCAAAGGCAATGCCCTCACCAAAGAGGGGATCGGCTCCGGCCGCGTCGCCAGTCAGGAGGATACGCGGCATGGCGAAACGGCCGCGCCGGTCGAACCAACGGATCGGGTGGCCTTTTAACGGGTAGGCGTCCAGGTCGCGCCCTCGTTCGGCCATTGATTGGCGTAATTCCTCCTTGAGTGGGGCTAACGGCCGCTCCGGCCTGGCCCGGCTGTCAAAGACACCCCGGTTCATAAACGGCCGCCCCTTCACCAGACTGGGGAAATCCCAGTAATAACCCTGCAACCCCTCCGTCATGCGCGTAAAGTCAAAAACGGCCACTCCCTCCTGAAACTCCACCTGGCTATAGGCATTTTCCGGCGTCAGGACTTCCAGCAGGCGGGCCACGCGGGAATCATCGTCCCACTTGAGTTTGCGGCGGACGGTGCTGCGCGAGCCGTCGGCCGCCACCACCACCTTCGCCTGTATGACAGCCCGGCCGGTGATCACTTCCACGTACTCCTCGTGTGGAATCACCTCCTCCACCGCCTCGCCCTGGCGGATGGTGACGCCCCACTTTTGTCCCACCTGGACCAGCCAGTGGTCGAACTCATCCCGCCGCGTGACGCGAAAGACCGGGTCGCCGCGAAAGCTGAAGCTCTGATCCTGGTAAACCAGCCGGGCCTCGCGCACGGGGAAGTTGGCCGGCTCGAAGGGCAGGCCCAGGCGGGTCAGGATGTTCTGGCCCAGGTGGGTGACGCCCCCACCGCACAACTTTTCACGGGGATGGACGGCCTTATCCACGACGAGGATACGGCCGGCCCAGGCCGGGTCGGTGTGAACCAGGTGCAGGGCAGTGGACATCCCGGCCGGGCCCGAACCGACAATCAAGACGTCAATGCGTTCAACACCATCCATCCTATCCTCGTAAAGCATTGACAAGGAACGAATCTTCGCCCAAGTGCTTGGCAATGATGTCTTTTACATATTCGGGTATTAGAGATTGTCTGCCGGCCGCTGCCTGCTTCAACTTTTCGTAAACCTCTACTTCGTCTTCATCCCACATTAAATCTGTCCGTCTTACTTCTCTGAGGGCAATATGCATATAGTCCTCCGGGTTGGCCCAGTAGCACGTCAGACAGACTTGCGGTAGTTTATCCTCAAGCCAGTTCACGCAGTGTTCGCAAGACCAGGATTTTGCACGATTACAAGGACCGCACAGCAACATGTATTTATTGGCGTGCCACTCGGACTCGTGGATCTCCCCGACGACCTCATAGGGTACCCTATGGTCTACCTGCAAGTACCGCGCCGCAAATGTACCAGAACAGACGGCACACTTGCCAGCACTGGTCTCATATAACCCACTCTTGAGACTTTTCGGAAACGCCCTTCTGCCCCGGAACCGTCCCTCGCGGACTTGGGTCAGGTCGCCAAGTCGGTACGCTGCTATCCGGCGTCCTTCTGATGATTGCACGCGAAAAGTCTCTAGTGGGATACCTGCTTCACGAACGTCACGAGCAGCTCGTGGTGGATGGTCATAACCAAGTTTTCCGAGTTCTTCTGTCGTGATATATCCTCGCTCAAGGATGTGTTCGATGACAACGCGGGCGCGTTTACTGGCTATAGAGGGTAGCAGTTGGCGTAATCTCTGTTCTGAGGCTTCCCGTGTCATAGGGGTTTTGGTGGTTAAGCACCCACAAGCTCCAGTTGATGAGTGCCCTGTGTTATGTACGCTTCCTGTAGTTTCTGAGGGTGAAAGCCCAGGCGTTCGATCAAGGCCCTTGATAGGTAGATTGATTCATAAGTGACATCATTCCTTCCTAATAGGGTAGACTGTGCGGAACGACCTGCTTCAATTTCAAGTCCGTATAAGCCAAGCTCACCTGGCAGCCTCTTGCCAAATGACTTACCCCCTGTGCGGCCGTCATAACTGAGGATGAAGGGTATCTGATGATGGTTTAGATAGTCTAATGACTGCGTGAATTCATCAAAGTCAACAGTCGAAAAGTAGCGAGGGTCTCCATTGCTACAAACGCCTTGGTAGGGCGGATCCAAATAGACCAAGTCTTTCATGGTAGCCGTCCTAAGAACTTCCCGGTAGTCCTTGCTGGTTAGAAGCGATCTCCCCCGAAAAAGATCGGCAACGGCGAATAGATCGTCGGCCATTTGCCTAGGATTGCGACCAAGCCGGCGGTTGTCCGGGCTTTGGTTGAACTCGCCTTTTGAATTGTAGCGTACAGCAGCCTTCACGCAACGAGCCAACAAATAGAGGAGGTAATCCGGTCTTTGCGTTCGATTGAATTCATCTCGAACGTAGTCAAAAAACTGTCGCTCATTACCCTGCTGTTCCCGCCAGAGACACTCATAGCCATTGGCAATCCCTGCCGGATTGTTGATTACCTCCTGCCATAAAGCCATTAGGGGCCTGTTGATGTCGTTCAGGTGGAAACGCGACGCTTTCCCATAGCAGGCAGCGGCAATCGAAACGGCGGCCGAGCCAGCAAAAGGCTCTATCAACGCGCCGATTTCGTGGAGGAAGAAGGGCAGAATAAACTTAGCGATATTCCGCTTGCTGCCCTGGTAGGGTATAGGGTGAGGTATATACATCGTTCCCGATTATAACTGTTCATTGTGGGAACTAAAAAGCTGTAGTCAGTATTAGTCTCCCTTTTCCAGCCAGTTGCCGAAGAAGCCGACACCGATCATGAAGAGACCACCCACCAGCATCGAGGCCGCCTGCCAGCGGACATTGTGCAGCCACAGCCTGGAAAGGGTGTCCAGGAAGAGCGGCCAGAGTTGGGTCATGATGGCCCCGTCTGCTCCAGCTTCTGGCGAACTGGCGGCCGTTCGCAGAAAGGCGGTCAGCACGGCCGGCGCCACCAACACCACCAGCAAGGCCATCCCTCCTGCCAGGGCCAGCGGCCAGCCGAGCCAATGCCCAAAGCCGCCCAGCGAGCGCACACCGAAGACGAGAATGAGGACCAGAAAGGCGGCCGGAATCAGCCCCAGAAAACCAGACCACTGTTGTACCAGGGCAAAACCCCGCCGGAGATTCTGTAAACCCTCTAGCGACTCCGGCGACTCGGCCGCGCCCGCTTCTATCGCCTGGCCGAGTGGAATCACCCCCTCCATTTCCGCTATCATCGGATTATTGGCGATGGTGGTGACCAGGCTGCTGTGAATCTGGCCGGCCGTCGTCGCTACGTCCACCTCTGGCGGCAAGCAGGTGGGGAAGGGAACTTCCCCATAACCTACTTCTGGGAATGGCTCTGTCCCTGGGCAAACGGGTAGGCTTTGCAGAACCGTGAGAATGGCCTGGCGGCCGGCCTCGCCCTGCAAGTTCTCCACCAACGGCTTCACGTCCACCATCAACTGGGGCGCGGTCATCTCGTTCGACTCCAGGTAGTCAAAAGTGGCGTCTACGGCCGCGTCCGACTGCTCATTGAGCCAGCCAGGGGGCAGCAACAGGTCAACGGCCGTCTGCCAGGCGGCCGGGTCTATCTCGCCCACCGGCAAGCCCTGGGCCGCCGCCTGCTCTTGTAGGGTTGCTACCATCAGGCTGGGAGCCACCTCCCTGATGAGTTCTTCTTCATTCAGGGCCGCTTTGATAGCTTCCCGATCCGTCAGCGCCTGCGCCAGGTTGACCACGAACAGGGCCAGGATAGCGGTAATCACGAACAGTACGGCCGACAACCCGGCCAGGAGACGCATACAACCGCGCATAGCTGCCTTCCTCAGTGAAAAGTGATGAGTGATGAGTGATGAGTACCTTCACTCATTACTCATCACTCATTACTCATCACTCACTTCCGCCAACATCGCTAGAAATTCCTTGTCTTCCTCTGTCAATACGGCCATGAGCAGCATCTCCGGCCGCCGCTGCCAGGTGCGGCGGAGGGCCTGCTGCCGTCGCCAACGGCGGATATGGGCTTCGTGGCCGGAGCGCAATACGTCTGGCACGGGCCAGCCGCGAAAACTCTCCGGCCGGGTGTAGTGCGGGCCTTCCAGTAACCCAGTGGCGTGGCTATCGGTCTCGGCCGCCCGCGCCGCCCCCAACGCGCCTGGCAAGAGCCGCGTCACCGCGTCCACCACGACCAGGGCCGGCAGTTCACCACCCGTCAGCACGTAGTCGCCAATGGAAAGCTCATCCGTGACCAGGTGTTGCCGCACCCGTTCGTCTACACCTTCGTAACGGCCGCAGATCAGAACGAGCCGATTGTGTTGAACCAATTCCTGGGCCACGCGCTGGTCAAAGAGGCGGCCCTGTGGGGTGAGCAAGATGATAGGGGGCAGGGGAGCAGGGGGGCGGGGGAGAGTGGCAGAATCTTGC
>JBFMFT010000089.1:0-13310 GCA_040751925.1 Chloroflexota bacterium
TCATCTGACGCCCTTATCAGAGTTGCAGCAGCGGATTCTGTCCCTGCTGGAATTTCCGCCAGCCATTTATACCTGTCTGCTTTCCGGGTTCTCCGAACCCTCAGGAAATATGACCGAACCTTGAGTAGTTACTATCCAAAATCCAAAATCCAAAATCCAAAATGACCATTGGTTCTGTCTTATTGAGTGTGGGCTTGTTGTTGCTGGTGGGCCTTTTTGTGGCCCGGCCGTTATTGTCCGGCCGGGAAGAGGGGGATAACGACGAGCGGCCGGACGGCCGCCAGGCTTTGCTGGCCCAGAAGGAAGCCCTGCTGACGACGATCCGCGACCTGGACTTTGACCACGATACAGGTAAGATTCCCGACGACGAACACCATCGCCGTCGCACGCAGTTGACGTTAGAAGCGGCGGCCATCCTGGAGCAGCTTGACGAGCAAGTGGCAGGTAGCAGGTGGCAGGCAGCCAGTGTAGCACAAGCCGCCGGCTTGCCAGTCGGTGTAGCGCAAGCCGCCGGCTTGCCGGTGGCAGGCGAAATCCAAAATCCAAAATCCAAAATCCAAAATCAGGTAGATGCCGAGATTGAGGCGGCCGTCAGCCGTTTGCGCCGGGCTTCGGTAGACGAAGAGATCGAGGCGGCCGTCAGCCATCTACGCCAGCGGCCGGTTGCCGCGCTCGCTACCGCCCCGGTCGCCAACTGCCGGAGCAGTGGGGCGGTCAACTTTTGCCCGCAGTGCGGCCGGCGAGTAGACCCTCAGGACCGGTTTTGCGCCTATTGTGGCGAGAAGTTAGACGGCCGGGCTTGAGCTACCCAGTGCAGGAGGTATGCTCTAATTATGGAACGACTAATGACAATAGGGGAAATCGAGTCACAGTTTATTTCAGAGTGGGTGTTGGTCGAAGACCCACAAACCGATGAGGAGTTGGAAGTATTGAGTGGTAAGGTAATCCTGCACAGTCGGGATCGTGACGAAGTTTACCGCAAAGCAATAGCTCTGCGCCCGAAACGTTGTGCGATTCTTTACACAGGCGAAATACCTGAAGATACGGCAGTTGTGCTATGACCACTTCGTTTAATGGTCAACGAGGTCTAATTGTCATTAAGGCCGAATTGTTCGGCCCTTCTGGTAGTGTCGTTTTGCGGCTCGCCCTTGATACGGGCGCAACGAGTACAATGATCAATGTTGGGCCACTTACCGCCATTGGCTATGAGCCGTCCCTGGTGCCGGAGCGTATGCAGGTTACGACAGGAAGTGGTGTTGAATATGCTCCACGTGTCCCGGTAAGCCGAATCAAGGCTTTAGGACAGGAGCGTACTAACTTTCCCGTCTTGAGCCATACTTTGCCACCCAGTGCAAGCATTGACGGTCTTCTCGGGTTAGACTTTTTGCGTGGGCGAGCTTTGAGAATTGACTTTCGTAAGGGGCGCATCACACTGAACTGACAGTTCATAAGGCGTACTTCATAATGTCCGCCTCTCGACCGTGATAAAACACCCGCTCTACCACTACCCACCCCAGCCGGGTATAAAACCGCTCACTGTGGCGGGTGTAGAGATACAACTCCCCCAGGCCCAGGCGGGCCGCTTCAGCCGTCGCTGCTTCCACGATGATCGAGCCGATACCCTGGCGGCGGAATGGCGGCCGGACGTACACCGTACCTAGCCAATAGAGGAATTGAGGGTGGGTTTCCATTTCCTGAATCTTCAAGGTGGCGCTGCCCACCGGCACGCCATTGTCCAAAGCGACTAAGGCCAGGGGCAAGTGGTCGCGGTTCATCCGCGCCCGCACCCGCTCCTCCATCCGTTCAAAGGTGACGGCCGGGCTGCCCTGTCCCCACTCCTCGTAGAACCAGGCCGCCAGGAGGGAGACTAATTCGGGGTGGTCGGCAAGATATTCAACTTTGATGTTCATTTCTTGAACTGTTTACCCTCACCCCCGGCCCCTCTCCCTGGGAGGGCGAGGGGAGCGTCTGTCCCCTCTCCCTGGGAGGGAGAGGGTTAGGGTGAGGGTGGGTGAGGTGTGGGGATAATGAGAACGGTACCGGCCGTAATCTGGTCGGGGTTGCTGAGGCGGTTGAGGGTGATAATCTCCTCCACCGTTGTCCCGTGCTTTTGGGCAATGAGGGTCAGGTTTTCGCCAGGCTGGACGGTATAGGTGAGAACGGCCGCCTGAGTAGCTGTCGGCTGGGGCGGTGGAGTGGGCGTGGTGGTCGGCGCGGCCGTCGGCGTCTCGGTGGGGCTGGTAGCCGGCGGGGTTGGATCGGCCGGTGGCTGGGGTGGAGGGACAATGACCAGGTGTTCGCCCAGGACGGCCGGGATGAGACGGCCGAAGACGAACGGCCGGCTGAACGCAATGACCACCACGATACTCACACAGGCTGTCAGCAAGCCGCCAAATTTCAGCCATTCCCAGACCAGCCCATTTTTATCGTCGAAATCTTCCATCTTCCCCTCCTGGATAGGATGCGGATGAACGCGGATTCACTGTTCGCTGTCTATTATGACACTTTTACCACCTTTTCGGCCACTTTTTCGACTCTGGACTATAATGAAGACATCGGACGTCTTGGAGACATCCGATGTCTGGCCTGTTACCCTATGCATCCGAAGCTCGTTTTGGAACGGTGGCAGTTAGAACCTAAGAAAAGCCTGGGCCAAAACTTTCTCTGCGACGAGAATGTGCTGGCTCATATCGCGGCGGCGGCCGAACTAGAACTGGGTGATAACGTCCTGGAAATTGGCCCGGGGTTGGGTGGATTAACCCAGCATTTGGCGCGAGCGGCCGGACGGGTGGTAGCCGTCGAGTTGGATGACCGCCTCATTCCTATTCTGCACAAAGAACTGGACGGCCGTACCAATGTCGAAGTGGTTCACGGCGATATTCTGGCCCATGATCCGGCCACCTGGTTCGACAACGCGCCTTACAAAGTGGTCGCCAACGTCCCTTATTACATTACAGGAGCCATCCTGCGCCACCTCTTGGGTAGCCGTCACAAACCCGCGCTCATGGTTTTGACCGTCCAGCAGGAGGTGGCCGAACGGTTGACGGCCCGGCCGGGCCAGATGAGCCTGCTGGCGGTCAGTGTGCAGTTTTATGGACGGCCCGTGATCGTCGGCCGCATCAAGGCCGGCGCGTTCTGGCCGTCGCCGGCGGTGGATTCGGCCGTCGTGCGGATTGACTGTCGGGGTGGGCCGGCCGTCCAGGTGGACGATGAAGAGGCTTTCTTTGCCATCGTACGGGCCGGCTTTAGCCAGAAACGGAAACAGTTGAAGAATAACCTGGCAAACCAGCGGGTTGCCCTACAGGCGGCCGAGGTGGAACTGGCCCTGGCGCGGGCTGGGGTGGACGGCCGCCGGCGGGCGGAGACATTGAGCCTGGCCGAGTGGGCGGCCGTGTATCGGTCGCTTATGCAGCCTACTGCGTTGGTGGGGGATGCACACCAATCTGGCGTAGCCCGGCCGCCCCTAAACGTTATCTGAACGCCCGTAGCCCTGACCGGCGTCAGAACGGCCGGTTGCCAATCAGTCATTACTCGCTGCTTCAGATGGTGAAAACTTGCCCACTGTAAGCCACCTGCGCCCCGGCCGCCCGTACGACCGCCCGTTCCGCGCTACTCTTGTCCAAGAGCGGATTGGTGTGGTTGAGGTGGGTTAGGACGAGTTGGCTGGGCAGGTCAGCCCACAAAGCCAGCGTGTCCGGCACGAGCGGGTGGGCGACGGGGGCCCGGCCGCCCAATTCGTCTGAGCTGTAAAAGGTGGCGTCCACCAGGGCGTAATCTACTGAGGCCAACACCTGGCGGGCGGCCGACCATTCTTGCCAGCTGTCAATGTCCGGCAGGTAGAGCAGGCTGCGAGCCGGCCCCTGTATCCGATAAGCCACTGTACCGGCCGCCCATTCGTCGCGGTGGGGTACGGGAATGGGGGTGAGGGTCAGGTCGGCCGATAGCTCAAAGGGTTGGTCAGGGGCCAGGGCCATTAGTTCCAGGTTGACTAACAACGGCCGCCACAGGGCCGTCTCCTTTATGACCGCTACCAGTCCCGGTGAGCCATAAACAGGCAGTTGTTGAGCGTGCATGGCCTCCGGTCCGAACTGGGCCAGCCCGGCCACGTGGCCCAGGTGGGCGTGGGTCAGGAACACGCCATCCGGTTGGCGCAGGCGGCCGGGGCGGGTGGGGTGTGGGCCTAGCGCGTCCGCCAGCAGATGGAGTTGGTATTTCAAGTCGGGAGTGGCGTCAATGAGCCAGACGGCCGGCGGATTCTGGCGGCCGTCCACCAGGGCCAGCGATGCCACGTATTGGCTAAAGGGGGGGTTGGCGAAGGTGGCCGCACAACGGGGGCAACGGCAGCCGGCGTGGGGCAGGCCGCCATCTTGCATGATGCCCAGGACAACGGCCGTGACCTGACCATTTACTGATCTGAGGATGAGTTGGTCTCCACTGCCCGCAGGCGGGCTTGCAGTTCGGCCAATTGCGCTTCGAGTTGCTGGCGGGCGGCCGTCTCGTGCTGGGCTTTTTCCTCAGCGTTGCGCCGGGCTTCTTCTGCCTCGTCGTAGGTCAGGAGCATTTCGCCAGTAGTCGGGTTGAAGAAGTGAAATTCACCGGCCAGGTTTACTTGCAGGTCAAGCCCCAGCACGTCGCTGTGGATGGAGTACGTTCCATCTTCTAAATAATCTCCCGGCATCCGCTGAAAATTTCGCCCCACCAGGCGGAATCCTTGCAACTGGGGGTCTAAGTAATCGCCGGTTGGATCGTATTGAAAGTATTCCCGTACACCCAGGTAAGCGTAAAGCCCGCGTTTAGAACCCTGGTCGGCGCTGCGGGTGCTTTTAGAGGTGATTTCTATGACAAAATCGGGAGCTTTGCCCTCTCGCCAGACAAAGTACGAGGGGCGCAGGTGTTTGTCTACGCCAAAGACAACCATCACGTCAGGTGACACAGACACAAGCGGATTGCCTTCTTCATAGTAGAGAATAATGTTACCGGTCACGTAGACGTCTGGATCGTGACGGAAGAAGTAATCCAACGCCTGTACCGCATACATCAAAGGTTTTCGTTGGAAGTCGCTCTCAGCCATAGGCATACCATCCGAACTGGGATATTCGACCGGGCTTGTGATAGGAGGATAGAGTGTTGCAACGGCCATAGACAAATACCTCAATGCGGGCCGGTGTTGGGGTACCGGCCGTCGCGGATGACCTGATCATAACGGGTACTCCGTGCAAGGGCAAGTCGAAAGTTTACGTCTGGCGACGGTATGTTAGAATTAGCGTATCTACTCAGTTTCACCGCTGAGACGCGGAGGCCGCAGAGTTAAGGAATGAGTGATGAGTGATGAGGATTGTGCCACTCATGACTCATCACTCAACACTCATCACTAAAGGCTGCGTTCTGCGGTGAGTAGTTACGAATTAGCAACCACCTATACTTTACGTCTGCGTCCTGGAGGTGAGATGAAAGAGTTATCGAAGCTGTTGAGCGGGATTCCGCCGTCGGCGACCCTGGCTGTCATGGATAAAGCGAAGGCCCTGCGGGCGGCCGGGCATGACGTGATTGCCCTGGCCGGCGGTGAACCCGATTTTGACACCCCGGCCCACATTACGGAGGCTGGTATCACGGCTCTCAAAGGAGGCGACACCCATTACCCGGCCCCCTCAAAGGGCATCGTACCCCTCTTGCAAGCGATTGGCAACAAGCTGGCCCACGAAAATGGGATAGTGGTCAATCCAACCACCGACGTAGTCGTGACGCCGGGCGGCAAATGGGCCTTGTACATCGCCCTATGCGCCATCCTCAATCCTGGCGACGAAGTGCTGTACCTGGAGCCAGTCTGGGTATCGTATCCGCCGATGATCACCCTGGCCGGCGGCCGACCCGTGCCGGTCAGCCTGTCCAGCGAAACGAACTTCGCCATCACCGCCGAACAGTTGCACGCCCACCTAACCCCCCGCACAAAGGCCCTGATGGTCAATTCGCCCAATAATCCCACCGGCCGCGTGCTGACCCGCGCTGAAGTGGAGGCCATCACCACCGTCGCCCAGGAAGCGGACTTGTACGTGATCAGCGATGAACTATATGAGAAACTCATTTTCATTGACCGGCCGCATTACGCGCTGGCGGCCGAACCAGGCATGGCCGAACGGACGCTGACGGTCAATGGTCTGTCCAAAGCCTACGCCATGACCGGTTGGCGGTTGGGCTGGCTAGCTGGGCCGACCCCCATTCTCAAGCTGGCCGCCCGGATGCACAGCCAGGCGGTGACTTCGGCCGCCTCGTTCACCATGACGGCGGCCGTGGCCGCGCTCAATGGCCCGCAGGAGTTTGTTGAGGAGGCCCGCCGGGCCTACCAGGCCCGCCGCGACTTTATGGTGTCCGCGCTCAACGAGATAGAGGGGATCGAATGTGCCGCCCCAGAGGGGGCGTTCTACCTGTTCCCCCGCTTCCCCCACAGTCGCCGGAACAGCCTGCAACTGGCTGAGGCTTTGCTGGAAATGGCCTACATCGCCGCCGTGCCGGGGATTGCCTTCGGTCAGAGTGGTGAAGGCCATTTGCGCTTCTCGATTGCGACGGCTATGAGCGACCTGGAACGAGCCGTCGAACGGCTGGCCCGCATTGCGCCGAACCTCTGATGATAATGAACAATGAACAATGAACAATGAACAATGAACAATCTCATTGTTCATTGTTCGTTGTTTCGCTTGTATAATGGTGACATGACCACGACGACGGTAAGGCCCGCCTCGGAAGTTCCACTGGAAATTGCGCCGGATGAGGTGATGGCTCAATTGGAAAAAGCAGCGGCCGCCTCTGACCCCTACGACGTGTCGGCTTTCGTGACGGCCGTAAAAGCGGTTGACTGGGACAGCCGGCCGGCGGCCGATTTCGTTCGCGCCGTCTACCTGGCCCTGAACGCAGGCGCGCACCTGACGGCCCGCCACCTGGCAATGGCCGGGGCCGCCCGCTTCCCCGACCACGCCGAACTGCAGAAGATGGCCTATATCCTGGCCCCACCCAAAGCGACTGTCAGCAAGAGCGGGCCCCATCCTGAAAACAAGGGCAATATGGCCTGGCTCAAGGAAAATTGGGACACGTACCGGGGGCGCTGGGTAGCTTTACGTGGTGGGCAGTTGTTAGCGGTAGCTGATTCTCTCGACGGGTTGGTGGCGCAAGTGGGGGAAATCAGGAATACCAGCATTTTGGTCACGTCAATATGGTAGCTTTGTTGGCATTCTCGAACGGTGAGCCGTTTGCAACAGGTTTGGCCGATTACACCTACCATTCTCCGACACCACGAGAACTGGAACCTCGCCTGATACTCCAAATCGCTTTTGAGGGGTTTGAAGCTGCCGCCATCTTAGATACCGGCGCGCCCTACGTGATCTGTGCGCCGGCTGTTGCCAGGCAAGTCGGCTTTGCCCCTACTGGCTCACTAGGTCAGATTCGCCTACTCGTTCGTGGCGCCTCTGTCAGCGGCCGCCTCTATCGTTCGACTGTTACCTTCCCAGCTATATTGGGAGTAGACCTGAGTGTAGATGCTACAGTCTTTGTGCCTGATCCAGATTGGGAAGAAAGTTGGGGAGATCTGCCTTCCTTCATCGGTCTTGGCGGCTGCCTGGAAAGGATGCGTTTTGCCATTGACCCAGGGAGCGACACCTTTTACTTTGGGCCGTTGGCCTAGGCGGATAGGACGCGGATGAGCGCGAATTCTTTTCACGTATGAGCATCCAGTTGGATTGGCAGATACAGGAAGAGGAGGAACGGCCGGGGGACATCGGCCGCCGGCCGCGCCGGCCGTCAGGGGGCTGGCTTATCGTCGTGGTCGTAGGGGGTCTCCTCTTTGGCGGCTGGCAGTTCAGCCAGCAACGGCTGGCCGAGGCGACGGTCGAGTTACAGGAAGCAGCGCAGGCTATCCTGGATATGGAACGGCAGGCTGTTCTGGGTGGGGACGGCGATCTCTTTTGGAGCGTGCAGGTGGATGACCCGGCCTGGCTGTCGGCCCAGAGACGGCCGGAGCAATTGGCCGCCACCCGCGCCGGTCTCTCGGTGGCCCGCGTGGAAACGCACGGCCAGGAGGTTTGGGCCAATCTGACCTGGCGAGAAAATGAGCGAACCTGGCAAAAAGCCGCTTTCTTCCAATGGCAAGGCGGCCGTCTGCTGCACGGGCCGCCGGCGGCCGACTATTGGGGCCAGATGGTGGAGACGCCTACTCGTTGGGGCAAGCTGGTCTATTACGAAGCCGACCAGCCCTGGGCCGAAGCGATTGCTCGCTTCGTCGAGGGGGCTATCGCTGGCCCTTGTCGCCCCGATTGCCCCGGCCAACGGCCGCTCACCCTGACTATCGCCCCCGATTTTGCGCTGACGGCCGCTCCCGGCCAGCTTCGTTTCCCCTCGCCACGCCTGATCGCCTTGGATGAGCAGGGTCAACCGGCTAACGCTTTCTGGCACACCTTACACCGCCAGTTGTGGGACTATCTGGCCCCGGCCGTCATCCGTTTTGCCGTACCCGGCCACCTGGCTTCGCGCTACCAACGGCTGGCGGCTGATTTCGCCGCCCTCTATCCCTATCTTCAGGTGCAAATCGTGACGCTGCCCGGCCGCCTGGACGATCTGGCAACCTGGCTGGTCACAAACGAGGTAGATGGGGCCGCCTTGGCTCCCACCGAAGCGATGATCGCCGCCGGATTGGTGTACGACCTGACCGACCTGGCCCGGAGCGATTGGACGTTTGACCAGGCCGACTTCTATGAACAAATATGGCAGGGAACCTGGTGGCGCGGGCGACTATGGTTTATGCCCGAAACAGCCAAAATGCCTCTCCTGTTTTACGACCGGGAGAGCTACCAACAGGTTGGGCGTGCAGAACCTACGCCGGCTTGGACCTGGGCCGATTTGACCCAGGACGTGACGGCGCTGGCTGCTAACCAGTCCGGCCGTCACGTCCTGTGGAGCTTTCTGGACAGTACGAACAATGCGCTTTTCGCTTACGCTTTTGCGGTGGACAATCCGTGCCTGGTAAGGAGCGGCTCACAGTGCTACCAACCCTTGCAGCCGGCCCAGGTTGCCGCAGCTCTGGCCTGGTATCGAGAAGTGACCGGCCGGCCGGGGCAGATGCCCGACTTGACCACCGTTACGCCAGAGGAACGTGACTATTTGGCCCTCAATTGGGTAGCCCCCCGTCGGGTGGTCTTATGGGTGGATGAGCCGCTCAATTACGAATTCCACCTGTTGCGCCAACCGTTGGGTGTCGTCACCTTCCCTGGCGACGAGCAGGCGGTCGGGGTGACGCCGCTGCGCGTGCAAGGCAGTTTTATTAGCCGCAGCAGTGAGCGGCCGTTAGCCACCTGGCAATGGCTCAAATTCTTGAGCTACCAATTGGTGGAGCGGGAGGCGCGTCTGGTACCGGCCCGGCCGTCGGTGGCCCTCCACCACCAATACTGGTTGACCCTGCCCGAACCGCTGGGGCCACTCATGCGGGAGGCTTTCCCATTGGCCCGGCCGGTCACGATTGCGGACCAGGGTTATTTCACGTGGGAACAGTTGGCGGCCGTCGTCTCTGGGCGATTGACCCCTGTCGAGGCCGCCTCCTTACACCCGGCCGTGCGTTGGTTCAGTGGAAACTAGAGATACCTGCTCAACTTGAAGGAACTCAGGGAACTAAAGGAACTCAAGGAAACGAGCCAGGTTCTCGAAAGTTCCCCCAGTTCCCTCTTCAAAGCCTGGGCAGCTACGACGAGAGGCGCCTTATGAAACGTTCCACGATTGCCACCTTCCTAACCTTTTTCATGCTGTGGTTGGTGCTGCTGGCGGCGGCCGTCTTCCTATTCCAGCAGCGACAGACCCTGCGCCAAACTACCAGCAGCCTGGAATCGTCCCTGGCTGCCCGCGAGGAGGCCATTAGCCGCCTGGATGGCGCCTTGAGCGATAACCAGGTAGCCCTGGCGACCGCCGAGGCTACTCTAAGCGACCTAACCGGCCAGCTGACTACCAGCCAACAACAGGTGGCCGCCACTCAGGAACAACTGGCTACGGCCGAGGCGTCTCTGTCCGAGCAGGCCGGCGCGCTGGCAACCTCTCAAGCAACCCTGGCCCAAAGCGAAGCTGAACTGCAACAGCTACAAGAACAGTTACCCCAGGTGATGATGGTCACGCCGGCCGACGGAGACATCTTGCCGCCCAACCAACCCGTCGCTATCCTGGTGGCAGCCAGTGACTTGCGCGGCGTGGTGGCCGTCAACCTGACCATCGGCGACAAGACACTGACTAACGACCTCGACGGCAAGCAAACGCTGGCCGTCGTACAGGAGAATTGGCTGCCCCCGGCCGAAGGGGTCTATACGATCAACGTGATGGCCGTCAATGGTGACGGCCGGGCCAGCAATCCGGTCTCGGTAACCATCAACGTCTTTGATCCGGCCGCCCGCAACGCTGCCCTACGCGCCGAAGTCGAGACCAACGTCATTGAGTTGCGCGGGCTGGAACCACTATCTCCCATCACCCCCACCTTGCTTACCACTGAGGAATTGCGTGAGCGGTTGCAAGCTGACCTGGAAGCTGAGGTGACCCCGGCCGAAACGCAAGACGACGTGGTGGCTCTCAGCGCGTTTGACTTTGTAGAGCCAGACTTTGACTTGTACAACTTCACCCTGAATCTTTATTCGGAGCAGATTGCCGGCTTCTACGACCCAGAGACGGGCGAGTTTGTGGTCATCAGCGACGACCACAACCTGGACCCATTAGAGCAATCAACCCACGCCCACGAATTTGTCCACGCCCTGCAAGACCAGTATTACGCGCTGGAGTTGCTGGAGGATAGCGAACTGGACTCGGAGGCGCAAGCTGCCCTCCGCGCCCTGGCCGAAGGGGATGCTTTTCTGACCCAGTTGTTGTTTGAGGAGTCCGGCTACTTTAGTGAGGCGGAACAGACTGAAATCAGTCAGTTGCGTAATGAGGCGCCAACAGAAGTTTACGATGCGGCCCCGGCCGCTTTGCAGGCCAGCTTTGTCTTTCCTTACACGGCCGGCATTAATTTTGTTGCGACGCTATATAGACAAGGTGGCTTTGCGGCCGTAGACGCGGCCTGGGCCGACCCGCCGCAATCCACCGAACACATTCTCCACCCAGATCGTTACCTGGCTGGCGACGATGTACCCCAACTGGTTAGCCTGACCCCGCTGACGGCTACCCTGGGCGCGGGCTGGCGACGGGTGGACGAGGACATCCTGGGCGAGTTTTTCCTGCGCCTGTATTTGGGCCAGGAGCTTGACGAGGAGATGGTGGACACGGCCGCAACAGGTTGGGGCGGTGACCGCTACGCTGTGTACTGGCACGAAGCCGAGGGCAATGTGGTGATGGTGTTACGATTGACCTGGGACACGGCGGCCGATGGTGAGGAGTTTACTTTGGCTTACGAGGAATATGCCCAGGCTGTTACCGGCGCAGAAGGGGAGGCGCAGGCCGGTGGAGGTACGTGTTGGCTGGGCGAAGACGTATTCTGTCTCTACCAGGTGGGTGACGACACCCTGGTTGTCCGCGCGCCCGACCTGCCCACGGCGGCGGCCGTCTCCGCCCTCCAACGATAGCCGGTTCGGCCGAAAACAAGAAATGCGGCTCTACCGGATCGAACGGGAAACGTTCACGGCGGATTGCCAATTTGCCTGTCGCCCAAGCTACAAGCGTGCGCTACAATTAACCCCTGAAAATTGGCTTTCTAGGAGAAGATGAGGTATTGTAGTAGGGAAACGCGGCCGGCCTGGTCGCGCGTGGGCATGTTTCGCCGGGCGTGTGACGGCATCCGTTTTCGGGCAGAGCTACACCAGGTAGCGGCTTGTCAGGCAAAACGATCGAAACGGCACGACGAGGTTGAAGTGCTCGCCGATGAGCAAACTTTTTTAGCACAGGAGTAGAAGATGAACATTTACGTTGGTAATCTGCCGTTTGACATGACCGACGCAGAGTTGCGCGAGACCTTCGAAGCCTATGGACAGGTTTCGTCGGCCCAGGTCATCAAAGATCGTGACAGCGGCAAGTCCCGAGGTTTTGGTTTTGTGGAGATGCCGGTAGCGACCGAAGGCCAGGCGGCCATCAACGCTCTGAATGGTTACGAAATCAACGGCCGCGCCCTCAAGGTCAACGAAGCGCGCCCCAAGACGGAAGGCGACCGTCGCTTTGGGTCATCGGATCGTCCCCGCAGCTTCGACAGCCGGCGTGATTCCCCTCGTCCGTCGGGCGGCGGCTATGGTGGTCGCAGTGGCGGTGGTGGCGGCAGTCGCGGTGGCAGTGGCGGCCGGGGTGGCAGCGGCGGCCGGGGTGGCAGCGGCGGCCGGGGCGGCAGCGGCGGCCGCGGCTGGTAAGGTAAACTGTAGACGTTAGCGAAAATGGATAGGATTCACAGGGTTGACAGGATTGGGTTTCATCCTGTTAATCCTGTAAATCCTGTCCACAATCACGCTTCACGTTTCACGCTTCACGTTTCACGCCGCCCTCGGCGTCATCATCTGCCTGGTTATCGCCTCTCTGACCCACTGGCCGGCGGCGATTACGGCCGTTGACCTCAACCAGCATCGCGCCAATACGGCTCCTCCCGCCCCCCAGAATGATTTAACTCTTCAACAAACCTTCCGCCCTCAGCAGAACAATCTCAGCGAAATCGAGCTATTGCTGGCCCGCTATAGCGAGCCAGGCGGGGACGGCCGCCTCACTTTGGAACTGGCTGCCGAAGGCGGCGAAGTCATTGCCCAAGAAACCGTCGAGGCAGCCACCCTTACCCACAACCAGACCTTCACTTTTCGTTTCCCCATCCAAAAAGAATCGGCCGGCCGTTCCTACACCCTGACCCTGCGCGGCGATCCGGCCAATACAGTCACGGCTTGGGGCTATGACCTGGACGCCTACGCGGGGGGGGCGTTGACCGTGGCGGGCCTTGACCCTGGCCTGGCAACGACACAGGCGCAAGACTTACGCTTGCTGACGCGCTACCAGTTGACCTTTGACCTGGCCCTGGCCCGCCTGGGGGAATCGTTGCGTCAGAACGGCGGGCTGTTGGCGTTAGCCTTGACAGTGCTGGTCGTGCCTGGCTGTCTGCTCCTGTTGGCCGGCCGGCGCGCCCCATTCCGCCTCGCCAACTGTTGGGTCTGGTGGGGCATCGCCCTGGCCGCCGGCGTCGCGGCCTGGCCCATCGTTTGGTTGTGGCTCACCACTCTGGGCGGCCGGTGGAATAACCGCCTGCTGTGGCTGGTGTGGGCGGCCGGCTGGGTGGGGGCGTTCTATCTATGGCGACGACTTAGAAAGCAGGGGAGCAAGGGGGCAGGGAAGCAGGG
>JBFMFT010000009.1:0-26645 GCA_040751925.1 Chloroflexota bacterium
GGCCGTTGTGTCCACACAATGGCTATGGAGCGTGTCCTGGAGGACATGCTCGACTAACCCGTTCGGACTGCCGTAGGAAAATCAAAAAGAGCCCGGCCGGAGGACCGGGCTTTTTTGATCGAATGGTTTGAGGAATGTTATGGATTTGATCAAGCGTGTGGCTGACCACGTGGGCAGCCAAAGGGACAAATTCTACAAATCTACTCTTTTTCGCGGTGAGGCCCTCCTCTTGGGGCTGAACTGCCTGGAACCCGGCCAGGTTCAATTAGCGCACGAGCACGCCGACCAGGATAAGTTCTACTACGTGGTGGAGGGGCGCGGCCGTTTCTGGCTGGGTCAGGAGCAGGTAACGGCCGCCGCCGGTGAAGTCGTTTGGGCCCCGGCCGGCCTGCGTCATGGCGTGGAGAATGACGGCGACGGCCGCCTCACCTTGCTGGTCGGCATCGCCCCCGTCCCAGGAGAGTAATTGGCAATTGGTAATTACCGACTCTACCGCATTGAATAGAAAATGCTCGCGGCGGATTACCAAATCCGCCGCTATTGGCAGGTAGCAGGTGGCAAGTAGCAGGTAAGACTTGCCACTTGCCACTTGCCACCTGCCATTTGCCACCTGCCACTTGCCATTTGCCACCGTAACCGGAGTTCCTCGTGACCATTGCCGGCGTTGAGTTCAACCCTCGCCTGACCATCCTGATCATCCTGAGTACCATCCTGCCTATGCTCGATTACTACGGGCATAGCCCGACAGGGACGAAGGCTTTTGATCGCTTCATTCTCTACTTCTTGATTCCGATGGTGATCATTCTTCTGGTGTACCGGGAGCGGCCGGCCGACTACGGCTTCCGGCGCGGCCATTGGGAGGCGGGCCTGCGTTGGACGATGGCGATTTGCCTGGTCATGGCCCTGGTTCTCTGGCAACTGGCCCGCACGCCGGAGATGCAGTCCTATTACCTGGCTAAAGCTCCCCGCAACCCCGTGCGATTCTTCTTTCTGACGGCCGTAGACCTCTTGGGCTGGGAATTTATCTGGCGCGGCTTCGTCCTCTTTGGCATGGCCCGCGTTTTGGGGCCGGGGCCAGCCATCTTTCTACAGGCGGTACCGTTTGCCTTCATGCACCTGGGCAAACCCGAGATTGAAACGTTGAGTACCATTTTCGGCGGGGCTGCCTTTGGTCTGCTGGCCTGGCGCACCAAATCCTTCCTCTACCCGTTTCTGGTTCACTATTTCATCACCATTTTTACTATGATGGTAGCGACCGGCCGGATAGGGTAAGCGGTACCGGCTATGAAAACACTGACCCTTGCTCTAACCGCTATGGCCCATGGCGGGGCGGCCGTCGGCCGTGACCCCCACGGCAAGACCATCTTCGTGCCGGGGGCCATCCCTGGCGAACAGGTGCGGGTGGGAATCGTCGAGGACAAGGGACGCTATGCGCGGGCCAGGTTGCTAGAAGTGCTACAGCCGGCGGCCGGGCGGGTCATCCCTCGTTGCCCGCACTTTGGCGCGGGCTGCGACGCTCACTACCAGCACATCGCCTACCCCCAGCAACTTCAGTATAAGCAAGAGGTTGTCCGTGACCAATTGCGTCGGGTGGGTGGGCTAAACTCGGTGGTGGTGCGGCCCGTTCTTCCCAATCCTCAACCCTGGCAAGGGCAAGTGGAAATTCGCTTAAGCCCTGCCAGCGGGGGAGGGTTGGGCCTGTGGGCGGCCGACCTGGGGCGGGTCATCCCTCTGAAGGCGTGCTACACCATCCGGCCGCCCCTGTTAGAGCTTCTACAAGACGTTGACCTGGAATTGCCGGGCCTCCGCCACGCTACCTTGCGGGTGGGCGATGGTGACGCCTTGTTGGTAACCCTGGTCACTGAGAACGCCGAGCCGCCTCAATTGGAGGCCGATTTCCCGGTGTCCGTAGCCTTGGTTCTGCCGGATGGCACGGCGGCTACCCTCATCGGCGACCCTTACCTGGCGCAGACGGTGAAGGGGCGTGAGTTTAGGGTATCGGCCGGGGCGTTCTTTCACCCCAGCCCACCGGCGGCCGACCTGCTGGTGGATGCCGTCGTAACCTATGCAGCCCTCACCGGTGGTGAAACTCTCCTGGAATTATACAGTGGCGTCGGCTTGCTGACGGCCTTTCTCTCGCCCCAGGCGGCGGTCGTCGTCTGCGTCGAAGCCAACCCAGACGCAGTGGGCGATGCGGCCGTCAATTTGGAGGAAACGGACAACGTTTCGCTTTACGAAGGGCGAGTAGAGGACATTTTACCGGCCCTGGTGGTTGAACCAGAGGTGGTGGTGGTAGACCCGCCGGCGGCCGGCTTACCAATGGTGGTGATTGAGGAGATCGGCCGGCGGCCGCCCCAACGTCTCATCTACGTCAGCTCTGACGTGGGCAGCTTGGCCCGCGACGGCCGGCAGTTAGCGGCGGCCGGCTTCCGCCTGGTCGAAGTACAGCCGGTGGATATGTTCCCCCAAAGTTTCCACGTCCAGACGATATCCTTGTGGCGGCCGTTGTAGGGCAAACTGGACGTTTGCCCGCGCAAGCTAAAAGTGTACGCTACGTTTGTGTGTTACAATGGATAGATGATGCGTTTCTTCAACACGGCCGGGCCCGTCAACTGCCAGGTTCATCACTGTCTACCGCCATCACTCATCACTCATCACTCATCACTCGTCAGACATGGATCAAAACTCAGTCTTACTTAGCATCGAAAACGTCTCTCTTAGCTTTGGTGGCGCGGCCGCCCTATCCGAGGTCAGCTTCGACGTGCGCCAGGGCGAGATTCGGGCCATTATTGGGCCGAATGGGGCCGGCAAGACCTCCATGTTGAACTGTATTAGCGGCTTCTACCGGCCGCAGCGCGGGCGCATCCTGTACGATAACCACGACCTGACCCAAACTCCCAACCACCAGATCGCCAGGCTCGGCATTGCGCGCACCTTTCAGAACATCGCCCTCTACACCGGCCTGAGTACGTTGGACAACCTCATGGCTGCTCGCCACATCCAGATGAAGCAAAGCAGTTTAGCCAGCATGGTCTACTGGGGGCCGGCCCAGCGTGAGGAAGTGGAACACCGGCGGGTAGTAGAGGAGATTATAGACTTCCTGGAAATCGCCCATATTCGCAAGGCGGTAGTCGGCGCATTACCTTATGGGCTGCGGAAACGGGTGGAACTCGGCCGCGCTCTAGCCCTGGAGCCGAAAGTGCTGCTGCTGGACGAGCCAATGGCCGGCATGAACGTCGAGGAGAAGGAAGATATGGCCCGCTTCATCCTGGACATTCACGAGCGGCGAGGGGCGACCATTGTCCTCATTGAACATGACATGGGGCTGGTGATGGACATTGCCAGCCGGGTGGTGGTGCTGGATTTCGGCCGCAAAATTGCCGACGGCCTACCCGATGAGATGAAGCACGACGAGCGGGTGATCCACGCCTATTTGGGACAAGAGTAGCGGGGATTAGGGGATTGGGGGATTGACTTCTGAAAAAATCCCCTAATCCCCTAATCCCCGCCTTAATTGCTATGAACGAGTCACAAACCCTCCCTCAACACTTCTTGAGCCAGGTGCGGAAATACGGCCGCCACAAGGTGGCCCTGCGCCAGAAGGAATTGGGCATCTGGCGCGAGTTCACCTGGCAGAACTCCTATGAGCAGGTCAAGCACTTTGGCCTGGGGTTAATCACCCTGGGCGTGCAGAGGGGCGATAAAATTGCCACCGTTGGCGACAACGACCGCCAATATCTATGGGCTTACCTGGGCCTCCTGTCCATTGGCGCAGCCCAGGTGGGCATCTACACCGACGCTATTGCTAGTGAGATGAGCTACGTCATCCAGCACAGCGATTCGGTGCTGGCGCTGGCGAAAGATCAAGAACAGTGTGATAAGCTGCTGGAAATACGGTCAGAGCTGCCGGCCGTCCGCAAGGTCATCTACTGGGACGAGCGTGGGTTGTGGAACTACGATGACCCCTGGCTAATGTCTTTTGAGGCGGTGCAGGCTCTCGGCCGCGATATGGCCGAAAAAGAACCAGACCGTTTCGAGTTAGAGGTGGCCCTGGGCCAGGGCAGCGACCTGGCTGTACTGTGCTACACCTCCGGCACCACCGGCCTACCCAAAGGGGCCATGCTCAGTCACGCCAACGTGCTGGCTACGGCCCGCGTCTTTCACGCCGTGGATCCCCGCCTGGACACGGATAACCATGTCAGCCTCTTACCCCTGGGCTGGATAGGCGAACACGTTCTGGGCATTGCCCCCCACGTTTACACCGGCCTGATGCTGAATTTCCCGGAGGAGCCGGAGACGGTACGAGAGAACGTGCGCGAGATCGCCCCCGAAGGCTTATTGTACAATTCCCGCCTGTGGGATGGTCTGGTAGGGTCAGTGCAGGTGCGAATCAACGATTCGTCCTGGCTCAACCGCCGTTTATACCAGTGGTTTCTGCCCGTTGGCTACAAGGCGGCCGACAAACGGTTTTCTGGGCAGCCCATCGGTCCTGGCTTGAGAGTAGCTTACGCCCTGGGCGACCGCCTGGTTTTTGCCCCCATCCGCGACAAGTTGGGGCTATCCAGAGTGCGGGCGGCCTACACGGCCGGGGCCGCTCTCAGCCCCGACGCCATGCGCTTCTTCCACGCCCTGGGTATCAACCTCAAGCAAATCTATGGCTCAACCGAAGTAACCGGCGGGGCGACGGTGCATCGGGACGGCCGCATCAAGTTTGCCAGCGTGGGCCAGCCCGCGCCGGAAATCGAGGTGCGAACTTCACCGGCCGGCGAATTGCAGATTACCGGCCCCACCGTCTTCCAGGGCTACTACAAGAATCCCGAGGCGACGGCCGCCGCCCTGAGCTACGACCAGGACGGCCGGGCCTGGTTCTGCACCGGCGACGCTGGCTACGTGGACGAAGATGGGCACGTCATTTACCTGGATCGGGTCAAGGAGATGCTCACCCTGGCTAACGGCGAAAAATACTCACCGCAGTTCATCGAGGGGCGACTCAAATTCAGCCCCTATATCCGCGACGTGATGGCCGTCGGCGGCCCCAACCGCGACTTTGTGACAGCCCTGGTCATCATTGACTTCGAAAACGCTGGCAAATGGGCCGAAAAGCGACGCCTGAACTACACGACCTTCGTGGACTTATCGCAAAAGGAGGAAGTGTACAACCTAATCAAAGAGGCAGTGGCCCAGGTAAACGCAAGTTTGCCCCCGGCCGCCCGCCTGCGCCGCTTCGTTCTCATGCACAAGGAGTTCGACGCCGACGAAGCGGAGATGACCCGCTCGCGCAAACTGCGCCGGAATGTTTTGTACGACCGTTATGGGCAAATCATCGAGGCCATGTACAACGGCCAAGAGAGCGTCCACGTCCGTGCGCCGGTGCGTTACCAGGACGGCCGGGAGGGGTTTGTGGAGACGTCTATCAGGATTGCTGCGCTTGGGGATTAGAGATTGGAAATTGGAGACAAGGACTTCGAGCTATTGAGTGAAATAACCAACGTCGAAACCATAGCTCGTGGTAGTGGCGTTCGCATCAGACAGCACCTGAATAAAACCTATGGATATGGGCGCTGGCGAAAGATGAAAGGGCAAGCCTGGATACGGCTGAAAAGCACGGGTGAAGTACAATATGCAGAAGTCCATTGGTTCGAAGCAGATGGCATTGGTCGGCGTGACCTGAAGCGCAAGCGCAAGCTGAGAGGAAAATAATCTTATGACATACGTGCGCTGTCTCAACAACAAGGGGTATGAAGCCAGCCTGACCGAAGGAGCAATCTATAAAGTATTACTTCAGGATAGCGATCAGGTGTCGTTACGAGTGATTGATAACGAAGGCGAAGATTATTTATACGATGCCGGCCGCTTTGAGACGCTAAAGCTCAGTGAGCCTTTCCTGGACACCACCGAGACGGTGACAGTCTATTTAGACCCTCTGTTGAAGGGTGTTCTAAGGGCTGAAGCTTTGGCCGCCCAAACGTCAATTAGCGCGTTAATACGCCAATGGATTGGGGAAAGACTGGATTTGCCAGTACCATACGGGACACGGTGAAGAAAACGATGAGCATACACCTCAACTGTCCTAAATGTGGTTTGATGACGGCCACTGCCTTGCTCGAGATGACCTATGAAGTGGAAGGGACGCTGGCTTGCCCCGCCAGCGTCGGGCCGGCGGGGGGGTCAAAGGCAAGTTGCAACAAATGGCCGACAAGCTGCTCTTCATCCTAGTGTACCAGAAGACGTACCCGTTGCAGACGATGCAGGGCTTGCACTTTGAGATGAGTCAAGCCCAGGCCAACGAGTGGATTCATCGCTTGATGCCCGTTCTGCGACGAATGAAAATCAGCGTTCATCCGCGCCCATCCGCGTCATTCGCGTTCCACCCGCACCGGCCGCAACCACAGCGCGTCCCCTGGTTCCACACCCGTCATCTCCATCAACAGTCGCCGGCCGTCCTCGGCCACGTACAACCCCACTTCCAACGGATAGTCGCCAGGCGGAAGGTCGGCCGCTATCTGAATCGTGTACTCGTCCACCACTACCTCACCTGGCAGCCAGCGGCCGGTGGGGTATGCCCCTTGGCGCGGCATGGCGTCCGACTGCCAGAGGCAGCAGACGCCGTTGGCGTCCAGGACGTGGACAAACACCGTGTAATCAGCCGCCGGCTGCTGAACAGCCTGCCAGACCAGGGTCAATTGATAGGCCCCAGGCTGCTCCCCGGCCGCCAAATCATAGCCTAGCAGGGCAATCTCGCCGCCAAAGGTAGCCGCCAGGGGGTAGGTCATCGGCGGTGGGGAATAGAGGCGTTCGGTAGCCGTAACGGTCAATGGCCCCAGGTCGGCCGTGTACAGCGTCTCCCCACTGGCATCCAGCAGTCGCAGCCATATCGGGTATGTTCCGGCCGGAAAGTCGGCCGCAATCTGGGTGGTCACGTGGTCAATGACTAGCTGGGGCGTGACCCAATCCGTGAAGGGATAGGTATTATGAACGGGTTGGGTGTCGGCCAGGATAAGTGGGGTGTCGTCCGGCCGTCGCGCTTCCAGGCGCGCGACCAATGGCGGCAGGGGCGCGCTGGCCTGCCACCACAAGGCCAGCCACAATGTCTCGCCGGTTCCCACCGACTCGGTGGCCCGCTCGTAACCCAAAAGCTGCAACTCCGGCCGGACAGCCACGTTCAGTGCAATGGGTGGCGCGGGTAGGGGGTTGGGAATCGGGCCGGCGGCAATGGCAACGTTCTCGATGACAAAAGCATCTCCAGCGTAGCGACCAGCGTCGTCCAGGTGGGGTAGGCGTCGGCCGTTACCTGGCGCAAACCAGCCCAGGCGCAATCGGTACGACCCCGGCGGCGTCCCCGGCCGCACGGCCACTTCAACCCGTTGGATCATCGTCTCCCCAACCATCCACTGCTCAGACGGGTAGGCGTCTGGCTCGACCTGGCCCCAACGGTAGCCCCAACCGTCTTCCAGGTGGACGAAGGCCCGCAGCCCGGCCGCCGGCGGCCCGTCAACCCGCCAGTAAAGGGTCAGGCTGACGTGGCTACCGGCGGCCGTCCCACTCACGTTATAGCCCAGGAGGGTGATCACGTTGCCAAAGTTGACCTCGGCCGGATTCTCCATGAACAGACCCGGTGACTCGTCTAGCAGATAAGCCTGGAAAGGCAGGCGGTCGTCTGGCCCAAAGAAACCCGCTACCGGCAGCGGCCGGAGCAAATAGGTCTGACCCCAGTCGGGGGTTGGGCTACTGCGGGGGAACAAGTAGAGAGCCGGGCCGGCCGCCGGGAAGACGAGAGCCTGGCTGCCTGGTAGCCACTTCACTTGTCCATAACGCTGGCTCATAAAGGCTACTGTTGGGTGGCGGTAATGCAGCGCGCCCACGTAAACCGTCATGCCGCTTACGTCAGTCTGATCCAGGTAGCGAGACAGGGCGGCCAGGTCGGCGTCCGACTCGTAATACACGTCGGCGCGGGTGGCCCACTCGCCGAAGTAAGCCCCGGCCGTCGCCCATCCTCCCACAACCAATACCAAAGCAATAACTATTTCCCCCCATTGTAGCGCAAGCCGCTGGCTTGCGAACTGTCGGGCAAGCCGCTGGCTTGCCCTGGGCAATCTAGCAGATTGCCCCACAAGCAATCTAGCAGATTGCCCCACAAGCAATCTAGCAGATTGCCCCACAAACCAGAGGCCCAGGGCGGGCAGGTAAAAGATGAAGGGAATAAGGCCAATGGCCCGCAAGTTGCTGGGCAAAATTTCGCGGGTCGCCAGGGCTGTTGGCAGGAGCATGAAAAGAGGCAAGACAGCCAGGAAGAGGTAAGCCGACCGTTGCCAGCCGGCCGTCGCCCTGCGCCACCGTCCCAGGCAGACTAGCCAGCCCACCACCAGCAGCCCGCCCCACAACCCATTAAAGAGGGGACGGCCGGGCAAGTTAAACCGCCAGTACGGATCACCCTCGACGAATAACATCCCTAACGCCTTCAGGTAGCCCTGGGGAATGGTCAGCGGAGCGTCTCCGGCCGGGGCCACCTGGCTAATCCGCACCCAAAACGTCTCCGGGTGTTGAACGAAGTAAACCAAAAGTGGGCTGACGATGAACAAAGCCACGCCCCAGAAAAGGATGAAGGATGAAGGATGAAGGATGAATGACGGCCGTTTCTGCCGTTCATCCTTCATCTTTCCGCCTTCATCCCTCCTAAAGAATCCCCTCATCCCCCAATCCCCGCCAAGCAACGGTAAGCAAGCCACTACCAGGGGCAGGGGAAAGAGGCGCGCCGCCAGGTAGGTGTAAGCGGTCAGCCCCAACAAGACGCCGGCCGCCGCCAAAAGGATGAAGGATGAAGAACGCAGGCTGCGATAGAGCGCGGCAAGGGTCAAGGCTTGCAGTAAGGGCTGGCTGATAGAGCGCAGCCCCAGGCGGCTAAAGAGCAGATGCCAGAAGCTAACCGCCAATAAAGCCGCCCCCAGGAGAGCTACCCGCCGGTCGCCGATCAGTTCACGGCCGGCCCGGTAAGCCGCCGCCACCGTTAGCAAGCCAAAGAAAGCTGAGGCCAGGCGCAAACTAAACAGGGATTGCCCCAACAGGCGCATCAGGCCGCCGGTCAGGTAAAAGAAGAGGACTTCCTTGCCCGTGTAGCTGGGGATGAAGATCGGCCGCGCCCCCCTCAGCCCCACGTCGCCGGCCAGCAGGCCATCGGCCGCCTCGTCGTAATGAGGGCCAGGCGGATAAGTGGTCAGGTCAGGCAGGCGCAGGGCGGCCGCCACCAGGAGGCAGGCCACCAACCAAACCAGGGCGCGTCGCTGAGACATTGTTCATTGCTCATTGTTCATTGGCCCCAAGACCAATTTATACCCCAATCCCCACACCGTCTCGATAATGAGCGGGCTGCCATTTAGCTTTTCGCGCAATTGGGCCACGTGTACATCCACCGTGCGGGTTTGGCCGAAGTAGTCGTAGCCCCATACGAGATCGAGTAACTGGTCACGGGAAAACACCTGATTCGGATGGTCTACCAGGGTCAGCAGCAGGTCAAATTCTTTGGCCCGCAGGGTGATGCGCCGGCCGTCCAGAGTCACGTCGCGGCCGGCCGGGTCAATCACCAGATTACCAAAGTGGCGGGCGCTGGTGGGAGGCAGGGGGGCGGCCGGGCCCGTTCGCCGCAAGATGGCCCGCACTCGCGCCACCAATTCGTGGGGGCTAAAAGGCTTGGTCAGGTAATCGTCCGCTCCCAGTTCCAGCCCCAGGACCTTATCTATGGCCTCATCCTTAGCGGTCAGCATAAGGATAGGCAGGCGGCTAGTCGCCCGCACCCGCCGGCAGACCTCCAGACCATCCACTTCTGGCAGCATGAGGTCCAGGACGACTAAATCTGGCGGCTTCTGCTTGATCACCGCCAATGCCTGCGCCCCGTTGGTCGCCATCTGCACCTGGAAGCCAGCCTGTTCCAGATACAGCCGGGCCAGGTCGCGTATATTCACTTCGTCGTCTACGACGAGAATAGTTTCATTGGACATAAGTCAGGCGTGAAGCGTGAAACGTGATAGAGTCTGCTCACGATTCACGTATCACATTTCACTTCTTAATGAGGGCTACCGCCTCAATCTCCACCAACGCCCCTTTAGGTAAGGCGGCCACGGCCACGGTGGAGCGGGCCGGTGGCTCTTCGCTGAAGAATTGGCTGTAGACGGCGTTCATGGCCGCAAAGTCATCCATGTTCTGTAGAAACACGGTGGTCTTGATTACCCTGGTCAAACTTGTCTCGGCCGCCTCCAAAACCGCCTGTAAATTCCGCAAGACTCGTTCAGTCTGGGCGGCCACGTCGCCTTCCACCAGTTGGCCGGTGGCCGGATCCAGAGCGACCTGCCCGGCCGTATACACCAACTTGCCAACCCTGATCGCCTGTGAGTAGGGGCCAATCGCCGCCGGGGCCTGGTCGGTAGTAATAATCTTCCGCTTCATGGGTTATCTTCCTGAACGTATAGCGTATTGCGTGTTACGCAATACGCTATACGAATTACGCATTACGCAATTCCTTCTCGTAAATCCGGTACTTCTTATACACTTCCGATCCCAACAGGGCAATCGGCCGGTTCATCTTGTCATTCGTTTCCAGAATCCACGACGCTTCGGCCCAGCGATAACCCAGGTCATGGGCAGCTTTAGCCGTGTGGTAATACATGAGGGCGTCAATGCCCTGTCCCCGGTAGCTTTCGATGACGCCCAGGGCAATAACGCGGATGCGATCCGTTTTGCGCTTATTGAGAAGCATCCGCACCGCCCCCAGATAGGAGCCGAGAACGGTCGCCCCCGGCCGGAGGCGATTCAACACCTGGTTCACGTCCGGCACACTCAAAGAAAACCCAACCGCCTCCCCCTCCTTCTCCACGATAAAAGCCAGGCGCGGCTCAATGACCGGCTTGAGCGAATCGGCCAGCCGCTTGATCTCCTTATCCGTCATCGGTACAAAGCCCCAATTCCGTTCCCACGCACTGTTGTATATCTTTTCGACCCGCTCAATCTCGGCGTCCCACTCCTTCATGTTGACCGGCCGGATGTGCAGCTTGTAACGGTCTTTGACCTTGTGGATCACCCGCACCACCTTCTCCGGCATATTGGTGACCGTGTTAGCGATGTCGTTGTTCCAGGCCAACAGATCCATGGCTTTAGTAAAACCGGCCGCTTCCAGGATGTCAATATAGTAAGGTGGGTTATAGGTCATCAGAATAACCGGCGGACTATCAAACCCCTCGATGAGCGTGCCACACTCGTCGTTGGTGCAAAGGTTCATAGGGCCGAGAATGCGATCCACGCCTTTAGCACGCGCCCAGGTGCAGGCCGTGTCCAACAGAGCTGCGCCCGCCTCCGCGTCGTTGAGCAACTCAAAGACGCCAAAGTGGGCCACGTTCTCCTGGTGAAATTCGTTGTGGCGGTGGTTGAGAATGGCGGCGATAGAACCAATAGGGCGGCCGTCGCGCCGGGCGATAAAGTAATCGGCTTCGGCGTGTTCAAAGAAGGGATTTTTCGTCTTGTCGAAGAATTCTAATCGCTCGAAATAGAGCCAGGGCACCCAACGGCGGTCGTTCTGATAGACGGCCCAGGGTACGCGAATAAATTCCTGTAATTGCTTCTTCGTCTCAACCCGCTCGATTTCTAAGGCCATGGGTCTCTCCTGATAACGGGTAACTGGCAACTGGTCATTGGCGCCGGATGGCCCCAAATTGTAGCACGACCTCGACCAACGGGCGAATTTTCCTGTAGCACAAGCTGCCAGCTTGTGGCGGCAAACCAGCGGTTTGCCCTACAGGATCGTTGACAGGTAAATAAGACTATCTATAATACAATCAACCAGACATTCGGAGATACATTCTGTGATGTAATCAGGAGACGTTGCGATGACACCTGCTCTACCTGTCGTACCGGTTAGTGATTTGCGCTACAAAGCGAAGGAGGTTTTGGCGGAAGTGGCAAAGCGGCCGGTGGTAATCACTCAACGCGGCCGGGCGACGGCCGTCGTACTGAACTTAGAAGCCTATAACCAGATGGTCTGTCACCTCGAGTCGCTAGAAGCAATCAAGGATGAAGCCCTGCTCCTCATTGCTCAAGAACACCTGGACCAGATGAAATTTGTAGGGGCTGAAGCACTGGTTGACCTTTATGAAAGAAAGACCGGCGAGAGGCCAACTACTCTCATTCCTGCTTGAGGTAGCTCGTGTCTAAATTAGCCGTCGAAGTCTCTGTCATGAAGGCCCTGGACAAATTGCCGGCCAAAGTCTTCCGCCAGGTTGTCCTCAAAATTCTTTCCTTGCAGCAAACCCCGATACCCCACGACTGTAAGCGCATTGGCCCAGGCTACCGCGTGGATAGCGGTGAATACCGCATTCTATACTTCTTTGAGCCAAAGGAAGACCTCGTTCGAGTGGTCCTGGTGGGCAAACGTAACGACGACGAGGTTTACCAGCAATTCACGCGCCGCTTCGGTTCATAGAAACTGCCAAACGTCGGGTGTCTGGCAGACATTCGACGTTTTCTACGGCCGGAACCAATCCAGGGTAGCCCGAAGGCCCTCCCGGATGGTCACGGCCGGATCAAACCCCAGAATCGCCCGCGCCCGGCCGATGTCAGCCAGCGAATGTTTGATGTCCCCCGGCCGCTCGTCCTTATAGACGGCCGGGATGGGTTGGCCCACCAGTTCCCCCAGAATCACTAGAATCTGGTTGAGGCTCGTCTGCTGCCCCCGGCCGACGTTAAAGACCGCTCCTACTCCACAACGGTCAAAAGGCACTTCGGCCGCCCGCAGATTGGCCTGTACCACGTCGGCCACGTAAACGAAATCGCGGGTCTGCTCGCCGTCGCCATAAACCGTGCAAGTCGCTCCCCGTAGGGCCGCCCGGCAAAAGATGGACAGCACGCCCGAATAAGGCGAGGAGGGATCCTGGCGCGGGCCAAAGACGTTCATGTAGCGCAGGCCAACCAGTTCCATCCCGTAGGCGGCCGTGTAGGTGGCCGCGTAAATCTCGTTCATCAGCTTGGCCGCCGCGTAAGGGGTGATCGGGTCGGGCGGGTCACTCTCCCGTTTGGGCAGCCCCGGCTGGTTGCCATAGATGGCCGCCGACGAAGCGTAAACCACTCGCCGCACCCCGGCCTGGCGGGCCGCTTCCAAAACATGAAAAGCCCCCTGCACGTTCGTCTGGTGGTTTAGCTCCGGCTCCAGGATAGAGCGGGGCGCGCTGACGAAAGCCGCCTGGTGAAAGACCAGAGAACAGCCCTCAACGGCCACCCGCACCACCCCCCAATCGGCCACGTCTCCTTCGATGAAGGTCACGTCCAGGCCGGCCAGGTTCTCTCGCCGGCCGCTACTCAGATTGTCCAACACCCGCACCCGGTAGCCGCGCTCCAGGAGGGCGGCCGTCAAGTGTGACCCAATGAACCCCGCTCCCCCAGTAACTAACACCTCGTCCTTATCCATAACTGTTCCTTAATCCTGTCTGTTTTGAGTTATTTGAGGGGCAAGGCACACTCACGTACCCAGCGGCGTCTGGGGATGCCTGGACCCTCCCTGGCTAAATCCTGTGCATCCTGTAAATCCTGTCTGTTTCATCCTCCGGCCCGCCAGCGGCGGTGTTCGACCAGCATACAGGCGTCCATCACCACCAGCAACCCGGCCGCCCGCGCCACGGCCGCCGCCTCTTCATTCACAATCCCCAACTGCATCCACACCGCCTTGGCCCCAATTTGGACGGCCTGCTCCACAAAGGGTCGCACGGCCTCGCTGCGCCGGAACAACAAAACCAGGTCTACCGGCTCTTGTAGTGATAAGAGATCGGGGTAGGCTTTCTCCTCCAACGCCCAGGTTAAGTAGGGATTGATGGGAATGATACGGTAGCCGTTGGCCTGGAGGTAGGCTGGCACGTAATAGCCGGCCCGCTCCTCCCGCGACGAGAGGCCGACCACGGCAATTGTCCCGGCCGTCGCCAGGATGTGTTCGATAGCTTCCTTATCCTTCATCTTTTTGTCTCTTTATGATACACTGGTAAGAGACGTGAAGCGTAAAACGTGAACCTCCAAGTTCACGTTTCACGTTTCACTCGCTACCAACTGATTACTGAAAACTGATTACTGTTCAGGAGCATTGTTTTTATGATTGACGTGAACGAATTGCGTCGCGGGGTCTCTTTTACCCTCGACGGTGAATTATATAAAGTAACAGAATATAGCCACAACAAACCCGGCCGGGGCAAGGCGACTATTCGGGTAACGGTGCGGAATCTCCGCACGGGCTCCAACGTCCAGATGACCTTCAACTCCGGTGAGCGCGTGGAGGATATTCGCCTGGAAAAGCGGACGGTACAATACCTATACGACGACGACTCTTTCTACTATTTTATGGACAATGAGACGTTCGACCAGCCCCACATCGCCCACGCGGTCATGGAGGACGACGCCAGGTACCTGAAAGAAAACATGGAGATTGATTTGCTCTCTTACGAGGGGGAAATCATTGATTATAGCCTGCCGGCGACGGTGGAGATGGAGGTGGTAGACGCAGAGATGGCGATTGCCGGCGACACGGCCACCGGGGCTACCAAAGAAGTGGTGACGGAGACTGGCTTGAAGGTTCGCACCCCACTCTTTGTCCAGGTGGGCGACGTGATCCGCGTGGATACGCGCAACGGGAGCTACCTTACGCGAGTGTAGGTCGCGTTTAGAAACTCGGTTTCTCGGAGAAACCGAGTTTCTGAGACCTACTCGACTACGATGTTGACCAATTTGGACGGGACGACGATCACCTTTTGGATGGCCCGGCCGTCCAGGTAAGGCCGCGCCTTTTCACTGCCCAGGGCCAGTTGGCGCAAAGTCGTTTCATCGGCCGCCGCCGGCGCGGTGATGCGGTCGCGCACTTTGCCGTTGACCTGGACGATCACCGTGACCTCCTCTTCGGCCGCCAGGCTGGGGTCATAGGTGGGCCAGTTCTGCTGATGGATGGAATGACCCTGGTGGCCCATCACCTCTTGCCAGACTTCCTCGGCGACGAAGGGAGCTATCGGGGCCAGCAAAATGGTGAACGTTTGCAGAGCCTCCCGCCATAGAGACGGTTCAACCGCCTCTCCTGCCTGGTCGGATAGGTAGTTCAAGTATTCCATCAGGGCGGCGACGGCCGTGTTAAACTTGAACGCCTCATAATCCTCCGTCACCCGCCGGATGGTCTGGTGCAGACGGCGGCGGAAGCCCAGGCTGGGTGGCAGGTGGCAGGTGGTAGGTGGCAGGTTGTTTTCACTTGCCACTGGCCACTGGCCACCTGCCACTGACCACTGGCCACTTGCCAATTGCCAATACCGCTCCAGGAAGCGGGTGATACCCTTGATCCCTGTTTCATCCCAGACCACGTTGGCGTCAAAGGGTCCCATGAACAAAATGTAAGCACGCAGGGCGTCCGTGCCGTGCTGGGCAATCACTTCGTCGGGGGTGATGACGTTGCCTTTGGACTTGGACATGCGCCGGCCGTCGGCCGCGTGCAGCACACCCTGGTTCCGCAGGCTGGCAAAGGGTTCGCTGAAGGAGATTAGACCCGCGTCGTACATCACCTTCGTCCAGAAGCGGGCATATAACAGGTGCATGACGGCGTGTTCCGCCCCACCCACGTAGGTATCCACCGGCAGCCAGTAGGCGACGGCGGCCGGGTCGAATGGCCCTTGCGCGTAGTGCGGGCTGGCGAAGCGCAGGAAGTACCAGGAAGAGCAGGCAAAGCCATCCAGGGTATCCGTTTCGCGGCTGGCCGGCCGTCCACAAGTGGGGCAGGTGGTATTGACCCACGCTTCGACTTTTGCCAGAGGGGAGCGGCCGTCACCGGCCGGGCTGAAGTCGCTGATAGCCGGCAGCAAGACCGGCAATTGCTCCTCCGGCACAGCCATCGGCCCATGCTCTGGGCAATGGATAATGGGAATGGGCGCGCCCCAATAACGCTGGCGCGAAATCAGCCAGTCGTGCAATTCCCCGATCCAGTTACGTTGCATGGCCTTGATTGGCTCCGGCCAATCCAGCCCTTCCAGGTCAGCCAGCAGGCGGCCGGCGTAGTCGGTAATCTTGAAGTACCATTGCAGTAAGTCTTTTGGGACAACCTCTGCGCCGCAACGCCAGCAGCGGCCGTTCTCCACCTGCTCGTTAGCCAGGATGGTCTGGTCGTTGGGACACCACCACTGGCGGCCGATGGCCTGGTAAGCCAAGCCACGCTTGAACAGCAACAGGAAGAACCACTGCGTCCAGCGATAGTAATCCGGGTCGGTGGAGTTGATCTCCCGCGACCAATCGTAGGAACATTCGACCAACTGCAACTGACGGCGGTAGTTGTCGGTGTTCAGGCGGGTGGATTCCCTGGGGTGGATGCCGCGCAGGATGGCGTGGTTTTCGGCCGGCAGCCCAAAAGCGTCCCAGCCCATCGGGTGCAGGACGTTATAGCCCCTCATTCGCCTAAAGCGGGCCGCCACGTCGGAAGGCACGTAGTTACGGCAATGGCCGACCGACAGCCCATCGCCCGACGGGTAAGGAAAATAGTCCAGAATGTAATACTTGGATTTGTCCGGGCCTGCGCCTGTCTGGTACAGCTTCATGGCCGCCCAAACCGGCCGCCACTTCTGTTCCCAGGCCCTAGAGTCATAGTTCATCTGATCCTCCTTTGCGGGGATTGGGGGATTAGGGGATTTTTTACCCTAACCTATCCCCAAACCCCCTAATCCTCGCCCAAAAACAAAAAGGCCACGATGCTGGAAAAGCACCGTGGCCCTTAATAATGACGATAGAATGGTTTTCTGAATCAATCGCCAGGGGGTGCAATCCGGCCGCGCGTCATTCTGCCACTGCTAAGGCTCTTAAGCAGGCCCAGTAATAGGCTGAAGGAGAAACGAATCGCGGTCATCATTGCGCCAATACCTGTTATTGAGAATAGGGTAGCACAATCGGCCGCCCCGGTCAAGCCCCAAAACATCCGATGTTTGTAACCGTTCAGGCTCTCTGTAGAAACCAGGTTTTTTGCGGGTGATTGCGAGGGCTTACTGGGGAAAAACCTGGTTTCTGTCGGATGTTTCGTCAGGGCGATGTGATATACTATCCGCATGGCGCGACAAGCATTATTCGAAGGATTGGTCTACGACGAGCGGGAACGGCCGCTGACCACCACCCGCGTTGGCTCTGATGCATTCTACGTCATTGATGACGACGGTTTCTATCGTCACATTAGTTCGGCCGAAGTAGATCGCCAGGTTCTCAACGTCTTCCTGGAGCAGTTGCAGGACAACCGGGAGATAGCGGTTGAGCAGGCCCTGAAGATGTTGGGTAAAGACGACCTATTCACCAAAGCGGCCCTGGACGCATCTATGCGAAACGTCAACGCCAACCAAATTCTGGCCCAGGGCATCCCCGACGAAGCCCGCAACATGATGGGCATGTTAGGCTTTCGCATCATCATCAATTTGCATGGCGAAGTGGTGGAGTTGAAGCAGCCCTACGTTGAGAGTGATGAGTGATGAGTGGTGAGGGTTGCTTATGACTCATTACTCATCACTCATCACTGTTCAGTACGCCCCCCGGCCGAACAAGGCAAACGGTATCGTCTGGAGCATAATCCGCAGGTCGAGGCTGAGGGACCAGTTCTCGATGTAGTAAATATCCAGTAAGCACTGCTCGTCAAAGGTGAGGTCAGAACGGCCGCTCACCTGCCACAACCCCGTAATCCCCCCCCTCACCTCTAATCTTTGACGGTGCCAGGACTGGTATTGGGCCACCTCCTCGGCCAGCGGCGGCCGGGGGCCCACCAGGCTCATCTCCCCTTTCAAGACGTTGAGCAACTGCGGCAACTCGTCCAGGCTCAAACGGCGAATGAGACGGCCGACCCTGGTCAGGCGTGGGTCATTGCGAATCTTGAAGATGGGGCCGGAGGCCTCGTTCATGGCCCGCAGAGCCTCTTTCTGGTCTTCGGCGTTGAGGACCATCGAACGGAATTTGATCATCTTGAACGGCCGACCGTGCTGGCCGATGCGCTCCTGGACGAAAAAGACCGGCCCTTTGGTGTCCAATTTGATCGCCAGGGCGACGACGGCCGTCACCAGGACGGCCGGTATGGCCGCTACCACCAGTAGGGTCAGGTCTAACAGCCGCTTGCTGGCCTGGTTCAAGCGGCTGAGGCGCACGTCGCGCACGCTCAAGACGGGCAGCCCGCCCATATTGCTAAACTCGACGCGGTTCAGGCTCAGTTCAAACAAGTCCGGCACCACCCGCGCCCGCTTGCCGTAGTGCTGGCACACCCGCACCAACTCCATAATCCGCTGGTGAGCGTCGCCAGGCAGGGCGATGAAGACCGTATCCAGGTGAGGATGGGCCTGCAAAATGGTCTCCAACGTATGCCACTCACCCAGGCGGGGAATCCGCTCCAGACCGATGTTGTTGTTGGGATGGCCGTCGTCCACGTAGCCAATCGCCCGGTAGCCCAGGTCCGGCCGGGCCAAGAGGGTGCGGATAACGCTGCGCCCCACCTCCCCGCTGCCGACTACCAAGACCCAATCGGCCCCAATGCCCCGGCCGTACAGGAGGGTCAACATCGTCCGCCGTAGGACGCGGGCTATAGTAAGAAACAGGACGATGAAGAAGAAGGCCCAGACCAGCAAAAGGCGGGAGAAGGCCAGCGGCCGCACGAAGAACGTAATTGCCATCATCAGGGCAATACCGGCGGCCGTCGCGTAGCCCAGGCGCGATACCTCGTCAATGAGAAACTCGCCGCGCCGCCGCGTCCACACCCGGTTCTGGGTATAGGTCACGGCCAGCAGCAGGGTCAAGAGAATCTGCTGTCCCACGTAGCTCGAATAAGGGTCAATGAAGGCGGCCGGCAGCAACCATTGGAAGCGGTAGCGCACCAGGTAGGCGAAGGCAAAGGCCAGGTTGATCAACACCAGGTCAATGACGACAGTCAGGTTGCGTACCGCTCGATGGGTCAGGCGTCTCATCTTCTGTGTGGCAGGGGATTAGAGCTTGAACAAGCTCTAATCCCCTGCCAACGCTCTCTTATACACCTCAACAGTCTGGCGGCCGGCCTCCGCCCAGGTGAAGCGACTGGCTTGCACAATACCGCGCTCACGCAAGGTAGCGGCCAGGGTCGGGTCATCCAGGACGGCCGCCATCTGCCCGGCCAGGGCCTCTACGTCCTGGGGTGGAAAGAGCAAGGCCGCTTCGCCGGCCGCTTCTGGGATGGCCGACACGTCGGCGGCTACCACCGGCGCCCCGCAGGCCATCGCCTGGGCCACCGGCATCCCAAATCCTTCGTAGGCGGAGGGAAAAACCAGCACGGCGGCTGCATTGTACCAAAGAGGCAGTTCTTCGTCAGCCACGTAACCGGCCCAATGCACCCGGCCGCTCAACCCCAGGCGTTCTACCCTTTGGAAGATGTCGTCGTAGAGCCAGCCCTTGCCGCCCACCAACACCAGCCGCAGCCCCGGCCGCCCCATTTGCGCCAATGCTTCCAACAGCAGGGGGATGTTCTTGCGCGGCTGCAAGGTACCCACGTGCAGGATGAACGGCTCGTTCAGCCCTTGCCGCTGGCGAAAAGCCTCCACCTCGGCCGCCGGCCGGGGGTAGAAAGTGGCGTCCACGCCCGGCCGTACCACCTCAATTCGCTCCAACGGTACACCCAAAAGGGAATGGACATCCTGGCGGCCGGACTCGGAAATAGTGATCACCCGCCGGGCCTGGCGGCAGGAGCGGGCTGTCTGGCTGGTCAGGTAGCGCCGTTGCCCGGCCGGAAAGGTGTTTGGATAATGGATAAAGCTCAAGTCGTAGACGGTGACGACCGTGGGGCAGGGACTAGCCAGGGGAGTGACAAAGGCCATACTGTGCAGCAGGTCGAGTTGGTGGCGGACGGCCGCCCAGGGCCAGGCTACTTGCTCCCACAGGATGCGTACCAGGCGATGCTCGGTGGGCCAGCCGGTGCTGGTAATGGGTAATTGGTAATTGGTAACTGGTAACTTCTGGCGGGTAAAAATTGTGTAATCGAGTCCTTCATTCAGGGGAAGATGGAGCAGGACTTGGGCAATGTAGTGGTGGATGCCGGCCCGCCGGTAGCCCGCCTCACCGGAAAGTAGGTGGGCGTTGATACCGACGTGGAGATGGGGCGGCCGTCTGGCTGTCATAGCCAGGATTATAGCGCATTCATCCGCTTATCCGTTGTTCATCCGCTGCCATAGAATCCCCGAAATTCTTGCGGAGGGCCAGGTCGGCCGGGTCAAAGCCCAGGGCGCGATAGAAGACCAGGGCCGGCCGATTGTCCCGGCCGGTCAGCGCCAGCAGTTCGGCCGCCCCACCCTCCCGTGCCAACTGTTCGACGTGGGCCACCAACGCCCGGCCGACCCCTCTACGCCGGTACGCTTCTTCCACGAATAGTTCCGTCAACTCCGCCTGGGGTTCGGGATAGAAGATGGAGGGGGCAAGGCGCAAACTGGCAAAGCCCACGATCCGGCCGTCCACCACGGCCACAATCGGCGTCTCTACCCGACGCGGATCCAACAGCCGCCGGGCCAACCGCTCCGGTGGTTCGTAAACGCCGTTGAAGGCAATGTTCAGGCGGGATAGCTCGGCCGCGTCTTCAGCGGTGGCGACACGGATCACAATGAGTTCGGTCATCAGTAAGCTGGTAGGCGGATGACGTGGATAGACGCCGATTCACTGAAATTCGCGCTCATCCGCCTGATCCGCGTCATCTGCGTTCTATTCTTTGGATAGCTTGGACACGTAGGGGAAGTAGGACCGCCAGATGATAACACTCCCGGCCGCCGCCTCGTAAGCCCCCACGTCTACGATCGCTGTGCCATTGCCGTCGCCGTCCAGCGGCCGGGGATTGCCGTCAAAATCTACACTGGGCGCGCCCTCGGCCGTACCCCCATCCACCGCCAGCGAAGGGCTTTGCACGTGGTAATCCCCATTGCCGACGAAGAAGGGAGTAGCGTCGTAGACGGCCGGGCCAAACGTCACCCGTGAGTCGCCAGCGTAAAGGTCACGGCCGGCCAGCAACGAGTATTTCACATCAACCCAATAATCGAAGACAAAAGGCTCGCACCAGATAGATGGGTTCATAACAATGACCGGCGTCACTCCCCAGACGATGGCGTTGGTCAGGTGAACCTCTGACGCCTCACAAGCCGAGGCTACCAAATCAAGCGGGCCATCGTAATGCAGGTCAAAAATTGCGCCGCCATTATCGGCAAAGGTATCGTTGGTCGTGTTCCAGTAGCCGCCGACCATGGAGACAGCGGCCGTCTGGTTACTGACAAACAGGTTGTTATGGCCCGCTACCCCAGACTCATAAATAGAGTAGCCAATGCCATTGCCGGTGATCAAGTTGCCAAAGAGGTCCAGACCAGCCCCGCAATCACTATCCAGACCAACGGGGTTATCCTGGATGGTATTGCCAACCAGCGTGACGTAGGCTGGCGACCCGGCTTCTCTAGCCAGGTGTCCGGCCGGGCAGACTGAAGCAAAGCCACCAATGCCGGTTGACAGGTTGCCGGCGACCAGGCTATTGTAAAAATAGTAGATACAGCCGCTCGAATAGGTGAATCCTCCACGAAAACCTGTGTCGCCGTTGCTGTTGGCAACCGAATCTGATATGACCAAAGTGGCGTATGGATGCCAGTAGTCGCAGTCAATCTCTAGCCCGTTGTCCCCATTGTTCAGGAAGGTGGACTTGACGACGGTAACGTCACCACCAGCCACGATAGACGCTCCACTCGCGCTGTTATCGGTGGCTGTCACCTGGCTGACTGTAAAGCTAAAGACATTGGTGGCGCAAAGACCGGTCTCGTTGCCCCCAACCAGTGTAACCAGTTCTAGCCGGCCGGCCGTATTCGCCACCGACAATACGCAATCCCCGCTATCCCCATAGACAATGGTCTCGGTCAAAACCCAGCCGGCCGGTTGCCAACCGCCTATTACCGTCAGGTCCTTATCATAGCTAATCGTTTCGGTATAGGCCCCGGCGGCAATCAGAATCGTGTCCCCATCGGTGGCCGCGTCTACGGCCGCTTGGATGGTCGTATAACAACCACCCAGGCCATCCGGCCGCACACACAGCTCGCTATTATGTGGAGCGGCCGACAGGTGGGGAGAGGGGGATAGGGCAACAGTCAGCAGCCCGGCAACGTCCCTCAGTACCAGCCAGACCAGGGCTACAGGTATGATGAGCCCCCAATTCCAAATCTGGTAACGCACGATTTCCTTTAGGGTACAGGTAAGGTGTAACCACTCAATCTTATCGTTGCCTTTTAGTCCCTTCGTGGTTATCCTTGCGCCTATGAATCCGTTTCACTACTGGTTTGATAAGCTATTCCCTATTATCCGCTTTACCTACGAGAAAATCCAGGGCCACCGCTGGTTTGACCCGATTACCCCTCACCTCTGGCTGGGCGGCGCGCCCCTCTACGAGCGGGATTACCACTTCATCGAGGAGGCCGGCATCACGGCCGTCCTCAACGTCCGCGCCGAACGCCACGACGACTACCCACGCTACCAGGCTCACCAGATAGACTATCTGCAACTGAAGGTACTGGACATCATGCTGCCTTCCCACGAAGCATTAGGCGAAGGGGTAGCTTTCATTGACCAGCACGTGCAGAAAGGCGGGGTTGTCCTGGTGCATTGCGCCAAGGGGCGCGGCCGTTCGGCCGCCCTCCTCGCCGCCTACCTCATGCGCCACGAAGGCTACACCTTTGAGCAGGCCCGCGACCTCCTGAAAAGCAAACGGCCGCTGGTCAAGCTGGAACGCCGCCACCAGAAGCATCTGGAGGCATGGAAGGAACTGAGGGAACTCAAGGAACTCCCCCCAAGCTCTTTCACTTCCCTGTTAGATTTAGTAGGGGCGAGGCAACGCGGAGCGGATGCTGCTCAGAGAGACTAAGCGCTCTCGGCGTTGCCTCGCCCCTACCGATTGCTGTCCACTGTCCATGACTACCCTCACCCCCCTGCGCCAGCAGTACTTAGACATCAAGCGTCAGTACCCCGACGCCATCGTCTTCTTCCGCCTGGGTGACTTCTACGAGACCTTCGACGCCGACGCCGAAATCACCTCCAAAGCCCTCGATCTGGTGCTGACCAGCCGGCCGACCGGCAAAGACCAGCGCGTACCCATGGCCGGCGTCCCCCACCACGCCGCCGAAAACTACATCGGCCGCCTCATCAGCAAAGGCTTCAAGGTGGCCCTGGTCGAGCAACTGGGCGAGGACACGGTCAATGGGCTGATGCCCCGTGAGGTGACGCGAGTCTTTACGGCCGGCACGGTCATCGAGCCGGGGATGCTGGACGCCGGCCGCAATAACTACCTGGCGGCCGTCGTCCTGGACGGTGAACGGGCGGGACTGGCTTACGCCGACGTGACCACCGGGGCCTTCGCCACCACCCAACTGGCCGGCCGCCGCGCCCTGGTCGAAGAACTGGCTCGTCTTAGTCCGGCCGAACTGCTATTACCCGACGGGGAGTACCAGCTATCAGTGGACAGTGGTCAGCCATCAGGCCCCAATTACCCACTACCCATTGCCAATAACCAGTTCCCCATCTCCCGTTACCCCAATTACTGCTTCGAGGAGGGGTACGCCCGCCAGACCTTGTTGAAGCACTTTGGCGTGCAGACCCTCATCGGCTTCGGCTGCGAGGGCAAGCCACTGGCGATTCGGGCGGCCGGGGCCATTCTGGCCTACCTGCAAGAGACGCAAAAAGGGGCGGTGGCCCAGATGCAGCGCCTGGCGACTTACAACGTAGAAGGTCACATGGCCCTGGACGCCGCCACCCGTCGCAACCTGGAATTGACCGAAGCCCTCTCTGGTGAGCGCGAAGGTTCTTTGTTGGGGGTGCTGGATAAGACGGTGACGCCGATGGGGGCGCGACTCTTGCGCGAACGAGTGACCCGGCCGCTCCTGGACATCCACGAACTGAACCGGCGACTAGACCAGGTGGAGACCTTCTTTCAGGATGGCCTACTACGGGCAAGCGTGCGCGCCGCTCTCAAGGGAATCCCCGACCTGGAACGGCTGACGAATCGTGTGGTGAGCGGCCGGGCCGTTCCCCGTGACCTAGAAAACATCGGCCGCGCCCTGGCTGCCATCCCCCCACTCCAATCGCTCGTCGCCAATCTGCCTGCGCTGGCGGCTTTGTCGGCCGAACTCGACCCTTGCCCGGAGACGGCCGCCCTCATCGCCGACGCCATCACCCCCGACGCCCCGGCCAACCTCAACAAACCGGGGGTCATCCGGCCGGGCTTCTCGGTCGAATTAGATGGGGTGGTCAACGCCTCGGCCAACGCCCGCCAGTGGGTAGATAGCCTGGAACCCCGCGAGCGCGCCCGCACGGGCATCAACTCCCTCAAGGTGAGCTTTAACAAGGTCTTTGGCTATTACATCGAAGTGACCCACGCTAACACCAAATACGTCCCGGCCGACTACATCCGCAAGCAGACCCTCACCAACGCCGAACGGTATATCACGCCCGAACTCAAGGAGTACGAGACAATTATTCTCAATGCCGAAGAGCGCATCCTGGAAATCGAGCGACGGGTCTTTACCGAGGTTTGCCAGCGGGTCAGCCTGGCCGCCGAGCGGCTGCTGGCGACGGCCCAGGCGTTGGCCCAACTGGACGTAGCGGCGGCCCTGGCCGAGGTAGCCGCTAATAATGATTACACGCGGCCGGTGCTGACCAGCGATAACGAATTGCACATCACGGCCGGCCGCCACCCGGTCATCGAACGCAGCCTCACCCTGGAACGTTTCGTCCCCAACGACACCCACCTGGACAGCCAGAGCCGCATCCACGTCATCACCGGCCCGAACATGAGCGGCAAGAGCACAGCGCTCAGACAGGTGGCTCTGATTGTCCTGATGGCCCAAACTGGCAGTTTTGTACCGGCCGCCGAAGCCCGCATTGGCCTGGCCGACCGCATCTTTACCCGTATTGGCGCGCACGACGAACTGCACGCCGGCCGTTCGACTTTCATGGTAGAGATGGTGGAGACGGCCGAGATTCTGCACCACGCCAGCGGCCGTTCGTTACTCATCCTGGACGAGATCGGCCGCGGCACCAGCACCTACGACGGCCTTTCGATTGCCTGGGCCATCGTCGAATACCTGCACAACCACCCCCGCCTCAAGCCGCGCACCCTCTTCGCCACCCACTACCACGAACTGGTGGGGCTGGCCGACCTCCTGCCCCTGGTTGCTAACTACAACGTGGCTGTGGCCGAGGAAGGCGACCACGTCGTTTTCCTCCATCGCATCGTGCCGGGGGGAGCTGACCGCAGCTATGGTATCCACGTCGCTCAACTGGCTGGCCTGCCCCGCGACGTGATCAACCGGGCCAACGAGATTCTCAAGAACCTGGAACGCCAGGCCCCGACGACGGCCGTGCAGCCCAGCCACCTCGGCCGGCCGCAGCAAATTGCCCTCTTCCCCGAATCCAGCCCCGTCCTGGATGAACTGGCGAAACTGGACGTGACCACCATGACCCCCCTGGAAGCCATCAACAAACTGTACGAGTGGAAACGCCGCTTTGGAGGTAGTAGTGAAAAGTGAAGAGTGAAAGTTCATTTTTCACTCTTCACTCTTCACTTCCCATAACTAATCCGGTAAATCCCCCCATTGATGTAATCCCCCACGTAGATTGCCCCGTCGGGGCCACTGATGAGACCCAGGGGCATCCCCGGCCAGCGGGCGAACCACGTTACTGTCCCCTGGTAGGTGTCCCCGGCCGGTGTCAGGTCTACGACGGCGATCCCCCGTTCCACCGTCGGCTTTTCGAACGAACCGAAAATCCCCACGAACAGGTCAAGGTGATAAGCGGCCGGGAAGCGGTCGCCCGTGTAGAAGTCCATACTGTCGGCCGAAGAACGGGCCTCAAAAAAAGCCACCGCCGGGATCGTGCCAAAGCAGCCGGGGCCGGCCAATTCGTCCCAACAGTCGGGGAAGCCATAATGCCCACCCTGGACGACGTGGTTCAGTTCTTCTTTGGGCGCGTCTAGCCCCAGGTCGTCGCGGCCGTTATCGGTGGCGAACAGGTCGCCGGTGACAGGGTGGAAGGCCAGGTCGTAGGGGTTACGCAGCCCGCGCGCGTAGATTTCGCCCGCGCCGGTAGCCGTGTTGAAACGCATGATCGTCGCGCTGCGCGGGTCGGCTTCCAGGCAGGCGTCGCAGGTGGAGCCGACGCCCATGTACAACAGTCCGTCTGGGCCAAACTTGAGATTGTCGTTCTGGTGGCGGCCGACCGGCAGCCCCCGCACAAAATTGACCCCCTCCTCGGCTACCAGGTCGCCGTCATGGTCGCGCAGGATGGAGATGCGGCCGTTGCTGGACACGTACACGTCGCCCGTCCCCGGTTGAACGGTGACGCCCAACGGAATGTACAGACCGCTGAAAAAGAGGCTATCCACGTCGGCCCGGCCGTCACCGTCGTTATCCACCAGGACGTGTACCGTGCCATCGAAGGAAGTGGCGTAGAGGCGGCCGGCGGCGTCGAAGGCCAGGGCCGTCGGCCGGTAGAAATCGGCAAACTTGGTCATGGAAAACCCCGGCGGCAGGGTCGCCCCCGCTACCTCGACAACCGCCTCCGGGATGGGTTCGGGCGTGGAGGTTAGGGGTTGGGGGGTAGGGGTTAGG
>JBFMFT010000090.1:0-13266 GCA_040751925.1 Chloroflexota bacterium
CACAGATAATGGCTGGCGCTGCCGGCGTGGCTGTAAAAGGCGCCGTTGGCGTCGGTGAAGCTATGCGCCGCGCCCCAGGGGTCGCCAGGGAAGGCGGCCGAGGGCAGGAAGCCGTAAGGGTCTACCACTTCGTCGGCCGAGAAATAGTCGTCCTGGTTGCTGTCGTAGATGACCTCGAAGTGCAGGTGGTGGCCGGTGCTCCAACCCGTATTGCCCATGGTGCCAATGCGCGTGCCGGCCGCGATGGGCTGCCCGACCCAGCCTTGCGCGGCGGTGAAGTATTCGTCGGGGTGCAAGTGCCAGTAGACGGTCAGGTAATCGCCCATGCCGGCAATCGTGTGCTTGATCTTGACGTAGTAAGCCCCCGACGCCCAATGAATCCCCGCGTCGAACACCACCCCATCGCCGGCGGCGAAGACCGGCGTGGTCGGCTGGCGGCGCACGAAGGTCGAAAAGTCAAAGGCCGGGTGGCCGCTATAGTAATCCACTGCGCTCAGTGTACCGTCGTAGAGCAAGACGTGGCCGCCCACCGGCGACCCGGCCGGCTCCTGTCCAAACGTGACCAGCCCGGCCTGGGGCGCAGGATAGAGGGGGTAGAAGTGGTCAAAGAAGCTGTTGATGCGGCCGCCCGCCCCGACACGCTGGCTGGCCTGGCGGAATTGCTCGGCCGTGCCGCCAAAGTTCTCGTTGCCGCCGTCGTAGGGGAAGGGCAAGTCCAGGAAGGGGATGACCTGCATAACCCCGCCAGAGGGCAGGGTGATCTGGCTGGAAACAGGCAGAGTGGGTTCCAGGCAGGGGATGGGCGTCGGCTCTGGCGACGGAGTAGCGGTGGGCGTAGCCGTTGGCGTGGCGGTGGCCGTAGAGGTGGCCGGCGGCAAAGAGACGGCCGGGCCAGCAGCAGCAATGGGCTTGGCCGCCGGAGCCATCCGCTCCTCAGCACCGCAGGCGCGGCCGATGAGCAGCAGCAGAGCCAGCAGAACCGCCACCGGCAGCGTCAACCACAACGGCCGCCGTCCGGCTTTGCTCTCCGCCACCGGCAAGTGGTCATCCCACTCCACCCCGGCGGCCAGGTAGGTCATCTCTGTCTGACCCAGGCGCAGGCGCGCCCCTGGCAAGAGGGGGGTAGGGCGGTTGGCCGGCAGGCGACGGCCGTTGACAAACGTGCCGCTCGCCGAACCCAGGTCTACCACCTCCACCCGCCCCGGATGGCACAGCAAGAGGGCGTGCCGCTCGGCCACTTCCGGGTCAGTCAGGCGCAGGTGGGCGTGTTCGGCCCGGCCGACGGTGACGTGGCGTTGAGCCAGGATGAATAACTGTTGGCGACCTTCACCGAGTTGAATTTCCAGTGTCCCGTACATCGTTTTTCCTCATCCCTTCGGCCGATCTAAGGGATCGGTCTACTCAATAAACGATGTCGGGCCTGGATTTTTACGCTAAAGGTATCTCACCGCTGAGGCGCGGAGGCCACAGAGTAAGTAATGAGTGCTGAGTGATGAGTGGTAAAGGTCGAGTTACTCGTTGCTCATCACTCATCACTAGAAACTCCGCGTTCTCTGCGTCTCGGCGGTGGGCAGTTACCACTAAAGATTGGCTTGAAGGATGGCGCGAATGTTTTGGATGAACTCGGAAACGTGACCGCCCCCGGCCGGGCGTGGTACAATTGCGCCAATCGGAGGCAGGCAGTGTAAGAGGATTATGAAAAGATGGCACGTGTGGATCGGCGCGCTGGTCAGCGCGATATTTTTGTGGCTGGCTCTGCGCGGGTTAAAGCTGGCGGCCGTCTGGGACAGTATGCAGGCGGCCAATTACCTCTGGCTTATTCCGGCCGTCCTCGTCTACTTCGCCGCCGTCTGGGCCCGCACCTGGCGTTGGGATTATATGCTGCGGCCGCTCAAGCGCATTCCCCTCGGCCGCCTCTTTCCCGTCGTGGTCATTGGCTACATGGGCAACAACGTCTATCCCCTGCGGGCCGGCGAGTTGCTCCGTTCCTACGTCTTGCGCCGCCGCGAGGACGTGCCGATGGGGGCCAGCCTGGCCACGGTCATCGTCGAGCGCGTCTTCGATGGCCTGGTCATGTTGGTCTTCGTCTTCGTGGCCCTACCCTTCACCCCCATCCCCAGCCAAAATCTGCGCGCCCTGGTCATCGTCGCCAGCGTGGCCTTCTTCGGCGCGCTGGCTGTTTTCTTTGCCCTGGCCGCCATGCCCCACCGCACGTTGCGCCTGGTGGATTGGACCAGTGAACGGTTCCTGCCCCGGCCGCTGCGCCGCCCCCTTCTCGACTTCAGCCACCGCTTCCTGGCCGGGCTGGAATCGCTGCGGAGCTTTCGCAATGTGCTGATGATTTTCCTGACCTCGGTGGTCATCTGGCTATTGGAAACGGTCAAGTATTGGTTCGTCCTGCAGGCCTTTCCCTTCGAGGTCAGCTTCTTTGCCCTGATGCTGATGAATGGGGTGGTCAATCTGGCCACGACGCTGCCCTCCGCGCCGGGCTACGTCGGTACGTTTGACGCGCCAGGAATCGCCATTCTGGTCTTGTATGGCGTGGAGCGGGGCGCGGCCGGGGCCTACACCCTGGTCTTGCACGCCGCTCTCTGGCTGCCCATTACCTTGCTAGGCGCGATCTACATGGTGCGCGAGGGATTGAGTTGGGCCGATTTCGGCCGGGCGGCCGAACGCCGGGTGGCGTTGGGACAGGATTTACAGGATTGACAGGATATGTTGGCTCACCGCCGAGACGCAGAGGACGCGGAGTTTCTAGTGATGAGTGATGAGTGATGAGCAACGAGTGACTCATCACTCATCACTCATTACTCTGCGCTCTCCGCGTCTCGGCGGTGAAAAAGATAGGCTAAATGAGAATTGGGATTGTCGGGGCAGGGATAACGGGGTTGACGGCCGCTTACGACCTTCTAAGAGCCGGTCACCAGGTTACACTATTCGAGGCCAGCAGCTACACCGGCGGTCTGGCGACCGGCTTCCGCGACGAGCGGTGGCAATGGCCGCTGGAAAGATTCTACCACCACCTCTTTGCCTCGGACAAGGCCATCATTGGCCTGGTGAAAGAGTTGGGGATGGAGGACAAGCTCTTTTTCCCCCGGCCGATTACCTCGGTCATCTACCAGGGCCAGATTGTGCCATTTGACTCACCCCAAGCCTGGCTCACCTTCCCTGGCTTCAACCCACTGGACGTGGCCCGTTTTGGCCTGGTCAGCGCGTTCCTGCGCTTCTCCAAACCCTGGCGCTACCTGGAACAATATACGGCCGACGGCTGGCTGCGCCGCTGGTACGGGGACAAAATCTACGAGACGGTCTGGCGACCGTTGCTCATTGGCAAATTCGGCCCCCATTACCAGGAGGCCAACATGGCCTGGATGTGGGCGCGTCTGCACGCCCGCACCCCCCGCCTGGGCTACTTCGTGGGCGGCTTCCAGGCTTTCGTGGATACCCTGACCAGTACCGTCGAGAAGCTGGGCGGCCGGATACACCTGAACTGCCCGGCCAGGGGGATTGAACCGTTGGCCGACGGCCGCCTGCAATTGAGTGTGGATGGTCAACGGGAGACTTTCGACACCTGCCTGGTGACAACCTCACCAGAGCTATTGCGCCGCCTGGCTCCCTCTTTACCGGCCGCTTACCTGGGCCAGTTGGCCGCCCTCAAGAGTATGGGCGCGGTGGTGCTGATCCTGGCCTTGAAACACCAACTGCTCAAGGAGACCTATTGGCTCAATCTGCCGGCCGCTTCACCCGAAAAGACCCAAAATGAGATACCCTTCCTGGCCCTGGTCGAGCATACCAATTATATTGACCGGCACTATTACGGCGGCGACCACCTGGTGTACTGTGGGGATTACGTCGTGCCGGATCACCCCTATCTCCAGATGGAGCAGGATGAATTGGAACGGCTCTTTGTCAGGGTATTGCCTCGCCTGAATCCTGAGTTCCGGCCGGAATGGATTCGTAAAAGTTGGCTATTTCGCACCGCCTACGCCCAGCCCGTACCCATGGTCAACCATTCGCGCCACCTGCCCGATTTGCAAACGCCCATTCCCCATTTATACTTTGCCAGTATGAGCCAGGTTTATCCCTGGGATCGCGGCACGAACTACGCGGTCGAGATCGGCCGCCGAGCCGCCAAGAGGATTTTGGATTTTGGATTTTAGATTTTGGATTGATTCTTCTCCAAAATCCAAAATCCAAAATCCAAAATTGAACGGAGTGAGACATGAAAATTATCGTCATTGGCACCGGCTTCGTGGGCTTGACCCACGCGGCCGTGTGCGCCGAATACGGCCACGAAGTCTACGCTTACGATGTGGATCAGGCGCGGATTGACGCCTACCAGACCGGCGGCCGGGCGGCCATCGAGCATTACGTTAACGAGCCGGGCCTGGCCGACACCGTGGCCGACACGCTGAACCGCTACCTCTTTTTTACCGCGCAGATTGATGACCTGGTCGAGGGCACAGACGCCGTTTTTCTGTGCCTGCCCACGCCCTCCAAGTGGGATGGGTCGGCCGACCTCACCTATTATCTGAACGCGGCACATCACCTGGCCGACCTGCTGGCCCGGCGCAAAGAGATAAATCGGGTGGTGGTGGTCAACAAAAGCACCGTCCCCATTGGCACGGCCCGCCGGCTGCAAAGTGTTTTGGCCGAACACGGCGTAGAGAACGTGGGGGTGGCCTCCAATCCAGAGTTCTTGCCCCAGGGTAAAGCGGTGGAGGCCAGCCGCCGGCCGGATCGCGTCGTCGTCGGCGCAGATACGCTGGAGGATTTCGCCATTCTGCGCCGGGTCTACCCCCAGTTCGTCAACCACGTGCGGATTCGCTACATTGAGACGACGCCGGAGACGGCCGAGGCCATCAAATACGTCGCCAATGCCCTGCTGTTCAACTACATCTCCTTCTGGAACGGGGTGGGCGGCCGGCTGGCCGAGACCTTTGACAATATCCGCATGGAGGACATGAAGCTGGGGGTGACGGCCGATACGCGCATTAGCACCTGGGGCTCCTACGTCAGCAACGGCGCGGGCGGCAGCTGCTTCGGCAAGGATATTCAATCGCTCATCTACCAGATGAACCACAACGGCCGCTCCACCGACCTCCTGCAAGCCATTTACGACATCAACGAATACCAGAAGACCTACCTGATTGACCGGGCGGTACAGGAGGTTGGCTTCAATTTCAACCAGAAGACGGTGGCTTTGTTGGGGCTGGCTTTTAAGAAGCAGACCAACGACATGCGCGACTCGTCGGCCCTGAAGGTGGCGGAATCGCTCTTGGCACGGGGCGTGGCCTCTATCCGTGCCTACGACCCTTTAGCCAATGAGGAGGCGGCGACCCGCTGGTTTGCCCCCTCGCGCAACCACCTCTTTGAGCGGATTTCTTACCACGAAACGGCCCAGGAAGCGATTCAGGGTAGCGACGCCCTCTTTATCTCCACCGATTGGGAGGAGTTTCGCGGCCTCTCGCGTACCATCGAGCGCACCGTCCAGCCGCCCTATCTGGTAATTGACGGCCGGCGCATGATCCCCGACTTCCACGCCCTGGTCGCCAAAGGCTACACCTACCTGGCCGTCGGCGGCAAGCTGCAGAAAAGGAACTGAAGGAACTCAGGGAACTTCTCTTAGTTCCCCCAAGTTCCCTCAGTTCCTTGAGGCCCTCCAGACTGCGTAGAGATGATTGGAGATTGGAGAACCCTATGACTTTACCCGTCCACAAAACAACCCTCGCCAATGGCCTGACCGTCGTTCTCAAGGAGATGCACCACGCGCCCGTGACCAGCTTTTGGGTCTGGTATCGCGTGGGCAGCCGCAACGAACGGCCGGGCCTCACCGGCGCTTCTCACTGGGTGGAACACATGATGTTCAAAGGCTCACCCCAGTTCCCGCCTGGCACGTTGGATCGGCTGGTCTCCAGGGAGGGCGGCCGGTTCAACGCCTTCACCTGGCTCGACTTCACCGCTTATTACGAAATCATGCCGGCCGACCGCATTGACCTGGCCCTGCGTTTGGAAGCCGACCGCATGGCCTACGCCCTGCTGAACGAGGAGGACGTGGACTCCGAGCGCACAGTCATCCTGTCCGAACGTCACATGTACGAAAACCATCCCCGCTTCTTGCTGGGGGAGGAAGTGCAGGCGGCCGCCTTCCGCGTCCACTCCTACCATCACGAGGTCATTGGCGACGAGGCCGACCTCTTGACCATGACTCGCGACGACCTCCACCACCACTACCGGCGTTATTACGCGCCTGGTAATGCGACGGTGGTCGTGGTGGGCGACTTCCAGACTGGCCTGATGTTGAGCCGGATTAGCGAGCTGTATGGGTCGCTGCCGGCCGGCGAGCTCCCCTCGCTCCCCTTCGCGGCCCGGCCGGAGCCATTGCAACGAGGCGAACGGCGCGTCACGGTCACCGGCCCTGGCGACACGGCTTACCTGGACGTGGCCTATCACGCCCCGGCCGCCACCCAGCCCGACTTCTATCCTCTGGTCTTACTCAATGCCGCCTTTGCCGGCGGCGGCAGCCTGGGTTTCTTTGGCGGTGGGGGGACAAACAAAAGCTCGCGGCTGTATAAAGCCCTGGTCACGACGGAACTGGCGGTGTCGGCCGGGGGCAGTGTGGCCCCCACGGCCGACCCTTACCTGTATGGACTGAGCGCGGTGGCCCGTAGCGGCCGTTCGCTGGCCGAAGTGGAAGCGGCCCTGGACGCCGAACTGGAACGCCTGGCCCGCGAACCCATTACTCAGGCTGAACTGGACAAGGCTCTCAAGCGGGCTAAAGCTCAATTCGTCATGGCCGGCGACAGTGTGAGCGGCCAGGGGCAGATGTTGGGCATGGCCGAGACGATTGCCGGCGATTACCGTTGGTTTGAGAACGTTCTGGACAACTTGCAGGCGGTGACGCTGGCCGACCTGGAACGGGTGCGCCAGCAATACCTCCGGCGCGAGAACCGGACAGTGGGGTGGTACGTCCCGGCCGGGGATGGAGAGGGGGTGAGGGGGTGACGGCTTCGCTGTGACGCAATCCGCTGGATTGCGCTGTTAAGAACAATCACACCGTACCGCAATCCGCTGGATTGCGCTGTTAAGAACAATCCGGCGGATTGTTTTACGTTTTACGTTAATGTCCAATCTTGCACCTGAATCAGTCTATCACCGCAATCTGCCGCATATCCAGCCGCCCGGCGCGACGTTTTTTGTCACGTTTCGGCTGGCAGGCTCCATTCCGGCGGCCGTAGCCGCTGCTTTATACGAAGAAGCTGAACGTATACGAGCTGAACTGGAACGCGAACCCAATTCGCCAGAGCGTGCTAGACGCATCTACTTGGAACAACGGCACTTCTTCGGCCGCTGGGATGCTATATTGGCCGCTGGCGATGGCCCCGATTGGCTGCGTAATCCGGCCGTCGCCACGCTGGTGTCCGATAATATGCATTATTTCGATGGGAAGCGGTATGATTTAATCGTGTTTTGCATCATGTCCAACCACGTCCACGTCGTCTTGACGCCCTGGCTCAAAACAAAGAGCGACTAATACTCTCTGGCGCAGATTATGCACACGATGAAAGGGTACACAGCCGGGCAAGCCAACCTTCTGCTTGAGCGCACCGGCGCATTTTGGCAACACGAGAGTTACGATCATTATGTCCGCGACGCGGCCGAATTAGAGCGCATCGTCGCCTACGTGGTCAATAACCCGGTCAAGGCCGGTCTGGTAACGGACTGGCAAGAGTGGCCGTGGGCCTATTGTAAATACACTTTGTAACGCAATCCGCCGGATTGCGCGAAGAACAAGCCAGCGGCTTGTTATACGCTGTAACGCAATCCGCCGGATTGCGCCACAAGCCAGCGGCTTGTGGTACAGATGGACGGCCGTCAATGCCCACCCAAGCCGACCTGATCCAGGACCTCACCACCCTCAACGAGATCGCCCAGACCCTCAACCGGGCGGCCGACGTGCGGAGCGCGTTGGATACAGCCCTGGCTCACCTGGTCAAGCTGATGGGGCTGGAAACAGGCTGGATTTTCCTGGCCGAGCCGGCCAACCAGGAGCGGTGGTGGGGCAAGGGCTACGTCCTGGCCGCCCACCACAACCTGCCGCCGGCCCTGGCTCTCGATCAGCCTGACGCCTGGGACGGCGGCTGCGACTGCCAGGGCCTTTGCACGAAGGGCAAGCTCGCCATCGCCTACAACGAAGTTCGTTGCAGCCGCCTGGCCGCCGTGAAGGGCGACCGGCGCGGCCTGACCGTCCACGCCTCCGCCCCCCTGTGCGTTGGCGAGCGTGTTCTGGGTATCCTCAACGTGGCCGGGCGGGACTGGGACGCCTTCAGTCCCCGCGCCCTGGCCCTGCTCTCCAACGTGGGCAGTCTGGTGGGAATTGCCCTGGAACGAGCGCGGTTGTTTGACCTGCTGCAAGAGCGGCGCATCCACGAACAGGCCGTCCTGCTGGAACTCTCCAACCAGTTGTTGAGCCGCCACGATCTGGACGACCTGATCCACTACCTGATCAACGAAATCAGGCGCCTGCTGCCAGTGGACGCCTGTACCTTGCTCCTGATGGAAGACGACGATAGCTCGCTTTGCTTCTGCTGGGCGGCCGGCTGGCAGACCGACCCCCTGAAGCGACTCTACCCGATTCCGGCCGGGGCCGACAACGACCCCGGCCTGGTGATGCAGACCCAACGCCCTCTCCTGGTCGAAGACCTGCAAGAGCGGCCGGGTAGCTGGCTGCCCGACTGGGCGCGGACGGAGGGATTTCGCGGCCAGGCTTTGGTGCCTCTCCTGGCCGACGGCCGTTCCATTGGCGTCCTGGTCATCAACAGCCGCCAGCCCCGCTTTTGGCCGCCCGACGAAGTGCGCCTGTTGCAGTTGATGGCTAACCAGGCCGCCCTGGCCATTGAGCGGGCGCAGCTACGCCAGGTCGAACTGCGCCGCCAACGCCTGGAAGAAGAACTGGCCGTCGGCCGCCAGATACAACTCAGTCTCTTGCCTGATTCCTGCCCAGTCGTGCCGGGTTGGGACCTGGCCGCCACCTACCGGCCGGCCCGCCAGGTGGGGGGCGACTTCTACGATTTCTTTGAGCTACCCGACCCGCCCGGCCGCCTGGGGTTGGTGGTGGCCGACGTAGCCGACAAAGGCGTGCCGGCCGCCCTCTTTATGGCTCTCAGCCGCACCATGATTCGCGCCTCGGCCCTGGGCGACCGGCCGCCGGCCGCCGTTCTGCAACGGGTGAATGAGTTCATCTTCAAGGACAGCCAGGCCGCCCTCTTTCTGACCGCCTTCTACGCCATCCTGGATACCCAGAGCGGCCGGCTGACCTTCTGCAACGCCGGCCACAACCGGCCGTTGTGGGCGCAAGCCGCTACCGGCGAGGTACGAACGATCACCACCCCTGGCATTGCCCTGGGCGTCATACCCGTTATTCGTTTGTCTGAAAGCCAGATAGATTTAGCTCCTGGCGACCTGCTGGTACTCTACACCGACGGTGTCACCGAGGCCATGGACGCCAACTGGCAGGAATTTGGCGAAAGCCGTCTACGAGAGGTAGTGGCGAGCCAGGCGGGCGGGGCGGCCGGCGACCTTCTGCACGCGATCCTGGGGGCGGTCAGCGCGTTTACGGGTGATACCGCTCCGGCCGACGACTTGACCCTCTTCATCGTCAAACGAAATAACAACGAATTCAGGGATTGAACGAATCTGAAGGGTTCGATCAATCCTCCTGATTGGCTGTTATACTCCTATCAGGCGACGGCAAAATCGGTGTACGGCCGGACGGCCGGGGGCTGGAAACCCAGCACAATATCCGTTGGTGGGATGCCAGCCTCCACCAATTCGTCGGCAATGCCCCCCTCGATGCCATCGTGCTGAATCCAGACCTTGCCCCCTCGAATGTCCACGTGCAATACGCAGCCATGAACTCGCTGGTACCCATCCCAGCCTGTATACATCAGCTCAAAATGATCATTGGCCTCGTCAAAGATGGCCTCGATCTGAACCTCCCCATAGGATGGCTTGAACTGAGCATAGTGACTAATCACATTCTTGACAATTTGCCGGTAGGTGTCTAATTGATCCATTTTCGGACTACCTCCTTCACTGGATCGAATACGATCAATCTCAGGTTGTGATCCTCAATGGCTGCTTGACCGAGCCGTGAATTGAAAATGTCATCGTAGGCATTCAGGGGAATAGCTAGATAAAGGATTCGATCCGGTTCCCTTTGCTTGAGAATAGTGCGGTACAGACCGAATTGGCCGATGGCTAGTTCCAAATCATGGACCAATGACCGACCTACAAAGCTCTTGATTTCAACGGCGATTTGTTGCCCTTCTTTCTCAGCAGCCAGGATGCGTTCAGCGCCGAGGTCAACGAACAGGTTGTGCCTACCAAAAGCAACGATGAGTGGGTCGTGTGTGATAGTCCATCCATCTTTGACTAACGCTTCTTTGACCACATCGTGGTAAATGTCAGGCTTTGCCATTTTGTGTCAGCCTCGTTTTGATGAGCATTGTATTTTCAGTGTAGCATGGCCTTCGGCCGCGGCCGGAGCGTATGTCAGGCCCCGGCCGACTGAGCCTCGAGGTGCAGTTCCTCACGGATAATGCGGCGCAACGTCTCTTCTAGATCATCGCGTTCTACAGCCCGCCGTAGGGTTTCATTGATAAGCGTCTGGTATCCGCGCTCACCTGCCCTGGCCTTGAAATGCTCGATCAGCACCGTATCTAAGAGCATCGTCACCCGGCGCTTTCGGGGAGCGGGCTTAAGCCCCACTCTAAACTGGGCCCGATTCAGGTCAGCTTGGGTGACTTTTGGACATTCGTCCTGTTCGTCAAAAGCTAGAGTAGAAGAGGAGTTGTTCATCTTTTCTTGAGGGTCGCCTGCCGTTTGGCTTCGTGCCAGGTGAAGCGCATAAGTATAATTATGCATATTATCGCCCATAAGTCAATGTTTATGGGGATGAAGGGGAACCTACAGGTAGGCGAGTTAGCACAGGCGGGGTTGAAGATCGTATCTGAAAAGGCAAAGTACTCACCCCGGCCGCAACACCTGAAAGCTCGATAGGAGCACCTGCACGGTGCTTTGGGCGCGGCCGTACCCCTCCACCGGCGCACAGACGGCCGCCAGCCAGGCGTCATTCCGGCCGTTCACGAACTGTTGGTCGCAACGCCACGTCTGGTCACCGCCGTCTACGTCCAGGCTGATCGCCAGGTGGCTCTTATCAAAGTCAGGCACGTAGGCTGCCGACACGACGGCCAACCCACTTTGCTGGACAGCAGCCAGGGCTTGCTGTGTAGATAGACGATTCAGCAACTTACTGTAAGCCACCACGAGAAACGGCCCGGCCTCGTCGCCGGCGGTCGCCACGAGAGTTACAGTCAGGTCATTGACCAACTGGCCCCACGGCCGCATCGCTACGCCTAAATCCACGTCATTCTGTCGTTGGGCAGTGAAGGCCGCCTGCTGCTGTTCAGCCTGGCTGTTCCACCACACCCAACTTTGGGGCAAGTTGAGGGTGAATCGCTGCTGGCTGTCGGTGATGGTTTGCCAGTCGGGCGGCAGTGGGGCGCTGCTGGTCAGTTGAACCAATGGCTGGCGGCCGAGCAACACCATTAAGATCATCGCTGCTACCACCAGCCCGGCCGTCAAGCTGGCGTACAAGGTCACTTCGGGCGGCCGGCTGGCGGCTTTGCCGGAGACGGCCGGTTGGCCGGGTACAGGCTGTGCGAAAGGCCGGCCGCAATGCCAGCAACTCACGTCACCCGGGGCGGCCGGCTGGCCGCAATTCTCGCAACGATAACCCATTTTTCACCTCTTCTTCGCCTGCCACTCCAAACAGGCTATACTATACTATCCGTCAATCCTGTCAATCCGTGTCCCCAGGAGAAAAAGGTATGAGCCATTTATCTTTCGTCACCACCACCCGCGGCTTACAGCGCGAGACACCGCCCATGCGCCTGTACGAAAAGGCCAAGCGGCTGGGTATCTGGAACCCGGCCGACATTGATTTCCGCCAGGATGCCCAGGACTGGTTGGGCTTTGCCGAGGACGAGAAGGACGTGATTCTGCGCCTGACCTCGTTGTTCCAGGCTGGTGAGGAGGCTGTTACCCTTGACTTGCTGCCGCTGATCATAGTCATGGCTCAGGAGGGCCGGCTGGAGGAGGAGATGTTTCTGACCACCTTTCTCTTTGAGGAAGGCAAGCACGTGGACTTCTTTCACCGTTTCCTGGACGAAGTGGCCGGCGTCCCCCACGATCTAAGCCGTTACCACACGCCCAACTATCGGGCCATCTTTTACGAAGCCCTCCCCCAACACCTGCGCCGGTTGCTGCACGATGCGTCGCCGGCCGCCCAAATCCGCGCCTCTGTAACCTACAACATCGTGGTCGAGGGGATGCTGGCCGAAACGGGCTACCACGCCTACCTGACCACCCTCGAACGGCAAGAGCTAATGCCCGGCCAACGGGCGGGCATCCGGCTGACCAAGCAGGACGAATCGCGCCACATCGCCTACGGCATCTACCTCATCTCGCGGCTGGTAGCCGCCGACGACTCCTTGTGGGCGGTGGTGGAGGAAACGGTCAATGAATTGGTGACGCCGGCCCTGGGCATTATTGGCGACGCCTTTGCCTGCTATGACCCAATTCCCTTTGGCTTGCAGGAGGAGGAATTTATCAATTATGCCCTCGACCAGTTCCAGAAGCGGATCGGCCGCATCGAGCGGGCGCGGGGAGCTTCGCTGGATGAAATTAACCGGGTGACGCAGGCGGCCGTCGAGCGGGATGACGCCTAGTGACGGGCCGCTGTTGGCTTCGTGTTTGGCTGATTGTAATTGGCAATTGGTAACTGGTAATTACCCGATCAAATAGTAGACCGTTTGTTCTACTTGTGGTATAATCTGGGTGTGTCGAGATAGGTTTCGACATTCCCTTTTAGACCGCTTTAGACAAGGAGTGATCAAAATGAACGTTGTGAAGAGTTATCCAGATGGTGTGTTCTGTTGGGTAGATTTCAATACGTCGGATGGAGGCGGGGCGCGCGCGTTTTATACCGGCCTGTTTGGTTGGGAGGCCGTGGACGTGCCAGGAGAAACGGGACCGATTTACACCTTGTTCCAGATGGGTGGGAAGAACGTGGCCGGTCTGAACAGTATGGTAGAGCCAGGCGCGCCAGCGGCCTGGGCGTCCTACGTGAAGCATAGCGACGTAGATGGGGTGGCGGCCAGGGCGACGGCCGCCGGCGCCAATCTCATCTTCCCGCCGATGGAT
>JBFMFT010000091.1:0-13202 GCA_040751925.1 Chloroflexota bacterium
GGAAGTGAATGCTCCAATGAGCAAGAGGGGAAAGCCGAACCAGGTAAACTGGGTGGTTAAGGACAAGAACCATTGCTGGGCGCGGGGCAGCCACTCGGCCGTCGGCAAAGCCAGAACGTTAGCCTGGTACAGCCGGCCGCTCACCAGCCACCACCAGCCGCTCAATGTCGTCGGTTCACCCCACACCACCGGACTGCCACCACGCGCCAGCCAGGGAATAACCAGAAAGGGGGTCAGACCCACCAGGCAGCCCAGCAGCAGAGCCGGCCGCTGATTGCGCCGGGTTGTCCCCACTATCAGGGGGGTGAGCAGGAGGGAGGTCAGGTGGGTGGTAACGCTTAAGCCCAGCAGCAGGCCGCGCAGCCAGCCCGGCCGCCCGTTGAGCGTCGCCCACAGGACGGCCGCCACGAACAGTAAGTTCAAGCCGTATACTTCGGCGACGAGGGCCTGTCCCCACACTAGAGGGGCAAAGGCGAAGGCTAAAGCTGCGGCGATTTTGGACTTTGGATTTTGGATTTTGGAGTAACCAATCACGGTGGCAAAAGCCCCGGCCAAGGCGACGCAGATGGCCGATAGCAGGTTGAAGCGATAAGCGACCGTGCCAATTGGCAGAAAACTGAACAGCTTGCCCAGGAGAACGTAGGTCGGGTAGCCCGGCGGATGAGGCACACCGAGGGTCACAGCGGCGGTAATCAATTCCCCACCGTCCGCGCTGTGATTGGCCCACGTCAAATCTGGCGCAAGGGTAAAGAGGTAAACCACCAATGCCGCGACAAAAGTAGTAGCAGGCCAAACCAGCAGAGGCACTACAGAATACGGATTACGCAATACGCACTACGCTCTTCAGCGCGCCCCTTTGCCGGAAAAGACGGCCGGCACAGTTCGGGCCAGGATAACCAGGTCGCGCCAGAGGGTGTAATTCTCAATGTACTCTAATTCCAGGCGCACCCGCGTGTCGAGCGAGAGGTCGCCGCGCCCGTTGACCTGCATGGGCCCGCTCAGACCCGGCTTGACCGCCAGCCGTCGCCGGTGCCAATCGGTGTAGGCGGCCACGATGCGGGCCTCCTCCGGCCGCGGCCCGATGAGACTCATATCCCCTTTGACCACGTTCCAAAATTGGGGAAGCTCGTCCAGGCTCCAACGGCGCAGAAAGCGGCCGACTCGGGTGACGCGCGGGTCCTCGGCCAGCTTGAACACCGGCTCTGGCAGGTTGTCCAGGTCTAACAGTTTCTCTAGTTCACTCTCCGCGTCGTTTCGCATGGAGCGGAACTTGTACAGGGTGAAGGGCCGGCCGCGCTGCCCCACTCGCTGCTGCCTGAATAGAACCGAGCCAGGCGAGTCTAGCTTAATTGCCAGGGCTACCAACGGGCCAATCAGGAGGGTGAAGCACAGGCCGAGCAGCCCGCCGACCAGGTCCATAGCCCGTTTGCCCAGGTAATCCAGGCCGCCAATCGTCGTCTCCTCGCCGCTGATGCCGGGCTGCGGCCGTAACAATCCCCAGGCGTAACCAATGCCCAGGCCAAAGGCCCGCACCGCCAGCAAGAAGGGCGAGGCCAGGGCGACCTGGCGATCTTTGGCCCAGGCTTTGCCGACGAACGGCACAGTGGTCAGGCCAAAGGCAACCAGCAAAGCCAGCAAGAGCCAGGCCCCCGAACGAACGAATGGAGTAAGAGCCAGGCTCATTCCGGCCAGGGCCATCAGGCCCATTTGCAGCTTGATTACCTGTGGGGTGTGCGAATCCTTCACGCCCTGGTTGGGGAAGCGGCGCACGACCTGGGCTTTCCAGAAGCCGATGATGTACTTCTTGTGGAAGTAGGCCCACAAGGTGGGGCTGTGGCGATGGTAGACGACGGCCGAGGGCTGGAAGACCATCCCGTAGCCGCGCGCGGCCAGGCGGAAGGATAACTCCTGATCTTCCAAATAGGGGAATTGCTCGTCAAAGCCGTTGTTGGCCAGGAGGACGGTTCGCCGGTAGGCGGCCGAATAGGTGTCTACAAAATCAATCCGTTCCTGGCCGCGCAGCCGGTCATACTTATCTTCGTACTCTAGTTGGACGAAACGGGCGACGATCTCCCGTTGGCGGGTGGCGTAAGTTCCCTTGACCCCCACTACTTGGGGGTCAACCAGGGGGGCGGTGATTTCCTGAAGCCAATGGGGAGCGGGGGCGCAGTCGGCGTCGGTAAAGCAGACGATCTCGCCGGCCGCCGCTTCAAATCCCCGGTTGCGGGCGGCGGCCGGTCGTCCCCTCTCTTGTCGGATCACCCGCGCCCCGGCCTGGCTGGCCTGGGCGGCCGTGTCGTCGGTTGAACCGTCGTCTACCACCAGAATTTCGTAAAGGGATTTCGGGAGAGATTGCTCCTGCAAGGCCCGTACACATTCGCCAATGGTTTGCGTGGCATTATGGGCAGGGACGACGACAGAGATCATGGGGGAGGTAATTGGTGATTAGTAATTGGTAATTGGCAAGTGGTAACTGGCAACTGCCAATTGCCAATTACCAATTGCCCGTGACCCCCGGCCGCCAATGGGTGCGGAAAACGGCGGCCGAGCCGAGGACGATTTGCGGTAAGATGACCACTGTGTGATAAATCAGGGCGTAGCTAACGATTATGACGTTATCTGTCAGGCCGAAGCGGCCCAGGGTGAAGGCCACCAGCCACTCGAATACGCCCACCTTGGCTGGTGTGGAGGGTGGGGTCGAACCCAGGCTGAGAACCAGATTGAGCAAGACCGCTTCTACTAGCCCCAGGGGTAAGTCAAAGGTGGCAAAGAGGACGAGTGGCGTCAGGACGGACAGCCCGGCAATAGCCGCTGAACTCAGGAAAAGCGTCACCATTAGCCGGCGGTTACGCAGGGAGGCCAGGCCACTCAAGCCACCGACAGCCAGGCGCATCAGCCGTCGTTCCAGGGGCAGGGGCAGCAGGCGAGCCAATTGTTGCAGCAGGCTGACCACCCGTTCTGTCTGGTACGCGACCGCGTAGAGGAGGCCCAGGGCCAGGACGGCTATCACGGTCATCGTCAAGCCTGGTTCGCTCACGAAGCGCGGAACGACGACGAGGGGTAGCAGCACCAGCAGGGTCAGGGCCAGCATCACGGTATCCAGGGTTTTTTCGACTACCAGCGTACCCAGGGCGCGGGCTTTGCCGCTCTGGGTTTCCTGGTGCAGGGTGTAGATGCGGGTGAGGTCGCCCAGGCGAAAGGGGAGGAGCAGGTTGATGAATTGCCCCAGGACTAAGGCCCAGAAGAGGGCGCGGAAGCGGGGGGCGTCTTCGGCCGCCGCAAACAGCAGCCGCCACCGCCAGGTCTTCGCCAGAATAGTGACGAGAATGACCAGCAGGCCCAGGGCAATTGCCTCCAGGTGAGCCTGCCCCAATGCCCGGCCGACTTCAGCCAGGTCTACGTTGCGGGTGATGAGCCACAGGCCGCCAATCCCCAGCAGCAGGCTCAAGCCGACCCGCAGCCAGGGGGCAACCTTCTTAAAGCTGGCCAGCAGGGTGGGCGTCGTTTCCTGTTCTTTGGCAATAGACATGGTTGGAAAGCTCAAGACCTCCGGCCGGCGGGCCTGGTGAAGACGAGAATGGAGCCGAACACGCCGGCCAGCAGGATGAGCAAAGCGGCGAAGCAGCCGCCCCACAGAAACAAAGGTGCGCTGCGGCTCTCGGCCGGGTCTGTCTGCTGCTCAAGGGCGATGGTCGTCACCGCGTCGGGGCTTTCGCCCAACGTTTCCGATGGAGCCAGGCTGCTCCACCAATCAATGGTCGGTTCGACAGCCGGAAGGACGGCCGTCGGCGGGGTGCTGGGGTCGTTGCCTACTACCGGCGCACTGGGAATGGCGGTGGCCGGGCCAGGGTAGGCGGCCGGGGCTACGGTGGTCGCCGGTACCTGGGCGACAGCCTGGGGCTGGCTACCCGGTGGAAAGGCGAAGCGCGTTGGCGTGGGAAAAGTGTTGATGCGCGGGCCAATGGTAGCCGTCTCGGTGGGCAGAGGCGTCGGCGTTGGGGTTTCGCTGGGGGCGGGTGAGCCAGTGGCCGTAGCCGTCGAACTGACCACGGCCGTCCCCGTAACGGTGGGTGTTGGGGAGGCCGGCCGTGTGCTGGTTGGCACGGCCGTACTGGTGGACAAGGCTGAGGTGACAATGACGAGGGGCGTTGGCGTAGGGGTGGCCCCCGCCAGCACGGATAGTGGCTCGTTCAATTCCACTTCCGTCCCGCCGCTTTCCACTTCGACCAAGATGTACCAATAGAGTTGCCCGTCTGTAACCGCTTCGTCCACCACCTGGTAGTTGGCCCCCGAACCAGAGACGCCGGCGGCCGGTACCAACTCAACCCCCTCACCGTCGAGGTTGACGGTAATCACCTCATAAGGGCCAATGAAGGCCAACGACCGCTTGAGGCGAAAGCCGGCCGTATGGACCTCGGCGGCCGTCGTCCAGGCCAGGGCGATACCGCCTTCCACGCTGGTGGCCGTGAATTCGGTCAACTCGGTGGTAGCCCAGGCGCGCCAGAGCATAATCCCCAACAATAGAGTTAATCTAATCATCCCGTTAAAAACCAGACAGGTTTCCGAAAACCTGTCCGGTCTGCCAACTATCTTTCACGTCGGCGGAGCCGCCAACTGCCAATGCACTGGCTGAGGGCGACCAGCGAGAATAAAATCCAGAGCCATCGTTCCCAGGTCTGACGACTGCCGGCTGCCAGTCCCACCCCAATCAGAAGGATGCTCAACCAGGCTACCCGGCCAAAGGAGTTCTCGGCCAATTGGTCTCGCCAGCGACGCTTCTGCTCACCAGCTAACCAGGTATGGTAACTCAAGGCGGCTAGTAGAAGCGATAACCCGCCGATCCAGAGCGCGCCGGCCGCCAGGCTCAACCAATTGATCACGGGCTGATTATAGCATTATGCTACAATAGTCCCAAAGTGAGGTAGTACTTTATGGCTAAAACACAATCCCAGTTTGTTTGTCAGAACTGCGGCCGCACCACCCCCGGTTACATGGGCCGCTGCCCACAATGCGGTGAGTTTGGCACGATGGTTGAACAATTGGTGGCGGCCCCGCCAACGGCGACCAAAGCCGGCCGCCGCTCGGCCGCCGCCTCAAGTGCCCCCCAGCGATTACCAGATATTACCAGTGATGGCTTCGACCGCCTGCCTTTGCCCTTGCCGGAGTTTACCCGCGTTCTGGGTGGGGGGCTGGTGCCAGGCTCGTTAGTCCTGGTCGGTGGCGACCCAGGCATCGGCAAATCTACTTTGTTGCTGGAAGTGGCCGTCCTGGTCGCCAACCAGCACGGCTCCACTCTCTACGTCTCGGGTGAGGAAAGCACCCGCCAGATCAAAATGCGGGCTGACCGGCTGGGCGTGCAGGCCAACGATCTCTTTCTGCTGACGGAAACGAGCCTGGACAACATGATTGAACAGGTCAAGGCCCTACGGCCGACCCTGGTCATCGTAGATAGTATCCAGACCACCTACACGGGCGACCTGGTCTCTTCGGCCGGCAGCGTCAGCCAGGTGCGCGAGTGCGCCAGCCGCTTTCAAGAATTGGCGAAGAGTTCCGGGGTGATCGTCTTCCTGGTCGGCCACGTGACCAAAGAAGGGACTATCGCCGGCCCGCGCGTCCTCGAACACATTGTAGACACCGTTCTTTACCTGGAAGGCGACCCTTTTCACCGCTATCGCTTGCTCCGCAGCGTCAAGAATCGCTTTGGGGCGACCAGTGAGGTCGGCGTCTTTGAGATGGTGGATAAGGGTATGGTGGAAGTGCCTAATCCCTCAGAGGCTTTTCTGGCCGAGCGGCAGGTGAACGCGCCTGGCTCGACGATTGCCGTGACGATGGAGGGGACGCGGCCGATCCTGGTGGAAATTCAAGCTCTCGCCAGTTCGACCACCTTCGCCAACCCGCGACGCACGGCCAATGGAGTAGATTACAACCGCCTGCTGTTGCTGACGGCCGTCTTGAACCGGCGAGTCGGCGTTCCCCTGCACGACAAGGACGTATTCGTGAACGTAATCGGCGGCCTGCAAATTGGCGAACCGGCGGCCGACCTTTCGGTGGCCGTTTCCATTGCCAGTAGCGTGCGCGACCGGCCGGTTCACGCCGACGTGGCCTTTGTGGGCGAGGTGGGCTTGAGCGGCGAGGTGCGGGCGGTGAGCCAGATGGAGGGCCGCATCAACGAAGCGGCCAAGCTGGGCTTCAAGCGGGTGGTGGTGCCGCGCCTGGCCCGCCAACGACTGGCTGACAGCCCGGCCGAGCTGGAACTGATCGGCTGCCGCTCCTTGCCCGAAGCCCTGGAATTGGCTCTGGTTAAATAGCTTGCAGGCAGAGCCTTGACCTTATTGCCGGTAACGCCGGACGAGATAAAGGAATAGACCACCTGCCGCCCCCAGCAGAACGAGCAACCCACCCAGGACCCCGACTGCGCCGGGGTCAACGGCCGCTTCACCGGCCGCTATCGGCGTTGGCGGTGGCGCGGCCGTCGGCGTGGGCAGCATCAGCGACCTTGCCGGCCGTTGGGTCGGGATAGCTGTCGGCGTTGGCAGGGGTGTCGGGGTGTAGGAAGGGGTAGCCGTCGCCGTAGGCGTGGGTAAATCAATGGAGCCGCCGGCCGACTGCGGTTGCGGTCGGAAGCCTAGCACGATCTCTTGTCCAATCTGAAGCACCGAGTCTGGTGTTAGCCCATTATTGCGGTACAGTGTCTCAATATCTACCTGAAAGCGATAGGCGAGCACCCATAAGGTGTCGCCGGCTGCTACCTGGTAGACAATGCGGCCGTCTGGCAGAGCAGTCGGTGTGGCTGAGAAGGACGGCTGGGGTGTGTTGTCCTGGCTGGCGGCTGGGTTGACCTTGGCCAGCGAAGTGAGGATCAAGACGAACCACAGACCCCAATTGACGCTTGTGCGAAATCTCATTTGTGATATAATTCTCGACTCGTTGCGCGGCCACGAGAAATCGGCCGCTTCCGCCCCCAGTTCCCAGTAAGGAAGTCCGGGGGCATAACTCGCCTGAGTTTATTCCGAGGAAAAAGGTATCTACTCAGCTTCACTGCTGAGACGCGGAGGGCAAGAGGCAACGGTTAAAGGTTGAAAGTCAAAAGTTGAAGGCTTCCTGAACTTTCAACATTCAACCTTCAACTTTTAACCTCTGCATTCTTTGCGCCTCTGCGGTGAGCAGATACAACAAAGGAGAACTTGCAACGTGAAGGACTACGAAGTCACTATTGTCATACGCCCCGAATTAGAAGACGACGCTCGCGCCCAGATTATTCAGAGGGTGCAAAATCTGTTGACGGCCGGCCAGGGTGAGACCAATGCCCCGGTGGTTCACCAGTGGGGACAGCGCCGCCTGGCCTATCCTATCAAAAAATTCAACGAAGGCTACTACGTCCTGTTTGAGGCCAAGATCGACCCGCTTCAGGTAAACGACATTGAGCGTAACATTCGCTACATGGAACCTGTTTTGCGCCACCTGGTTGTTCGCAAGGGAGGTGTCAAGTGAAACAACAGTCGAGATCATCGTTCGGCCGCCGGCCGCCCATGAGGCGGGATGACGCTTCTGACGAAAGGGGGCAGTACGACGAGGAGGGCGGCCGTTTCCCGCGCCCCCCGCGTATCTGCGCTTTCTGTGTGGAGAAGGTGGACGAGATTGACTACAAGCAGCACGAGACACTGCGCCGGTACATCTCGGAACACGGCCGCATCAAGCCGCGCCGGCAGACCGGCGTCTGCGCCCGCCACCAACGCAGCCTGGCGACGGCCGTCAAGCGCGCCCGCCACCTGGCTCTGCTCCCCTTTGTCAGCGACTAAGTGAGAAACTCGGTTTCTGACAAAGAAATCGAGTTTCTAACCCCCTCTTATGGCTAAGAAGCGCAACCAACAAGAAGAAATCCAGCGACAATCACGCAAAGAGGTGCTGCTGGCCCGCCGGCGGCACGAACAATCCCGCCAGATTCGCCTGGGGATCATTGGCGTGTCGGCCTTGATCGCCGTCGTGATCCTGGTCGCCATCGTCAACGAGTACCTCATCCGGCCGCGCCAGGCGGTGGCGGTGGTCAACGGCGAAGAGGTCAGCGTGCGCGCTTGGCAAGAGCGCGTCCGCTATCAACGCGCCCAGATTATTATTAGCGTCGAAGACCTGTCGGAGACCTTTGGTGGTGACATTGGTCTGGTGCAGCAATACATGGGCCAGCAGTTGTCTTGGTTGGTCAGCGACCCTCAGACGCTCGGCCAGCTAGTCCTGGATCAGATGGTGGACGAAGTTCTCATCCGCCAGGAGGCGGCTTCGCGGGGCATCACCGTTAGCGCCGAGGACGTGCAAACCGAAATCGAACACGGCTTTAACTTCTTCGATGGCGGCCTGCCTACCCCTTTGCCGACAGCCACCGAGACAGTCATGCCGACCCCCTCATTGACGCCCGTCCCGACGGCCGTCATTACCGAGGTCTTGCCCACCGAAACGCCCTTCCCCACGCCTACCATTGGCCCTACCTTTACTCCCCAGCCCACCTCGACGGCCGTCTCGCTGGAGTCGTTCAATGAGCAGTATGACACCGTTCAGTCTCGCTTGCGCCGGTTGGGTGTGAGCGAAGAGGTCTACCGGCAGGTGATCGAAGCCCGCCTCTACCGCGAAAAGCTAACCGAAGTGCTGGCGGCCGAGGGCAACCTGGCCACCGAGGCCGAACACGCCAGCATCTTTTACATCTCCTTTGGCACAGAGGAAGCGGCCAATGAATCGTTGGCTCAAATTCAGGCCAGCACTTTCCTGACCGTTTGGAATACGATCCGCAGCACGCCGGTTGCCCCAGTGGAGCCGGCGGCCGAAGGGGAAGAGGCCCCACCCGCCCCGCCGGTGGCGGCCGAGGCGATTTGGCGTACCCAGGAGCAGTTAGAATCCATTTATGGCCCCGACGTGGCGGCGGCCGTCTTTGAGCTTGAGCTAGACACGCCCAGTGAAGTCATGGTCTATGAGCCGGAAGGGGCGGCTGCCCGTTACTATGTCGTCCAGGTGAGCGGCCGTGAGGTGCGCCCGCTACCGGAAGGCACGCTGGACACGAAGAAGGAAGAGTTGGTGACGAGTTGGCTGGAAAGCCGCCGGGTCGGGGCTGAGGTCTTTGACCGTTGGCAAACCCGCGTGCCGCGCACGCCCGCCATTGACCCCAAGTACCTGATTCCGCCTACGGCTGAACCGGCCACCCCGACTTTGCCCGTGCCGATTGATACGCCGGCCGCCATCGAAACTCCGTCTAGCCCGTAGAGCGATTTTCCAAAATCGCTCTACTCCTCCCTCACGTAATTCTCTGGCTTGATCGAGATAACCTGGCTGGCGCTGTCCTGACCCATGCTGATTCCGTAGACCGTTTGGGCGGCCTGCACCGTCCCCCGGTTGTGGGTAATCACAATAAACTGCGTCTTTTGGCTCAGTTCACACAGAGCGTCGCGGAAACGGCCGACGTTGGCCTCATCCAGCATGGCGTCCACTTCGTCCAGGATGCAGAATGGGGTGGGGGAGACCTTTAATAAGGCAAAGATCAGGGCGGCCGCCGTCAGCGACCGTTCACCGCCAGAGAGCAGAGCCAGGCCTTGTTGCCGGCGGCCGGGCAATTGGGCCACGATGTCCACGCCGCTTTGGGTCAGGTCATCCGGCTCGGTCAGCGTCAGGCGGGCCGAGCCACCGCCAAACAATTGGCGGAACATCCCGCCAAAGACGGCGTTGACCTGTTCCACTGTTTCGCCAAAGGCGCGGGCCGTTGAGTCGTCCAATTCGCTGATGATTTGACGCAGGTGGCTCTCCGTCTTCTGCAAATCCTCGACCTGTTGCGAGAGAAAATCGTAACGCTGCTGCGTCTCCTCGTATTCACGCGGCGCGTCGGGGTTGATGGCCCCCATGCGATGCAATTGCGTCCTGAGCCGCTGCACGTTTTCCTCGATGTCCTCCGGCAGTTCGGCGACGGCCGGTAACTGCTCGACCACCTCTGTCAAAGGCAAAGGCGCCTGCCCGGTCTGATCGTCGTCAAAGGCCAAATCAACCAGCCCCAACTCGGCCCGGATGCGCTCCAATAGGGTTTCTAAGCTGCTCTCTTTCTGACCGAGGGCAATCCGCGCCTGGGTCAGTCGCCCTTCCAACTCGTGGGCTTGCTTCTGACTGGTGGCTACCTCGTTCTCCATGGCCTGCTGTTCCTGCTGGCTCAACTGCCATTGGGCCTGGAGCGGCCGCAACTCACGCTCCAATTGATCTCGTTGGGCCTGTAGGGCCTGCCAACGTTCCGTTTCCGCTTCCAGGTCGGCCTGGACGAACTGCTTCTGCAACTCCTGTCGCCGAAGCTGGAGGCGGGCCAATTGCCCCTCCACCTGCTGGTGGGTAGAGCGGCGGCTATCCACGGCTGCCTGGCGGCCGGCTACCAGCGCTTCGGCCGCCTGGGTTTGTTGTCGCCAGGTGCGTTGTTGCTGCTCCGCCTCCACCGCCGGTAATTGCTGTAGAGCGGCACGGGCGGTGGCCACGGCCGCTTCCAACTGGGTTAGGGCTTTCTGGTGGCCCGCCATCTCCTTTTCGGTCTGGCTGATCCGTTCGGCCAGCCGTTGTAGTTCGGCCGTCCGGTTGGCCCTCTCCCTTTCCTGATAACTTTGCTGCTGGCGTAGCCGTTCCAGGTCACGTTGAGCCTGGTTCAAGCCCTGGCCGGCCGCCTGTTCACCCTGGCTGATCTGCCGCTCCTGTTCGTTCAGCCTGTCCAGGGTCTTCTGTAAGCGGCGCACCTCCGCTTGTAGGCGATCCGCTTCGGCCTGCGCTTGCGCTCGTTGGCCCTTTTTTTCGGTCAGGGCGGCCGTGCTCTCGCGCCAGGCTCGTTCGCGGGCCAGAAGGCTGGCCTGGGGGTCGTGTCCGTTCAGGCTGACCAGGCCACCGGCGTGGGCCACGAAGCCATCCAGAGTGACGGCCAATGCGCCCGGCGGCAGCGTGCGGGCAATTTGGAAAGCGGCCTGGGCCTGGCGCACCAGCAACACCTGGCCTAGCAGCAGTTGGGCCACCGGCCGCGCCTCCTCCGCGCAGCCGATCAGATCACTGGCCCAGCCAATCACCGAGGGGTGGTCGGGTGTGGCGGGCGAAGGTGGGGGCTGCACCTGGTCGGCCGCCGCCACCCACAAGCTCCTGGCGGCATGGTCACTGTGGACGAGGCGCCACAAACCGCGCTCGTCGGCCGTGACCAACGTTCCCAGGCGGGCGGCCAGGGCCGCCTCCAAAGCCGTCTGGTAAGCGTCGGGAATGGTCAGCAGGGTTGCCAATTGGCCGACCAACGGCACCCGCAAGGCTTGGGGAAGGGCTGGCTGGCGCATCTGCTCCAATAACTCCCGGCGGGCTTCCAGGCCGGCTATTTCCCGATCCAGAGCTTGGGTCAGACGGCCGGACTCCGCGCTGGCCGGCCGCGCCCGCCGCAGTTCCTCGTTGACCTGCTGACGTTCAGACTGTAGAGCCGGCCGCTTCCCTTGCCATTCGGTCAGGGTTGCCTGGGCCGCCGTCACGGCCGCCTCCGCCCGCGCCAACTTTTCCTCTAAGCCGCCTCCTTCACCCTCCGGCTCTCTTGCCTTTTCTTTCTCTCTCTCCTGTAATTGCGTCAGATACCCCTGGGCCTGGGCCAGTTTCGTCTGTCGCTCCTGTCGCTGCCGCTCAAGCTGGCTGAACGATTGGCGCGCCCGATCAATCTCTCCCTGCTGGGCCGCTAAACTACTCTTGAACAGCGTCCATCGCTCCTGCAAGCCAGAAAGTTCAACCTGGGCCGCCCGAAGTTCGGCCGCCGCCTGTTGGGAAGCCGTCTGCGCGACTGCCTGCTGCTCACTTAATGCGGCTTCGTCCTGCTCGATCTCAGCCAGTTGCTTCTCGACTTGCTGGCGGCGCTCTTTGAGAATGGCTACCTGGCGGCCGGCCTGGTTCAGTTGTGGGCGCAGGGCATCCAGGGCCGTTTGTCGCTCCTGCGCCTGTCGTTGCCAATCGTAACTTAGTCGTCGCTGCCCGGCCAACCGTTCCTGGGCGGCCGTCAGGTGGTCGTGGGCCGCTTGCCAGAGTTGCTCGGCCTCGGCCGCCACCCCTCGTTGCTCACGCACAGCCCGTCGCGCCGCGCCCCACTGGTAGCCGTACCAGGCGCGGAGGAGGTGATGCAAATCGGCCGCCACCTGGTCGTAAGCCTTCGTGCGCTGGGCCTGTCGCTTGAGCGACCCCAGGCGCGGCTTGATTTCGGCCAGGATGTCCAGGACGCGCTGCAAGTTGCGCTGCGTCTCTTCCAGTTGGCGCAACGTCTCCGCCCGCCGCGCCTTGTAATGGCTGACCCCGGCCGCTTCCTCGAACAAGGCCCGCCGCTCCTCCGCCCGTAAGGAGAGAGCCTGGTCAATCAAACCCTGACCGATAATCGTGTAGGTTCGTTCGGCCAGCCCACTGGTTGCCAATAAATCGGTAATCTCGCGCAGGCGCACCTGCTGGCCGTTGAGCAGGTACTCATTTTCGCCTGTGCGGTGGGCGCGGCGGCCGATAGCCACCTCCGTATAATCCACCGGCAGCCAGCCCTCGTCATTGTCCAGGGTCAAAATGGCCTGGGCCATCCCTGCCCGCGCCCGGCTCTGACTGCCGGCAAAGATCATGTCCGTTGTCCGCTTGCCCCGCAGCGCGCCGTAACTCTGCTCCCCCAGCACCCAGCGCACCGCGTCGGCCAGATTAGACTTGCCGCTGCCGTTGGGACCGACGACGGCCGTGATCATCTCGTCAAAGACGAACTCCGTCCTCGCCGCAAACGTCTTATACCCTTGTAAAGTCAGTCGCTTGAGTTTCATAGACGGCAAGGAGTATAGTGGGAAGGCGGCCAGAGAGCAAAAACCTTCTGGGAGGGACGAATTATTCCACAAGCAGGTCTTTACAGGAAAGAAATCTACACTATCATTGAGGGTGCTGGTTCATCAACCTTGTTTGGGTACTTTATGTTTATCCATTTCGGTTGGGACTCCGGCTTGTGGTTCATATAGGGGCGCATTTGTTGTGGTCCGCAATCGCTCCTTCTGTTGAGTTTCAAAGACCAAGAGTGGCTATGAGCAGGTCTGCAAATAAGAGAAGTTCCAGCAAGACACCGACTGTAATTCAAAGGCAGTTTGCTTTCCCTGCCGCCCTGGTCGAACCGGCTTCTTTTTCAATTGAGACTGAACTTAGGAAGGTAAAGGGCAAACAGACCTGGGATG
>JBFMFT010000092.1:0-13150 GCA_040751925.1 Chloroflexota bacterium
CCAGTTCCTCATTTAGTATTTTCTGGGCCTTTGTGGCTTGACGGTTGGCGAATCTTTCGGCCGTGACCAACTGCCTATCAACCTTTGTCTTGATAGCGTCATTGGCGAATTGCGTTAGCTGTTCGAGCGTGATATTCCAGTCCAGGTACCGAAACTCTGGCCAGAAGCCCTTATCCGATTTGTACTCAACCCAGCAAGGTGTCAGTTGGCATTTGGTGTAGATGGCCCTAACTAATTCGATGTTCTTAAACCTGCCCACTTTGTTTTCATTCTCGATCTCATTGTCGGTGATGTTTAGCTCTTTTTTGTGTCTGTTAAGTGTAGTGTTGTTGGCCTTGTATAGTTCAGTGGGCTGGCCGTCTTGATTGTCTAATGTCAAAATGAAATCAGTGTGCTTTCGCATTTCTTCGCTGAAAACTCTGGCTAGCCACACGCTACTGTCTGGAGTTTTTTCGACGACCCAGAGCAGATGATTTGACAGATTCGTTTCATTTTTGCTATTAATGTCTGAGCCTTCCAAGATGAATCTACCAGCTACTAAACTCTCTTTCTTGGAGTAACCTGGAACTGGCGGTATTTGGCACTGTTCAAAGAGTTCTGTATATTCACCTACCTCCAGTCGCGTGTTAGAAATGTCGTCCTTTTTCTTTTCATCGGTCAAGTAGCTAAACTTTGGCTTGCCATCTAGTAGCAAACCGACAGCTTGAAGAATAGTGGATTTTCCACAATCGTTTATGCCAATGAAGATGTTTGGCAGTTCACTTTCTAAACGGACGTGTAGCTTTTGGCAACTTCTGTAGTTAAGGATCAGCAACTCAGACAAATACATGATTTGACCTCCTCCTCTGTTTGGCTAAGGGGTAGACTTTGGATTGTGAACCTGCTGGTAAATGAAGAATAACTCCCAGTTTGACATTGGTATTCTCACACTATTATAATACTTGCCGCACAGGCAACAAATGGATAGCAGCCACTCAATTTGACTCGTCCCTGTAGATTGAAATCTACAGCTAAGGTGGGCAAGTACGTTGAAACGCACGCCAGAGCTCCCTCTCAACACGTTTCAACGTGTTTGCCACCCTTAGCGGGGCGTTTCAACGCTCCGCGCAAAAGCAAACCAAGAATTGCTGATGGACAGGAGTTAGCAAACAAAATGACACAGTTCACACTGAGAAATCGGATTGAAATTAACCCAAACGTTATGATGGGTAAGCCAGTCGTTCGCGGCACTCGTATTCCGGTAGAACTGATCATCCGTAAGTTAAGCGAAGGAGCTACGGAAGCTGACCTGCTAGATGCTTATCCGCGTTTGTCCCAGGCAGACATTATGGCAGCGCTGGCCTATGCTGCTGATTCCGTGGCCCATGAAGCTGTTCTCATGCAGCCAGTTTGAGTGACCATTCCTTGCCCCCACGTTTTTTGGCTGACGAGAGTTGCGACTTCGCTGTTGTCCGGGCATTGCGGTCGGCCGGTTACGATGTTCTAGCCGTCAGTGAAGTCACACGACGTTCCAACGATCGTAAGCTGATTGAGTTGGCCCACCAGGAACAGCGTATCCTCTTGACCGAAGACAAGGATTTTGGCTGGTTGGTTTTCGTCAGCCACGCCGACTCAGCCGGAGTGATTTTGATTCGTTTTCCTGGTAATGCGCGCACAACACTGGCCGAGGCTGTGACGAGGCTTGTTTCGGAACACCAGGAGCGTTTACTCCACTCATTTGTAGTTGTTCAGCCGGGCTATGTTCGTATGCAACCCAAGCCTGGTCTTTAGGGAATACTACCCGGATTGGGAAAGGGCCAGTCGCGAAAGTCGGCCGGACAATCATCCCGATCCCGCCAATAAGGGTAACGTTCCAGGCTGTGGCCGGCCGTCACCAGCGCGCAACTGACCACCCCTGGGTAGCTGCCAGTGCCATAAGTCACCACGTCCACCGGCTGGTCGGCCGCGTCGCGCAAGATCACCTCGTCGCCCTCGTTGCCCAGTTGCAGCAGGGCGGCTGGGTCGCCCCAGGCCGGATCGTCTATCAGGTCTGGCACGGCCGGGTCCGTGTTTAGTATCTCGAAGTCAGGCGGAAAGCCGTATTCGGCCTCGAACGTGGTGGCGGCCAGGGCCACCACCAGCACACCACCAGGGGGTAAGGTCGTTCCGGCCGGGAAGCGACGCACGTCCTCAAAGTCAGTGGGGTTGACCGCGTCGCCCAGGCTGTAGCCGCTCAAGTCAACCGTGTCGAGGGTTGGGTTGACCAATTCCATGAACTCGCCGTCGTCCAGTCCAGACGGGTCATAGAGAACTTCGCTGATGAGCGGGTAGTGAGCCGGGCCAACGTAATGGTGATAGAGAATGGGCAAATAAGCGGGATGCGGCCAGTCGCCCTCAAACAGATCAGCGAGTAGGGCGTAGGCTTCGTCCGACTGCACTTGCAGGGCCAACTCGCGGTTGGCTTTGCTGGCCTGCTCCGTGCCATTGAGACTGCCCACGTGGACGTAGCCCCGGCCGTCCACCTGGACGAGAATCATCTTGTTGTGCAGCCCCAGCCCCGTTGGATTCCCCAGCCGGCAGGCCAGGTCTAAATGCTCCAGGCGGGCCGTCTCGTTCACGGCCGTACAAGTGGCCTGGTTGCTGGTGTCTTGGAGGCCGGGGTGAGGGGATGAGGGGATAAGGGATCGGCCATTCACAGCTTGGCCGCCCTCCCCAAAGTAACTATCCAATAGCAAGCGCACCCTGGCCCCTCGCCGGGCGGCGTTGATCAAGGCTTCCAGGCGTGGGTTCGGGTCGGTAGCCGCGTTGCTATCGCTTTCGCCCCAGTGCGGCCGTTCGCTCAACTGCTCGGCGAGAATCGTGTCGCCAGGGCCGGCCTGGGCCAGCAGCCCTAACAAACCATCCTGGTCGCGCAGGCTGTTTTCTGGTGACTGGACCACCTCAAAGGCGAACGGGCCATCGAAGCGGTTGGCAGTAGTATACCGAACCGTGTAAGTCAAACCGCCGGTTTGGCTGATCGGCACGAAGCTGGCCGGCGGCGGCCCATAAGTTGGGTGATCCTCGGTCCAACGGAACAGGTCTTGGTGAGAATCAGGGTCGAAGTCGGCCGCCCACAACCGTTGGACGTGGCCGACGACCCCTGGCGCGTTGGTGATGACCAAAACTCCCCGCCGGCCCCACGTGCCATCGCTCTTGTCGTCGTCGGGCAAGCTGTCTGGGCTGAGGTTTTCGCTGCCAATGACCACCCGCCGGCCGTCAATCAAGATGTACTTGGCGTGCAGGTAATCGTAACGGTCAAAGATGGCCTGGCTGCTGTCCTGGATCATAAACCAGCAGGCCCCGCCGGCCGCCTCCACCTGCTGGCAGACGTACTTTTCCTGGTCAGTCAGGCCACCCGGTGGGCCACCTTCCAGCAGCAGGGTAACGCTCACGCCCCGTTGAACGGCGTTGACCAGGTTTTCGGCGACGGCCGTACTCTCAAAGGTCAAGCTGGTAATCTGCAAGCTCTTTTGGGCAGACTCAATTTCGGCGGCCAGGGTCGCGTAAGCGTTGTCGGGGGCGATAGCGACGGTCAGGGCGGCCGTCTCCGTCAGACGGGTGGAAAAGAAGAAGGCGTCCAGGTCCCAACCTGGATAGAGTACCTTGCGGCCGTTGATCACGTCGGCCGTAGTCTGCGCCCAATCACTCTCCGTTTCCGTATCCGGCACTGGCTGGCCGCTCAGTGGGTCGCGCCGCCGGTAGAGGATTTGCCCTTCCTCTGACAGTACGCCACTGACCACGTAAGGCTGGACGGCCGGGCCGAACCAACCAGCCTCGTTGACATTTCCGCCTTCGTAAACCAGGGCATCCACCACCTCGCTCCCCCTTGGTAAACTCCGCGTTCTCCGCGTCTCGGCGGTGAGCAGGAGAACCTCGTCGCCCTCGTTGGCGAAACCGGGCCAGACGCCGAGGAGATTCGGCACGGCCGGGTCGGTTTCCACCACTTCCCAGTCTGGCGGGAAACCAAACTGGCGGGTGAAGACGTCGGCCTGCCAGGCCAGCCAGATTGCCTCGCCGGCGGCCAAAGTGGCCCCGGCCGGGAAGATTGCCTCACTGGAACCGTCGCTGAGACGCCAGCCACTCAGATCAACGACCGCCTCAGCCAATGAGCGCAGTTGCACCGCCTCGTCCGCGTCATTCGTCTCATAGCCATCGTACAAGACCGCCTCGATCACCACGTTAGCTTCCAGGGGTGGCGGCGGCTCCGACCAGGCCGAATTGGGCTGGCCGGGCGTGCCATTGATGGGATTCCCATTGGCGTCCAGTCCATTGCGGATCAGGCCGTCATTGCTGGCCCAGTTGGAATCCTCGTCGGCCGACAGTGGATCAACCCGTTCCATGCTGAAATAGCCCGGCGAACCGGAACCGGCCGGCCACGCCCCGCCGTCGCCGTTGGCCGTGTCTACCAGCAGCCCCTCATCGTCGTACAGGCTCAGGCTTTCGCCGTCGTTGTGTAAACTGCCGCTGTAGATTTGGTCGGCCGGAACGTCGCTGATGGTGGAATCGTCACTGCGTTCGAGGAGGAAGAAGCCGCCGGCGGCAATCGCCCCCACCAGGGTGACGTTCAGGTCGCCGCCGTCGCTGAGCGTCCAGCCCGTCAACTCGACTCTCGTCGCACCGGTGTTGTAGAGTTCCAGCCATTCATCGGCCGTGCTGGCGGCCGTGCCGCCCCAGGCCACTTCGCTGATGACGACGCTACTCCCCGTAGCCTGGCTCAACCCGGCCGGTAGGAGAGAAAGGAGGGCGGCCGGCAGGCATAGGGAAGCGAGTAGCCAGCCAATGCGCCTGAGCATCCTGGCCTCTATCCGGCGTTGCTTTTCGCCACCGCGTCCTGGTAGCGGGTGAGCAGTTCCGGCTGTTCCAGAGCTTCAGCGAATTGGCCCAGCCAATCCTGGATGTAAGCCTGGTCTAACTGATCGCCTTGTTCTAACAACAAAGCCTCCACGTCTAGCCAGTCCTTGCCCCGGCCGGCCACCACCTTCTGGATGATCAGGTCTTCGGCCGAACAAACCCACGCTGACCAGCCGTTGAGTTCCCGGCGAACGGCCCTTTCGATGATGAGTTCTTCGTAGCCTGGTACAGCTAACAAGAAATCCACCACCACGTCGTCTATGCTGACCGCCACGATCAAGGGGTTTTCTGGCACGTGCGGCCGGGCACGGTCACGAAAGGCGGTTCGCAGAGCCAGTCGCAGGGCTGTGTAGTCTGTATCGGGAACGAGAACCTTCAGGTCAACGTCGAAAGTAGCGCGTACCACGCCCCACTGAGACAAGGCAACGCCGCCGATGACCGCGTAACGAAAACCACGCTCCTCAAGAAAAGAAATGGCTTTATGCAGGGGCCTTTCCAGGTTCTTCATTGCGGGTACGCCTCCACTTCTCGAATTGCTGGATGCGAGCGTAGTAGACATCCCATTCGACCAGCCGGCGCGCGCGCTGCTGCTCGCTCTGTTGAGGAGACAGTTGCCAGCAAAACTCCACCAGGGCCACGTATTGTCGCCAGGCTTCTTGTGGTAATAATTGCCCGCGATGGCTCTTCTGCCACTCTACTTCGGCCGCACTCCATTGCCGGTACTGTTCTTGCGCCCATTGGTAAAGCTCTTTGTCTAAGGCCATCTGGTAATTGTATCCCTCGTTCAATCGGTTTCCAACCACTAGACCTGACAGGTTTTCGGAAACCTGTCAGGTTTAGTCCAGGAACCGGGAGTCATCCAACTCCTGGCGCAGCTTTTCGTCGTTGGAAAGAGGTGGGGCTATCTCACCCTGGGCGGCTTGCGCCTGGGCTTCGTAAGCGGCCTGGAGGACGGCCGGCGGCTGCCGCCGCACCAGACCCCATTTGCCGCAGTGGGGGCAGCGCTCCAGCTTGTGGGTGAGGAGATGGGGGGAAAGAAGATGCAAGGGGAAGGGCCGGCCGCAGCGCGGACACAACGTTCCACCCAAAGCCCCGTAGGAGGCGGGATGGCTGGCCTGGCTGGATTTAGTGCGGCCGGTCAAGGCCGGCACAACAGTCGCCAGTAGCGTAGAGATCACCACCACAGCCAAGATAGGCAGGACAATACGCCCGGCCGCTCGCCAGCTTTCATCTTCTGACACAAATTCCCGTTCCACGACCTGGGAGCGCAATTCTCGGCCGTCGGCCGTCACCCCCACTGCGCTCAACGTGTGCTGCCCCAGGCCATAGTGATCCGTGTTGAACTGAAAGCGGAAGGGGGCTTCCTCATCTTCAGCTACCACTTGGCCGTCTATCAAGAACGTAACGCGCACCAGGTCGGCCGGGTCGCTGACGCGCATAGAAAAAGTGCCCTGGATGTCCCGGCCGCCGGAGTAGCCCCAGTCGCGGCTCAGGCGCAAGCTCAGTTCCTCACCCTGCGCCCAGGTGGGTTGGCTTATCGCCAGCATCGAGAAAAGGTTGAGCATCACGTATAGCCACACAGAACACCTCCTTCGGCTGGATTATACTATCTTGCCTGGCGGCCGGGCCAATGTTACAATGCCCGCTCGACAATGAACAATTGGCAATGGACAATGAACAATGTGGTTGCTCGACGTTCATTGTTCATTGTTCATTGTTCATTTGCTTTCTAAGGACGTGTGAATGAAGAAATACGGTCGTGATAGAGCCTGGCCCTTTGCTGAGGGGGGAGGGCCAACGATTTTGTTGGTTACAGCCTTTTTGGGCCTAACCCTGATCGGCCGGCTATTGTGGTCGGGGTGGTTTTCTGCTCTGCTCTTCGTGGTGGCCCTCTTTTTGTGGCTGCTCATTCTCTATTTCTTCCGCGACCCCCACCGGCCGCCGCCAGAGCCGAACGTTATTGTCAGCCCGGCCGACGGCCGGGTGGTGGCGATGGTCGAGGAATTTGAGGGCCGCTTCTTGCGCCAGAGGGTCTTGCGCCTCAGCATCTTTCTGGCTGTTACCAACGTCCACGTCCAGCGCGCGCCCGTGAGCGGCCGGGTGGCCCTCATCGAACACCGGCCGGGCAGGTTTCTACAAGCCTTCCGGCCGGAAGCCTCGGAGGTCAACGAACAACTTTCCATGGTGGTGGAGTCACCCGTCGGCCGGATTCTGGTTAAACAAGTGGCGGGTATCCTGGCCCGCCGGTGCGTCAACTATGCGCGGGTGGGGGATGAACTGGCGGCCGGCCAGCGTTATGGCCTGATCCGCTTCGGCTCCCGCGTGGATCTCTTTCTGCCGCCCACCGTCCAGGTACTCGTCTCGGTCGGCGACGAGGTTTACGGCGGCCTAACCCCCCTTGCCAAAATGCGGAATGATGAATGATGAATGTAAGGCTATTCATCCTTCATCCTTCATCCTTCACTAATGACCAGTCGTTACCGCTACCTGATTCCCAACGCCATTACCTTTTTCTCGCTGGCCTGCGGCGTCATCTCCATTTTGTCGTCGGCGACGGGCTACGTCCGCCTGGGGGGAATCCTGATTCTCACCAGTTACATCCTGGATCTGTTTGACGGTGAGGTGGCCCGCCGTCTGAAGGCGGGATCGGCCTTTGGTCTGCAATTGGACTCGCTGGTGGATATGGTCAGCATGGGTACGGCCCCGGCCGTCCTGGTCTTTTTCCATTTGCAGGGTGAGGGGTTTAACGTGGCCTGGGCCTGGCCGTTTGTGGTGATGGCCCCATTGGCCGGGGCCTTCCGGCTGGCGCGTTTTAACCTGGGGCCGGCCAAGACGAGTGACAGCGATTCGATGGGGCTGACGATTTCAACGGCCGGGGCTACCCTGACCCTGGCTGTCCTATCCGACCTGGCGGTGACCGAAAAGTTTATCCCGAACGTGGCTTTCATCTTGCTATTGGTTTTGCTGACGGGCCTGATGGTTAGCCGGATCGCTTTTCCACCGTTTACCCAGGTGATCGGCCGCCGCCGTTCCACTGTCGCCCTGCTGGCCCTGTTTGCCATCAGCCTGATCTGGCTGCCCTTTGTCAATACCTGGTTCCTATTCACCCTGGGCTTTGTCGGCTTTGGCCTGGCGCGGGCCGGGCAGAGGGTGACTTTCCGGCGTGAGTGATTTCAAGAGTGCATTTATTGGGAATGGCCTTTACTGCCTGTCGCGGCTGACGGGGCGCACCGGCCGCTACCAGGTGAGTGGAATAGACCATTTCCACGAGTGCCGGGCGGCCGGGCGGCCAGTGATTTTGGCTGCCTGGCACGGCATGACCATGATGCTCGCCAGCTACTTCATCGGTCACTTTGACCCAGGCTCTTTTGTGCTGCTGCTGCCAGACGATGAGCGGGGGCGCAACTTGTCGGTATGGGCGCGTAAGCTGGGGGCGCACCCCTTTTGTCTGCATTTGGAGGGGGACAGTAGCCTGGCCTCGGCCCGCCAGTTGGTCAACCTGGTACGACTGGTCAAAGGGGGGCGGGACTGCTATATTACGCCTGATGGCCCGGATGGGCCAGCTTACCGGATCAAGCCGGGCGTCGCTTACATCGCCCAGAAGGCGCAGGCGGCCATCTTGCCGGTTGGGGCCTACACCCGCACCGGCTACCGGCTTAATCGTTGGGATCAATATACCATCCCCCGGCCGTTCAGCCGGATTGCCCTGGTCATTGGCGAACCTTTACAGGCCCCGGCCGGGGGTGAGGCGACGGCTCTGATTGGGCAGTTGACGGCCGCCCTGCATCAAGTGACGGCTCAGGCCGCCGCCAACTATTACGAGATGCGTTAAACCTGACAGGTTTCCGAAAACCTGTCAGGTTTTGCCAAAAATGATCGTAACTATTCAGGCCCTCTGAAGAAACCAGGTTTTTTGTTGCCAATAATTACGCTCTGCCAGAGAAAAACCTGGTTTCTTGCTGAATAGTTACAAATGATCGAAGAATGGGACAACTCAGCAGTTGGTGGGATCACGTGCAGGCGCGGGCCTATTTCAGCTATTTCCAGTTGGTCAACCTGACTGCCCGCTTCCGCGTCGAGGGGAAGGAGCATTGGCTGGCGGCGAAGGCCAGCGGCCGGCCCATTTTGTGGTCATTCTGGCACGGGCAACTCCACCCTTTCATGCACTACGGTTACAAGTTTCTGGATCGCTCATCGTTTGTGGTCATTACCGTTGGCGATGAGCGGGCGCGGGTGTTGAACCGGATGGCCTCTTACCTGGGGACGGCCGGGGCTTACGCGGTGGACATGCAGGGGAATCCGATGGCCTCCGGCCGCTCGGTCTTGCGGGTGATTAAGGCCATGAAGCAGGGCCGCCAGAGCGCGATTGCCCCAGATGGCCCCGATGGCCCGGCCGACGTGCCGAAGCAGGGGATTGGTTTTCTGGCCCGCAAAGCGGCGGCGGCTATCTTGCCGGTCGGCGGCTGGACACGCCAGGCTATCGAGCTAGACCGTTGGGATCATTACCTGGTAGCCCTGCCCTTTGCCCGCTTTCACCTGGTCATCGGCGAACCCATCTTAACCAACGAAGACACCGATTCGGTTACCTTGCTTGGCCGGATAACGGCCGCCCTCAATGCAGTACGCGCCCGCGCCCAATTCCTGGCCGGCGTTTAGTGGAGTGAGACATTCTCGGACACCGATGTATGAAGGATAAGCTATGGCAGATCGAAATGGAAACCTGAATCGGGCAACAAATAGACTGATTCTTTATTCAGAAGAGGTTTTGGGTGGCACACCGGTTTTCTATGGGACTCGTGTGCCGATCATCAACTTAATAGACTACCTGGAAGGCGGTGATAGCTTGGAAGATTTCTTGACGGACTTTCCCTCGGTCAGCCGTGAGCAGGCTATCCAAGTGTTGGAGTTGGCTAAGGATAGTCTACTCAGCATTAAACAGCCTGTTTAACCCGACGGTGTATCCTAGCGATAGTGTTCAATCTTTTGCCCGCGCCACCCAGTTCGACAATCTCCTCCTCTTGTCTCCTCAAAAAACTCCCTCATCACTCCTCACTTCATCTAACCCCCGTAGACCCGCACCATCACGGCCGGGGTGACGAAGGCTTCCAGGAGGGCGGCCAGGATGAGGAGGGGGATGACCAGGCCGATCAGCAGCCGGCCGAAATCGGCCGCCGCAAATAGCCAGCTTTCAGTCACCGTGCGCTGGGGCGGCGGGGCAATGACCATGACCTGCCAGCGCAGGGCGGCGGCGGCCAGCAGCACCAACGCCGGTAGTTCCAACGAGGCGTGGGGGGCAATGGTCGCCAGGACAAAGGTGAGGGGGTTGTAGCCTACTAGAGCTACCTGGCTGGTCATGTAGCCAACCAACGCCCAGGGCAGCATGAACACCAACAGCCCTAATACGCCAAAAGTAAACATACCCAGGATTGTTTGCAAAGCGGCCGCCCGCAGGTTGTGCAGGAAGATCACCATCGGCAGTCCTGACAGGAGATTCTGAACATTCGCCAGGTTTTCGGCCGGGTTGGTTGTTTGCAGTTGAGTCTGCATGAAGCCTGGTAGGGGCAGCCAGCCGGCCAGGAAGCGGCCGAGCAGCAACCCGCCGGCCAGGGCGAACAGGACGACGGCCGCCGGCAGGCGCAGGGGCGGCAAGAGGGCAAAAAGCTGCCGGTACCATTGGGCCAACGAGGGATAAGGGTCGCCGCGCTCGGCCCGGCCGCTCAGACGCCACCAGAAGTGACGCACCATCCAACCTAACCGCAAATGGTCAATTTCGCGGCCGAGCAACTCTTCGCGGTTGAACAAGCGAATCCCCATTCGCACAAAGATCACCGCCGTTATCGCCAATCCAACAATCAGCCACCACAAGCCGTTGTGATTGCCCCAGAACATGACGGCCGCCTCAAACTGAATCATCAGGGCCATCGGGATTATGATGAAACTCGCCAGCAGATTAGCCGCCCGCACACTGGTCGTCTGGCTGGAGACAATGACCGCGCCGGAGACCATAACCATCCCCTGGACGACAGTCAATAACAGCAGTTGCCCTAACAGAATGGGCGAGATTTGCCAGGCCAATTCGCGCAAGAGGCCCAACAGATAGACAGTGATGCCCAGGAGACTGGCGATCAGGGGAGGGATGAGGGCAGCCAACGCCTTGCCGACGTACAACTGGGCGTCAGTGAGGGGAGTCGCCAGGAGGGGTTCCAGGCTGTTACGTTCTCGTTCGCCGACGAAGGTTTCCAGGGCGATGACCAGGGAGAAGGACATGGGGAAGAAGCCGACCACCAGCAGGAGAAAGGGGATTAGGCGGTCACCCATGAGTTGCGCCCCGTAGCGGCCGACGAAGGCCAGCATCCGGGCGGCCGTGTAATTCATCAGGCTGGGAAAGCCCAGGGTCAACAGCAGCATGGGGATCACAATCCGCCAGTCGCGCACGGCGTCGCGCAACTCACGCCGGGTTACAATCCAGGCCATTTGTAAGTCATGGACAATTGCAGGAGTTTTCATTTCATAAAGGTCGCCAATCTTTGCCGTTTCTATTGGCAGGAGAAACGGTTAATTTTCTGAATCCGTGTCCTCCAACCCCAACACTCGCAAGTACACGTCCTCCAGACTTTGGGGTAATTCAACCAGAGAGACGACGCCGAAGCCCAGGCCGGTCAGGCGGTTGACGACCTGGGGATTGACGACGGCCGGCTGCTCGGTGCGGTAGCGAAGGGTGTCGGGGCCGGCAGATTCTACGGCTACCAGGTCGGCCAATTCCTGTACCTGGCCGTTCAGCGGCCGATCCAGGCGCAGTTCGACCTGGGGAATACCCAGGAAACGCCGCTTCAACTCGGCCGGTGTGCCTTGCGTCAGGATGCGCCCCTTGTTGATGATCGCCAGGCTGTCGGCCAGGCTTTCCGCTTCGACCAGGTTGTGGGTGCAGAGCAGGATCGTCCGCCTATCCTGGCGCAATTCGGCGATGGCCTCGCGCACTAACCGCGCGCTGTGCGGATCCATGGCCGAAGTAGGTTCATCCAGGAGTAGCACGGCTGGGTCGTGCAGCATGGCCCGAATCAAGCCGACTTTCTGGCGCATCCCTTTGGAGAACAGGCCCAGGCGGCGCCCGGCCGCCCCACCCATGGCAAATCGCTCGAAGAGGGCCTGGCCACGCTGACGCACGGCCGCGTCGGACAGACCGTAGAGCCGGCCGTAGAATTGCAAGTATTCCAGGCCGGTCATACGCCGGTAGAGGCCAGGCTGCTCGGTCAGCAGCCCAACTGACCGCCGCACCTGGTCAGCCTGCTGAACCACGTCGTAAGTGTTGACCCTGGCCCGGCCGCGCGTCGGCTTGAGAATCGCGCTCAACATCCGCACGGTGGTCGTCTTGCCGGCCCCATTGGGGCCTAGCAAGGCCAGCAATTCTCCCTGCTCCACACGCAGGGAAACATTCTCAACGGCCGTGAAATTATCGAACTGCTTGGTGAGTCCTGCTGCTTCAATCATTGGTATTATTCTACGCCGCCTGCATTAACGATTATCTTACGGCCGCTTCCCGGCCGCCAGGGGAATTAGGTCAGGGACGGGGGGAACAGAAAGGGTAGGCGTGACGGTCTGGCGGCCAGGGCTGGCTGTACCAGGCCAGGTAGTCGGCCGCGTGTTCGGCCCAGTAAGCATCCTCGTGGCGGCCAGGGTTGAGCAGCCAGGTGTGGGAAATGCCGGCCGCCGCCATGTCTTCGTGTAGTTGTTGGAGCGGGTTGATGAGCCAGTCGTCAGCCCCAATATCCAGGTAGATGCGGAGGCCGCCCAGGTCGTTGCTCAAGGCGGTATATTGGGGATTTAGGTCGGGGCCGGCGTATTGATCTAGCAGAGCCGCGCTATGCCCGCCCACGCTGCGGAAATCAGCCGGGTGGCGAAAAGCAATTTCTAGCGCCCAGTAACCACCGCGTGATAGACCGCCAATGCCCCGGCCGGCCGGTTCCGCCCAGGCGCAATACGACTGTTCCACAAAGGGAATGAGGTCGCTGAGAATCACCTCCTCAAAGGAGAAGGGGCCGCCGGAGGTGAAGTTGGCCGTATCGCCGCCGTTGGGCATGACGATCAGAAATGGGGGTGAAATCTGGGCATGTATGGTGGTGTCGGCCGCCTCGTCCAGCCCCAGGTCGTCCCAATGGCTGTCGGTACTGGCGCTGCCGTGCAGCATATAAAGAGTGGGGTAGACACGCCCATCGCCGCCATAGCAGGGCGGTAGGTATATTCGGTAAGCCCGCTCCGGTCCGGCGATTTGACTGGGATAGAC
>JBFMFT010000093.1:0-13147 GCA_040751925.1 Chloroflexota bacterium
CGACAGCGGCTTCACGGACATCGTCGAATCGGCCGCCGGCCTGACCGCTACGAGCTTCGTCCCCACCCGGCCGCTAGAGTTCAGCACGACCTACTACTGGCGGGTGCGGGCGGTCAACACCTGCGGGGCCGGCTCCTATTCGGCCGTCTACTCCTTTACCACCCAACTGTACCCGCCCGGCTCGCTCGTCGTGGACAGCACGGCCGACGCCGTTGACCAGAACCCCGGCGACGGTTTCTGCCGCACGGCCGGCGGCGAATGTACCCTCCGGGCGGCCGTCCAGGAAGGCAACGCCAGCAGCGACGAAACCACGACCATCGTCCTGCCGGCTGGCGCGTACCTCCTGACCATCCCTGGCGCGAACGAGGACGCCGCGGCCACCGGCGACCTGGACGTTACCGGCAACCTGCTCATTCTGGGTGACTCCGCGCCCCTGGCGGTGATTGACGGCAACGGTACCGTCACTGGCGACCGCGTTTTCCACGTCCTGGCCGGCGGCGAGGCCACCATCAGCGGCGTGACCATACGCGGCGGCCGGGCGAACGATGGTGGCGGCCTCTACAACAGCGGTACAGCGACCCTGACGGCCGTCACCCTCACGGCCAATACGAGTACCGGCACGTTATTTGCCGGTGGTGGAGCCATCATCAACAAAGGCACGCTCCTGGTCACGGACAGCGCGATCCACAACAACACCTCCGGGGATCGCGGCGCGGCCATTTATAACACCCCGTCCACCGCCCAGGCGACGGTCATCAACAGCACCTTGAGCAGCAACGCGGCCGGCTACGGCGGCGCGCTCTTCGACGATGGGGCAACCCTGACCCTGACCGGCAGCACTATCACCCTCAACACGGCCAGCCACGATGGCGGCGGCGCATACTTGCAGGCTGGCGGCACGCTCCGCACTGGCCAGACCATTTGGGCCGGCAACAGCGGCGGCGCTCCCAATTGTCGCACTGTCACCGGCTCACTGCTCTCCGACGGCTACAACATACTGGGCAACAACAGCGGTTGTAGCTTCACCTCCACCACCGGCGACCAGATAGGCACGCCCAGCAACCCGATTGACCCCCGGCTGGGGCCTTTGGGCGACAACGGCGGGCCAACCTTCACCCACGCCCTTTCGTCGGGCAGCCCGGCCATTGACACGGGCGACCCCACCAATTGCCTGCCTTTTGACCAGCGCGGCGAACCCCGGCCGCAGGACGGCGACGGCAACGGCTCGGCTATTTGCGACATTGGCGCGTATGAGGCCGGGCCGGGGCAGGCCAGCCTCTTCTGCTCCTCGCCCAACCTGGCGATTCCCGACAACAACCCGGCCGGGGTCAACGACTATCTCACCTTGAGCGAAACCGGCTCGATTACCGACCTGGACGTTTACCTGTTAGCCAGCCACACCTGGGTCGGGGACTTGCTCTTTACCCTGGAACACGTCGCCACCGGCACGACAATCACCCTGATTGACCGGCCGGGCGCGCCGCCTGCCCCCTCCTGCGACGGCGACGACATAGACGCCACCCTCGACGACGAGGCGGCCACGTTGGTCGAGGAAGCCTGCGCCCCCACCACCCCCACCATCTTCGGCTCCTTCATCCCCTACAACTCCTTGAGCGCGTTCGATGGCGAAGACCTATCTGGTGGGTGGCGACTGACGGCGGCCGACCTGTCTTCGGGCGACACCGGCACCTTGACCCAGTGGTGCCTGGTGGTGGAGAGGTGAGTAGCGCAAGCCGCTGGCTTGCAAGTGGCAGGTGGCAGGTGGCAAGTGGTAGACCATGAACAGTCATCTTAACTCCTTCAGAACCAATAGAACGATTGGGCAGGTTGCTCTGCTGGTCGTATGTCTGGTTGGCTTGAGCCTGGCTCTAGCCCCGGCCGCCCGCGCCGTAGCCCCGGCCGCCACCTTCACCGTCAACAGCACGTTGGATGCGGTAGACGCCTTCCCTGGCGATGGGCTGTGCGCGACGGCGGCCGGGGAGTGTACGCTGCGGGCGGCCGTGATGGAAGCCAATGCCCTGGCGGGCAATGATACGATTGTGCTGCCGGCCGGGACGTACATACTGACCATACCGGGTGCAGGCGAGGATGGGGCGGTGACCGGGGATCTGGATATCGGTCATACTCTTAGGATTCTTGGCGACGGGGCTGATACTACTATCGTAGATGGCAATGGCCTGGTCACTGACGACCGAGTATTCCAGGTCCTCCGGCAAGTGAGAGTCCGCATCGCCGATGTGACCATTCGGAACGGCCGCACCGACCAATTGGGCGGCGGTATCCGTAATGGGGGCATTCTCATGCTCCAGCGTGTCACCCTATCCGACAACACAGCCGTAGGATCCGGTGGGGCCATTTTCAACGACAATGAAGTTACCATTATTGACAGTACCTTGTCATCTAATAGCTCTGATAATGGTTTAGCCACTGACCGAGGTGGGGCTATCTACAGCATTGGCGGTGACGAATACCATATGGCAACTGCTGCTCTAATCAATAGCACCGTGAGCAACAATAACGGCGGCCATGGCGGCGGCATCTACTCAGAATACACCGACTTCGTAGTCGTCAGCAGCACCATTACCGGCAACACGGCCCGCAGAGACGGAGGGGGTGTTTACGCGGTCTGGACCCCCTTGACCACTGCCAACACCATTTGGTCTGGCAATACAGCCCAATGGGACAGTCACAACTGTTGGGGGACGATAAACTCCTTAGGCTATAACTTGCTGGAAAATAACAGCAACTGCAATTTTGTGGCCAGCACTGGAGATCAGATAGGAACACCTGATGCTCCTATTGATCCGCTACTAGATGTACTCGGGGACAACGGTGGATCAACTCTCACACATGCCCTCCTGCCCAGCAGTCCGGCTATCGACGCGGGAAACCCAGAGGGCTGTTACGATCACCGTAACCGTCGCTTAACCACCGATCAACGAGGCTTTTCCCGCGAAGTTGATGGTAATGGCGATGGTGATGCAGTCTGTGACGTTGGTTCTTATGAGTCTACTGGGCCAGACTTCGCGCTATTGGCTACACCAATTGACCAAACTGTTTGCGTGCCGGCCGATGCCCTGTTCGACGTCACCGTCCTGGCTGATGCTGGCTATCAACCGACAGTAATTCTAACCGCAGAGGGTGTCCCTCTCGGGGCTACCGCTTTCTTCAATCCAAATCCAGTTGACCCGCCAGGAGACTCAGTTTTGACGGTTGGCAACACGGGCGGGGTTGCCGCCGGAACCTATCGCCTAACAATTGCTGGAGACGAAGTATTGCGTTCAGAAAGAAGTGCCTCTCTGGGCCATACAACGGTAGTGACACTTACGGTAGACACAAACTTCCCAGAGAGTCCGAACCTGCTGTCACCTGATGATGGAGCAACAGACATTTCGCGCCTGCCAACACTGGAGTGGACGGCCGTTCCTCAGATCCAAAGCTATGAGGTAGAAGTAGCTAGCGATCCAGATTTCACCAACGTAGTTTACCACGCAGGGACAAGTGTTACCAGCCACACGGTAGTCGACATCTTAGCAGCGCAGACTTCATATTTCTGGCGTGTGCGTGGTCAAAACAGTTGTGGCTCTGGATCGTTTAGCAGCATTTTCAGCTTTACCACCGGAGATGGGGTGCCAGGAAGCTTTCTGGTAAACAGCACAGTCGATGCTCAAGATGCTGCTCCGGGCGATGGGCAATGTGCCACGACGGCCGGCGACTGTACACTTCGGGCGGCCGTTCAAGAGACCAACGCCCTGTTCAGGGCAGACATCGTTATCGTGCCGTCTGGAACGTATACCTTGACCATTGCTGGTAAGAACGAAGATGGGGCGGCCAGGGGCGATCTGGATGTTTCCGACATCCTTTTTCTCTATGGTGATGGTGCGGCTAATACCTTGCTCCAGGGCAATGGCTCCGTTACTCAAGATAGAGTCTTCCACGTCTTAGATGCAGGCCAGTTGGAGATTGAGGGATTCACTATCACAGGTACCAGAACAGACCAATTTGGTGGGGCAATTGCCAACAGCGGCACAGTAGTTATTGACAAATGTAGCCTGACAGGAAATTCAGCCGCCAGCGGCGGTGCTGTCTACAGCGGGGGGATCATGAAAATACAGGATAGCACATTGCTAAATAACACCAGCGGCGGTGAGCTTACAGATCGCGGTGGCGGTATCTACACTATCGGTACCCAAGCTAACAGCACCCTGGTAAACAGCACCATTAGCAGTAACAGCGGTGGGCACGGAGGTGGTATTTACAGTGAGCTTGGTGTTTTTACCATCATCAATAGCACTATTAGTGGCAATTCGGCCTTGAGGGACGGCGGTGGGCTTTATCAAGTATTCGGTGTATTGACGGTCCAGAATACCCTTTTGTCTGATAATACAGCCAACTTCAATGGGGCGAATTGCTCCGGGGAAGTGTTCTCGGCCGGCTACAACTTCTTAGCCAATAACGAAAGTTGCACCTTCACTGCTACCACGGGCGACCAGGTTGGCACTCCCGAAAACCCCATTGACCCCCTCCTCGGTCCCTTGCAGGACAACGGCGGACCCACTTTCACCCAAGCCCTCCTGCCCGGCAGCCCGGCCGTTGACGGCGGTAATCCCGATGGCTGCACCGACGACCAGGGCAATCTCCTCAACACCGACCAGCGCGGTTTTGAGCGGCCGCAAGATGGCGATGGCAACGGCAGTGTTATCTGCGACATCGGCGCGTATGAGGTAGAGGCGATTCCCGCTACCCTTTACTGCTCCACCCCCACCCTCGCCATTCCCGACAACAACCCGGCCGGTATCACCGACGACCTCATCCTGACCGATACCGGCTCTATCTCTGATCTGAACGTAAGCCTGGTCGCCAGCCACACCTGGGTCGGCGATCTGGTCTTCACGTTGACTCACCTGGATACAGGCACGGCCGTCACCCTTATAGACCGGCCGGGCGCGCCGCCAGCCCCCTCCTGCAACGGCGACGACATTGACGCCACCCTGGACGACGAAGCGGCCGGGCCGGTGGAGGACGCCTGTTCGCCCACCCCGCCGGCCATCTCTGGTTCCTTCATCCCCAACAGTCCTCTGAGCGCGTTCGATGGGGAAGACCTGAGCGGGACGTGGCGGCTGACGGCGGCCGACCTGGCCGCCAACGATGTCGGCACCTTGACCCAGTGGTGCCTGGCCGTGGAGAGATGAGTAGCGCAAGCCGGCGGCTTGCGGGTGGCAAGTGGCAGGTGATAGACCATGAACACTACTTTTAACTCCTTAAGAATCCATAGAACGATTGGGCAGGTTGCTCTGCTGGTCGTATGTCTGGTTGGCTTGAGCCTGGCTCTAGCCCCGGCCGTCCGCGCCGTAGCCCCGGCCACAACGTTCACAGTGAATAGCACGGTTGACGCGACAGACGCCAATCCGGGTGATGGTCTTTGTGCCATGCCTGAAGGCGGATGCACCCTGCGCGCTGGCATCCAGGAGGCGAACACCTTGGGCGGTCCGTATACCTACACCATTATCCTGCCCGCAGGCGTCTATATCCTGACCATCCCGGGCCCCTACGAGGATATGTCCGTCACTGGCGACCTGGACATTCGTGCCAGGATCAACCTGCAAGGGGCGGGAGCTGAGCAGACGATTATTGACGGCAACCACACGGTAACCAACGACCGTGTTCTGGACATTCCACTAGAAAAAAGAGTGACCGTCACCGGGCTGACCATCCGCAACGGCCAGGCTGAAGTAGGTGGCGGCATTCGCGGGAGCAGCGGCCGCTTAGGAATCAGTGATTGTGTCCTTGTGGACAACCGGGCCGTTGGCAATGGGGGGACAGGCGGAGCCATTTCCACCATTGGAGGATATGTGGTCATTCGCCACAGTAAACTGACCAACAACTACGCCTCCTGGGAAGGAGGGGTCTACAGCGGGTTCTTATCCGACATAACCATTAAGGGAAGTACGCTCGTTGGCAACTCGGCCGGTTCGAATGGTGGCGCAATTGCTGGCTCTGACGTTGTATCCATCCACACCAGCATCCTCTCCGATAATAGAGCTGGCGCACACGGTGGCGCTATCTACCAGCAGGGGGGTGGTAGCGCAACAGTAGTTATCACCGATAGCACGTTGGATGGCAATTGGGCCACACATGGAGGGGCCATCTACACCTATTACTTGGGTGACGTGAATCTATATGATTCGTCCCTGACGAATAACACAGCAACTTTTGGTGGTGCTGTTTACGACTATTACTTCGCCACGGTAACCGCCACCAACGTCACCTTATCAGCCAATACCGCCCTGGTTGGTGGTGGCATCTATGTACAGGAAAACGCTTCTCTGCAGCTGTTTAACGCCACTGTCAGTGGTAACAAGGCCGAGATGGGTGGTGGCCTTTATAACCAAACCTCAGTTACTACGATGCGGAATACCCTTCTGGCAGGCAATACTGGTAGCAGCCCCGACTGTTATGGATCAGTGACCTCAGACGGCTACAACTTGCTGGGCAACAACAGCGGCTGCGACTTTACGCCTGCGGCTGGTGATCAGATCGGTACACCGGATAACCCCATTGACCCCCTGCTTGGTCCCTTGCAGGACAACGGCGGGCCAACCTTGACCCATGCTCTACTCCCCGGCAGTCCCGCCGTTGACGCTGGCGACCCGGCCGGCTGCACCGACGACCAGGGCAATCTGCTCACCACAGATCAACGCGGCTTCGAGCGGCCGCAAGACGGCGATGGCAATGGCAGCGTCATCTGCGACGTCGGCGCGTTTGAAGCTGAAAGTGCCGGTCTTTTCGCTCTTTTTAGGCGCTGATGATTTGGATGATCTTGGCTATGACTTCTTGCATTTTTGCTGTCGCTAATGTGCCGGCACGATACAGGATGATGTTGGCGTCGGCCGTAAAAAGGCGATTGGGTCGAATGTTGCTACTTTTCTTGAGCGTTCCCGTCACAAAATCGGTGGTGGCTACCGGAATGGCATATCCGTCACTAACTGATTGGCCGGTTATCTGGCACAAGATTAGGTCATCACCTGTCAGCGTAGCCACGACGAGCGCAGGACGCTTCTTACTATCGCTCAGGTCTGAAAAAGGAAAGGGGGTAACGACGACGTCACCCTTTACAAATCGGCCCATGTCTCATCCTCTTCAGGCGTATCCCAATCACGTGCCAAAACAGATTCAGAGGCCAACATGGTTAGAAACGCTTCGCTTCTCATCCCTTCAAAGACCTGGCTCTGTTCTTTCTCGAATAAATACGAGACGAAATCGTATACCACGGCCAGTTTTTCATCTGGTAAGGCTTCCAAAACTTCTGTTATTTGAGGAACAGTCACAGGTTGCATGGTTTTACTCCAATGCGCCTGATTCTACCTCATCTCGTGGGTTCGTGCATAAAGCAGCTTTGCGCTGGCTATTTGTAGCCGGCGTGTCGCGCCGTTGATTCGTTTATTGTGGGCCTGCTGGTCCGATGACCACCGGCCGACCATTTTGGGAGGAAGGATTCCATGAAACCGATAACTTCTCGTTCACGGGCAGTGGGCTATGGCAGCCTGCTCCTGGCTTTGTTGTTTAGCCTGCTCTCGGCCGCCCGGCTCCAGGCCGTCAGCGACTTCTTGTTCACTAAGCACTCCATAGACACCACCTTCGACCAGCCGTTGGCTCTGGATCTGGCTGACATGGATAGTGATAGTGACCTGGACGTGTTAGCCGTAGCCTACACCGGCGACGACCTCTCCTGGTGGGAGAACACGGCCGGCGACGGCACAGTTTGGAGCGAACACGTCGTGGCCGACAACTACGACGGCGCGCACGGCGTTCAGGCGGCCGACATTGACGGCGACGGCGACCTGGACGTGATTGGCGCGGCCGACCTGGCCGACGACGTGACCTGGTGGGAAAACACCAATGGCTCGGCCACCGCCTGGGAATCGCGCACCATTGACGGCGACCTGGACGGGGCGCGCACCGTCTACGCCGCCGACGTGGAAGGCGACGGCGACCTGGACGTAGTGGCCGGCGGCTACAACGCCGACGACGTGATATGGTACGACAACACGGCCGGCGATGGTTCCGGCTGGATCAAGCGCACCATTAACGACGCCTTTGACGGGGTTCATTCCGTGACCGCCGCCGACGTGGACGGTGACGGGGATATGGACGTGCTGGCGGCGGCCAACTTAGCCGACGACGTGGCCTGGTGGGAAAACGTCAATGGTAACGGCTTGACCTGGACACTGCACACCATCTCTAGCTTCTTCGACGGCGCCCGCCAGGTGCGGGCCGTTGACCTGGACGCCGATGGCGACGTGGACGTTCTGGCCGCCGGCTACGACGCCGACGACGTGACCTGGTGGGAAAACGACCTGGGTGATGGTCTAACCTGGACCACGCAAACCATAGATGGCGCCTTCGACGGGGCTATCGCCGTCTATCCGGCCGACGTGGACGACGACGGCGACCTGGACGTTTTGGCCGGCGCTCTCAACGCGGACGACGTGACCTGGTGGGAGAACCTGGTAGGCAGCGGCGACGCCTGGAGCGAACACCTGGTCACTGACTTCTTTGACGGCGTCCGCTGGGTGGCGGCCGCCGACCTGGACGGCGACAACGACACCGACATTGTGGCTGTAGCCGAGAACGTGGACGAGGTGGCCTGGTGGGAAAAGACCACCGCCTGGATTGCCCACACCATTGACGCCACCTTCGACGGAGCTTATACGATTGCCACGGCCGACGTAGATGGCGACGGCCACCTGGACGTACTCGGCGCGGCCACCGACGCCGACTCCCTGGCCTGGTGGCAGAACGCTTCCGGCGACGGCTTCTACTGGACGCGGCGCATCGTGACCGGCGACTTCAACGGGGCCACCGGCGTGGCCGGCGGTGACCTGGACGGCGACGGCGACACCGACGTTCTGGGCGCGGCCTTCCTGGATGATACCATCGGCTGGTGGGAAAACCTGGACGGCGGCGGCCTCAACTGGAACGAACACGTCATCAGTGGCAGCTTCGATGGGGCGCACGCCGTGGCCACGGCCGACCTGGACGGTGACGGCGACCTGGACGTTCTCGGCGCGGCCCGCCTGGGCGACCAGGTGACGTGGTGGGAAAACGTCAACGGCGACGGCGACACCTGGGCCGAGCATCCCCTCGCCGGGGCCTTCGAGGGGGCCTACACCGTCATTGCCAGCGACGTGAACCAGGACGGCTACCTGGACGTGGTCGGCGTGGCCTACGATGACCGCAACGTGACCTGGTGGGAAAACGAATTGGGCGACGGCTCCTTGTGGATTGCCCACCTCGTCACCGGCAACCTGACCGGCGTGACCTCCGTCGCTGTGGCCGACCTCGACCGCGACAGCGACCTGGACATCCTCACCTCCGGCGAGAAGGTAGACGCCGTCGTCTGGTGGGAAAACAACGATGGTAGCGGCACGTCCTGGCGGCAGAACCTCATCAGCAGCGTCGTGGACGGGGCCAGTTCCGTAGCCATCAGCGACGTAGACGGCGACAGCGACCCCGACATCCTGGCCACAGCCAACGTCGCCAACACCCTGACCCTCTGGAAGAATAGCTTTGGCGATGGCACGTTCTGGTTCATCGAGGACGTAGCCAGCAGCTTCACCGGCGCTCGCTCGCTCTTGACGGCCGACGTAGACGGCGACGGCGACCAGGACCTCCTGGCGATTGCCAACGGCCTGAATACGATCACCTGGTGGGAGCAGGAGCGCGCCCCCTGGAAGGCTCACTTAGTTCAGGCCAACTTCCCTGGCGCGACGGCCGTTGAAGCCGCCGACGTAGATGGTGATAAGAACATGGACATCGTGGCCGTGGGCGAGACGGCCAACGGCGTGGCCTGGTGGCACAACGTCCTGGGTGACGGCATTTTGTGGCAGGCCCGCCGGGTGGATGGCACGTTCGCCGGGGCGCGGGCGGTTACCGCCGCCGACCTCAACGCCGACGGCCATCTGGACATCGTCGGGGCGGCCGACCAGGCCGACAGCCTCACCTGGTGGTCAAACAAGTTCGGCGATGGCCTCACCTGGACAGAAAACACCATAGATTCTGCCTTTGATGGGGCGGCGGCCGTTGACGCGGCCGATCTCGACGGCGACGGCGACCTGGACGTTCTCGGCGCGGCCCGTTGGGCCGACACGGTGGCCTGGTGGCAAAACGTGGACGGTGACGGCCTCACCTGGACAAAAGTCACGATTGACACGGCCTTCGATGGGGCGGTCTCGGCCCAGGCGGCCGACGTGGACGGCGACGGCGACCTGGACGTTCTCGGCGCGGCCAACAGCGACGACGAAGTAGCCTGGTGGCAAAACAGCGACGGCAGCGGCCTGAGTTGGCTCAAATACACCGTCGCCACCGGCTTCGACGGGGCGCAATCGGCCGCCGCCGGCGACCTGGACGGCGATGGCTACCTGGACATCGTGGGCGCGGCCCGCTGGTCGAATCAAGTCACCTGGTGGCGCAACACCGATGGCGCCGGCGCAACCTGGACGGCCGTCATCCTGAGTGACGACTTCGGCGGGGCCTACGCCGTCACTGTAGCCGACGTGGACAGCGACGGCGACCTGGACGTTCTCGGCGCGGCCACCGACGGTGACGCCATCAAGTGGTTGGAGAATCGCAACGGCGACGGCTCCTTGTGGACAGAGCGGGCCATCGGCATCCGCTTCGACGGTGCAAGGGGAGTTGCGGCCGGTGACTTCGACGGCGATACAGATATGGACATCCTGGGCGCGGCGTCGGGCAGCGGCACGCTGGGCTGGTGGGAGAATACCGGCGACCTGCCACCTAACTTCACCCTGACAGCCAGCCCTGCCAGCGCCAACATCTGCGCCCCGGCCGGGGCCACTTTCACCATGAGCCTGGACGCCATCACCGGCTTCAGTCAGCCCGTAGACCTCAGCGCGGCCGGCCATCCGTCTGGCTCCACCGTAACTTTCGCCCCCAATCCGGTTACGCCGCCTGGCAGCAGCACCATGACGGTGGGCAACACAGGGGCGGCCGCCGGTGGCAATTACACCATCGAGATAACCGGCATGACCCCCACAAGGACGCACACGGCGACCGTCGGGCTGAACCTGTACACGGCCTCGCCCATTGCTCCCACTCTGGTCGAACCGGCCAACGGCTCCGTCAACCAATCCTTGCAGCCCACCTTCAGTTGGACGGCCGACCTGGCCCTGACTTACGACCTGGACATTGCCGTTGACGCCAACTTCAGCGACATTGTCTACTCGGTGACCGGGCTAACAGAGACCAGCCACACACCGACGTTGTCTCTGGATGAGGACAGCGTCTACTACTGGCGTGTGCGGGCGACCAACACCTGCGGCACAGGCAGCTACTCCAGTACCTACGTCTTCACCACTGAACCGCCGGTGGGTGTCTGCCCGGCCGGGACGACCCCGACGGCCGTCTTCTCCGATGGCTTTGAGACGGGGGCCGGCGGCTGGACGCACAGCGGCGCGGGCGACACCTGGATTCTGTCCAATGACCGGCCGTACACCGGCAGCTTCGCCTACCACGCCACCGACGTAGAGGACATCACCGACCAGTTGTTGGTCTCGCCCGAAGTCATCCTGCCCACCGACCAGGGACCGTTGACCCTCCAATACTGGAACTACCAGGCCATCGAACACCGGGCCATAGGCGGTTGCTTCGATGGGGCTATCCTGGAGATTTCCACCGACGGCGGCGCGACCTACAACCAGTTGATTGACGAGCTGCAAACCGACCCCTACGATGGCTTGATTTACAGCTCCTCCGGCAACCCCCTGGGCGGCCTGGCCGGCTGGTGCGGCGACGTGCAAGACTGGACGCAGTCTATCATAGACCTCGACGCCTACGCCGGGCAGCCAGTCAAGTTCCGCTTCCGACTAGGCACAGATACCTCCAGCGGCCGCGAAGGGTGGTACCTGGACGACCTGGTGGTGCAATCCTGCACTTCCAACGACGCCGACTTCACCGTGGAGGCCACCCCGGCCAGCCAGAGTGTCTGCGCCCCCACGACGCCAGTCTACGACGTGGTGGTCACCTCCATCCTGGGCTTCCAGACGCCGGTCAACTTGACGGTGAGCGGCGAACCGGCCGGTACCACGCCCACCTTCTCCCCCAACCCGGTCACGCCGCCCGGCACCAGTCAATTGACCCTGGGCAACACCAGCGCGGCGACGGCCGGCCACTACACCCTGGACATCCTGGGCACGGCCGCCGCCCGCACCCGTACCGCCAGTGTCGAGCTAGACCTCTACACCGGCGCGCCCATCCCGCCGGCCCTATTGACCCCGCCCGACGGCGCGACCAGCCAATCCGTCCGGCCGGTCTTCACCTGGGGTACGGCCGACCAGGCCACTTCCTACGACATTGAGATTGCCACCGATAGTGGCTTCACCAATATCGTCGAATCGGCCAGCGGCCTGACGGGTAATACCTTTATCCCCGACGTGAACCTGGCTCTTGGCGCCACCCATTACTGGCGCGTGCGGGCCAACAACATCTGTGGCCCCGGCGTCTACTCGACTGTCTATAGCTTCCTCACCCAACCGGCCGTTGGTCAATGCACCACCGGCGACCCGGTCATTGCCTGGAGCGATGACTTTGAGACGGGCGGCGGCTATGGCTGGACGCACAGTGGCACCAACGATACCTGGACCCTGTCCACCCAACGGCCGCACAATGGTATCTACTCCTACAAGGCCACCGACGTCGCCACTGTGAGTGACCAGATGCTTATGTCGCCGGCCCTGATTGTCCCCGCCGGCCAGTACGCCCCGACCCTGCTTTACTGGAACTATCAATCCATTGAAGACCGCACGGCCGGCGGCTGCTTCGACGGCGGCATCCTGGAAATATCCAACGACGGCGGCCTGACCTGGTCGCAAATGCTGGCCGAGTTGTTGACCGACCCCTACGACGGAGTGGTATTTGGGACGAGCAACCCGCTCTACAACCTGAACGCCTGGTGTGGCGACCCCCAGGATTGGCTGCAATCGGCCGTCAACCTGGACGCCTACGCCGGCCAGACGGTCCAATTCCGCTTCCGCCTGGGCACCGACCAATCGGCCGGCCGTGAGGGTTGGTACATAGACGAAGTCGTGCTGCAATCCTGCCAGCCGTAACCCAACCCGTATCGGTGCGA
>JBFMFT010000094.1:0-13097 GCA_040751925.1 Chloroflexota bacterium
GATCCGGCCGATTTGTTACAATCCGGCCGAACTGCACCCATTGGTCAGGGTAAGGAGGGTATGTCACACCAAAACCTGGACTATGCCAGGCGCATCCGCGAGTTAGGTTTTCGGGTCACTCCCCAGAGACAGATGATTCTCGATGCCGTGTGCGAAGGGCAGGGACATACGTCACTGGAGGAGGTTTACGCCCGCCTGCAAGCCAAAGCCCCCACGATTAACCTGGCGACTGTCTATCGCGCCCTGGAGTTCTTCGGCAAACTCGGCCTGGTGGTCAACGCCGACATCAACGGCCGCACGGTCTACGAGATTGCCAGCGAGACGCCCCACCACCACCTGGTCTGCCGCCAATGCGGCCGGGTGGAAGGGCTGCCCCACTATTACCTGGGCCAATTAGCCAGCCAGGTGCGCCAGGAGTTTGGCTTTGCGCCCGACCTCGATCACCTGACCATCAGTGGCTTGTGCAGCCACTGTCAAAGAGGGTAATGGGTAATGGGTCATTGATAATTGCCAATTACCAATTACCAGTTACCAATTACCCTTTACTATTTCGCCAGCAAAAAAAGGAGAGAGAGATGAAGCGATTAACGTTTGTCCTGATCGTGTCCGTGTTGTTAGGCTTAGTCCTGGTCGCCTGCGGTGGTCAGCCGACACCCCCACCCCAGGCGACGGAAGCCCCACCGGCCCTGGCCACCGAGCCACCGGCCGCCGAAGAACCGACGGCCGAACCGCCGACGGCCGAGCCACCCACGCCTGAGCCGACGGCCGAACCAACTGCCGAGCCCCCAGCGGCCAAGCCGCTCATCGTCCTGATTGACAACGATGAAGGGCCCATCACCCCCGCCAACTTCAACACCTTCATCGGTTTCTGGATGATTGGTTGGGTCTATGATCCCCTGTTCGTCCGCTCGCCGGAATTGGCCCCTATCCCGGCTTTGGCGACCGAGGCCAGCCCCAGCGCGGATGGGTTGACCTGGGAAGTCAAGCTGCGCGAGGACGTGAAATGGCACGACGGCGAACCGTTCACCTCGGAGGACGTGGTCTTCAGCTATAACTTCCTGATTGCCGCCGGCCGCGCGCCGAATCTGGGCGCGGTGGACACCGTAGAGGCCAATGGCGATTACGCCGTCACCATTCACCTCAAGAACCCTGCCCCCTTCTTCCTGAACGAAGGGCTGGCCGGCTATTACATCATGCCCGAACACATCTGGCGCGACCAGGAGCCGGTGAGCGGCGAGTTGAGCCAGTTCCAGGGCAAAATCGGCACGGGCGCGTATATGTTGCAAGAAGTCGTGCCGGGCGAGTCCTACACCTTCGTCGCCAATCCCGACTACTACCGGGGCAAGCCCAACGTGGAGACCATCGTGGCTAAGATCGTCAAGGATCGCACGCAGCAGTTCAACCAGCTTCGCAGCGCGGCGGCCGACGCCGTATTGTCCTCGGTTGAACCAGCCCTCGTGGGTGAATTAGGCGGCGACCCTACCATCATGATAGCCCAGGGGTCTGACTTCTTCAACTACGTCTTCTACGCCAATGGTTCCCGGCCGCCCTTCGACCAGAACCCCGTCCGTCAGGCCATCGCCAAAGCCATCAACACCGAAGAGTTGGTGCAGGTCGTCTTCCTGGGCCAGGGTGTCCCCCTGCCCCTGAGTTGGTATCACCCCGACCTGCCCTGGGCCATCAACGTCGCCCACGAATTCAACCCCGACGCCGCCCGTGAACTCCTGGAGGGGGCCGGGCTAACCGACTCCGACGGCGACGGTATCCGCGAGTTCGAGGGCCAGCCCATGCAATACCAGGTTTTGTGCGACGTGAACCGCGCGGCCGAAATCCGCGCCGTCGAACTGATCATCGGCTGGCTGGCTGACGTGGGCATTGGGGCGACGGCCAACTGCATTGACATAGATACGGCCGTCAGCTTCATCTGGCCCAACTTCGTGGCCGTCGCCGAACCCGATTACGACATGGCTATCTGGGGCTGGTCGTCCGGGCCGCAGTTCCAGCGCGGCTTCATTCGCGGCATGGTCAATGGCGACTTTGGCGGTGTGGGCTGGGCTAACCTGACGGGTATGTTCGACGCCGACCTGGACGCCCTGATTGACGATTACGTGTCTAACCCCGACCCGAACGCCCAGGGCGCGCTGAACGAGCAGATTCAGATCAAATTTGCCGAAGCGCTGCCCTGGATTCCGCTCATGTCGCCGGCCGGCAACTTTGCCTACCGGCCGGAAGCCTACGATGGCTGGGTCTACGTGAAGGGTACCGGCATTATGACCGTCTGGTCCTTCCTGCCCACCCCGTAAGTTAAGGTATCTGCTCAGGCTTTCGAGAAGGAACTAAAGGAACTTGGAGGAACTCGGGTGCTTTCTTTGAGTTCCTTCAGTTCCTTGAGGCCCTTCAGATCGAGATGTTTTCGCCGTCGCTTGCCTTTCTGCGCCAGGTCTTTACGCCGCGTCTGCGCGGCTTTGACCAGCAAACCATTAAAGCCAGCGCGACGCCAGCGACGGTCTACCGGCTCATTCTGGAATATGACGGCCGCCCGGCCGGCCCGGCCTCCACGATTCTCAAAGTGGTTCAACCGGACTGGCCGGGCGACCCCGACGGCCACGACCGCGAACGGCGCTTCTACGCGGATTTGGCCCCCGGCCTGGAACTTAACCATCCTCTGCTCTATTACGAGGGGGTAGACCCTGACAGCCAGTGCCGGCTATTGCTTCTGGAAGACCTGGGCGCGAGCCACCGTTTCCCGCCGCCGACCCACGCCTGGTCGTGGGACGAATTGCGCTGCCTGCTGCGGACTTACGCCCGGCTGCACGTCCGGGGTGAAGGCTGCCTACCCCCGGCCGGCCAGCGCGCCTGGCTGATGAGCCGCCACGAAACCCGCTGGACGGCCGGGGGAATTACCCAAATGGTCAACGACCTGGGCACCCAGGGCATCTGGCCGCCCCTATCCCACTTAGAGACCCTCCTGCAACGGACACTCGACGAGATAGAAGCGGCGGCCGGCTGGCCCATCACCCTTCTGCACAACGATGTGTATCCACCCAACGGCGGGCTGCCGGCCGGCCTGGAACGTGGTGAAGCGGCCCTGATTGACTGGGAGATGGCCGGCTGGGGCCACGCCGAACTCGATCTGGCCTATATGTTCACCCAACCGTTTTGTAGCTCCAGCCGCCTGGATCAGACCGCAGCCCTCCATTATTATTGGCAAGAGCGCAGGCGGTGGGAGGGAACAACCCCCTCGGCGGCTGAACAACTGGCCCGCCAACGACAGGCCAACCGGCTGCTGGCCCTCTCGCTGGTGCCGGTCGCCCACCACGTGGCCGCCCACCCCTTCCCATCCGGTTCCGCCCCGGCCGTCTACTGGGCCTCGATGTTTGGCGTCTTGTACAGAAGGTTACAGGAGTTAGTTAGTAATGAGTAATGAGTGATGAGCAATGAGGGTCTCACTCACCACTCACTACTCATCACTCATCACTCACCCCTTTCCCCTCATGGCTCGCAGCAAGCTCCGCCGTATCCTCGAATACGCCGCTACCTTCTTCCTGGCGATTTCGCTCAATTTCCTGCTGCCGCGAGCCATGCCGGGCGACCCATTGGCCCTGATTGCCGGCGAAGCCGTGCGCCAGATGGGTGCAGAGAAGATCGCCGAGTTACGGGCCGCTTATGGGCTGGATCGGCCGCTCGGCGAACAATACCTCCTCTACCTGGGGCGGTTGGCGCAAGGCGACCTGGGCCACTCCTACCGTTACAGCGGCGGCAAGTCGGTGGCAGAAATCCTGGCCGACCGTTTTGTGTGGACGTTCTCGCTCGTTCTCGTCGGGTTGACCCTGGCGACCTTACTGGGTTCCCTGTTGGGAGCATGGGCGGCCTGGCGGCACGGCCGCCTGGGTGACTTAGGTCTCCTGACAGCCCTGTTCGCCGTGCGTTCCATGCCCTCGTTCTGGGTAGCCATGCTGCTCATTCCCCTGTTCGCCGTCCGCTGGCGCATTTTGCCCAGTGGTGATTCGTATTCGATTCCCCGGCCGGACGGCTGGGAGAAAGTGACAGACGTGGTGAAGCACGCCATTTTGCCGCTCGGCGTGCTGGCCCTCTCCTACGTGCCGACCGCCTTCGCCGTGATGCGCTCGTCCATGCTCAACGTCCTGGGCGCGCCTTACATTCGCACGGCGCGGGCCAAAGGCTTGCGCGAGTTCGCCGTGCTGTACCGCCACGCCATGCGGAATGCCCTGCTGCCGGTAGTCACCTCGTTTGGGTTGGATTTCGGCCAGTTGTTGGGCGGCGTCACCCTGATTGAGACCGTCTTCAACTATCGCGGCCTGGGCAGTATGATGTTCGAGGCGGTTAAGAGCCGCGATTACCCCCTGCTGCAAGGGGGCTTTCTCATCTTTACCCTGGGTGTCCTGTTCATCAACTTGCTGACCGACTGGCTGTATCCGCGCCTAGACCCCAGGCTGCGGTCTGTTGAAGGTGGCAGGTAGCAGGTGGCAGGTAGCAAGTAGCGCAAGCCGCCGGCTTGCCTTCTTCAGCAAGTAGCAGGTGGCAGGTGGCAGGTAGCAAAAAGATCAGCATCAGTCCGCGTCCCTCCGCGTCATTCGCGTCCCATTGAGTGATGGAGCATCCAAAATCCAAAATCCAAAATCCAAAATCGGGCCTTGTCGGCGCGCTAGGATTCGCTCTTTTAGTGGGGTTGGTGATTATGGCTGTCTTTCCCCAGCACATTGCCCCTTATGATCCGACGGAACGAGTGGCCCGGCCGTTACAGCGGCCGAGTCCCGAGTTTGTCTTAGGCTCCAACGACATCGGCCAGGACATCTTGAGCGAACTCATCTGGGGTACGCGCATTTCGTTAGGGATTGGCCTGACCGTGGCCGTCTTGGCGGTTACGATAGGCGTGGTGGTCGGGTTGATTAGCGGTTACTCCGATGGCCTGGTCAGCCGGCTGCTCATGCGCCTGGTAGACCTGACTCTGGTCCTACCCTTCCTGCCCCTGGTCATCCTCTTGAGCGCGTACCTGGGGCCGAACCAGCGCAACGTCGTCTTGATCCTGACCCTCGTCTCCTGGGCCGGCCCCGCCCGCCTCATTCGCTCGCGGGTGCTGGCGATGCTAACCGAGCCGTTCATCGAGGCGGCGCGGGCGTTGGGTTGCACACCCTGGCGGATTATCATTGTCCACCTGTGGCCGGGCGTGCGGACAATTGCCCTGGCCCAGGCCCTACTGGTGGCCAGCACCAGTATTTTGGCCGAGGCCAGCCTGAGCTTCCTGGGGCTGGCCGACCCCTCGGCGAAGAGTTGGGGGACGATGCTCTTCTTCGCCCGCACCAGTGGAGCCTTTCTGGGTGATTCCTGGCGCTGGTGGGTGCTGCCCACCGGCCTGATGATTACCCTGGCCGTATTGAGTCTGGTGCTGATTGGCTATTCCCTGGAACGGCGGCTGGAACCGGGCTTATAAGGCTAACCTCTAAGCTGCCGCCATTTACGCAACACCCCTAAGCGGATAGAATAGAGTCGTCGGCCGCCTTCATGAAGGAGTATGATATGCACGCAACCTATCGCCTAAACGCTCAATCCCCTAATCCCCCAATCCCCGCCCAAGATGAAATTTGGATTGCGTAACGTCTCCTTCCACTACCCGGCCGCCGGGCCCGACTTATGGGCCAACACCAAAGCCCACGTCCAGCAGGCCGAGCGGGATGGCTTTGCTTCCGTCTGGCTGATGGATCACTTCTGCCAGTTGCCGATGCACGGCCGTCCCGATGAACCGTTCCTGGACGCCTGGACGACCCTGCCCGCCCTGGCCACCGTCACTTCACGTATCCGGCTGGGGGTGATGGTTAGCCCGGTGGGCTATCGCAACCCGGCCCTGCTGGCTAAGATGGCGGCGACGATGGACCACCTCAGCGGCGGCCGGCTCAACTTCGGCTTTGGTGGGGGTGGTTATAAGCCAGAGTACCAGCAGTACGGCTTCGAGTTCATAGACAAGCCCGCCACACGGTTGGCCCAGATGGAAGAGGCCCTGCGCCTGATGATAGCGATGTGGACGCAGCCGCGAGCAACTTTTCACGGCCGCTACTTCCACGTCGAAGAAGCCATCCTGGAACCCAAGCCTGTGCAAAAGCCCTACCCGCCCATCTTGATTGGCGGCGTAGGGCCAAAGATTACCATGCGGATCATTGCCCAGTTGGGCGACGCCTGCAACCTGTGGGGGCCGCCGGCCGCCTTTGTCCAGCAACGGGAAACGCTAAAACGGCACTGCGAAGCGGCCGGCCGCGACGAAAGCACGATTGAGAAGACGACCTATGACCTGGTGCTATGCGCCCGCACAGAGGCGGCGGTCAGGGCCAAGATTGAGCGGCTGCTGCCCAACGGCCGCGAGGAATGGATGGCCCTGGTTGGCACGCCGTCGGAACTGGTAGAGGTGGTGGGGGAATACGGCCAGGTGGGGGCTGACCACCTGTGCCTGGACTTCACCGGCAATGACCCCGAATCGTATGAGCTATTCGTCACGGAGGTAATGAACGGTAATGGGTAATGGGTCATTGGTAATGACCCATTCACCAATCACCAATTACCCATCTTCTCCTCTTTAGACGAAAGCCAGTAGAGACGACCCAGCCGGGTCGTCTCTAGCTGAGTGATTCGCGCAGGGCGGCCATCTGGCCGGTGACGCTGTTATCTACCACCTGGTCGCCGACGCGGATAACCAGACCGCCCAGGATGGCGGGGTCAACGCGGAAATTGACCTCGGCCGCGCGGATGGTGCGCCGTACCGTGACCTGCTCCTCATCGGTTAGAGGGAGCGCGCTGGTTACCTCGGCCCGGTCGCCCGATAGTTGGGCCACGCCGGCCGGCACTTTGGCGAAGAAGTCAGCGATGAGTTGATGCTGGCGGTCACGATCCTGAAGCGTCTCACCGACCACCTTTTGGGCGGCGGCGATGGCAATAGCCGCCACCTGGCCGCGCAATTCAGATAAGATACGATTGCGCTCATTTTCGGCCTCGGCCTGAGCGGTGGTCAGGCGGGCTTTGGCGTCGGCGTTGGCTTTGGCGACAATGCCGCCGGCCGTCTCTTCAGCCTGGACGGCCGCTTCGGCCCGCAATTTAGCCGCCTCGGCGCGGGCGGCGTCCAGAATCTTCTTCGCCTCGGCGTCGGCGTTGTCGCGGGCGATGGCCGCCTGGCGGGCGTCTTCCAATCCCTTGGCAATGCGAGCCTTCCGTTCTTCCAGCACCTTCAGGATCGGCTCGTAAGCGTAGCCCTTCAACAAGAACAGTAATATGGTGATGCCGAGGATCTGGACGAGGATATAGCCTAACGAAATACCTAATGCTTCCATCTGCTATTGCCCTCTCCTGGCTATCCCACAAACAGGATAATCAGGGCCACCACCAGAGCGTAGATAGCTACGGCTTCGGCAAAGGCGATACCCAGAATCATGTTGGTCTGGATGGCCCCGGCCGTGTCGGGATTGCGGGCGATACCCTGCACCGCGCCGCCCACCACCAGGCCAATGCCCGCGCCGGCCCCGATGGCCCCGGTCATAGCCAGACCGGCACCAACGAGCCGTAAACCGTTTCCCAAAGCTTCGGCTAAAACCTGAGCTGCTTCAACATCCATAATCTATATCCTCCAAGTTGCAGTAATGAGTAATGAGTAATGAGTAATGAGTAAGTAGTCAGACGGCCACTTACTGATTACTGGACATCGGTTAGTGTTCCTCGGCGTGGCCGTGCGTCGCGCCCGACATGAAGGTCAGGGTGAGCATGGCGAACACCAAAGCCTGAATGACGTGGACGAAAAATTCCAGGCCAAAGACGCCAATGTTGGCTACCGGCAATAATGCGCCAATCACGAACAGGAGTACCTGCCCGGCGAAGATATTGCCAAAAAGACGGAAGGCAAAGGAGAGAATCTTGGAAAACTCGGAGATGAGTTCCAGGATGCCCACCAGCGTATCCATGAGGCCCAACGGGTTCTTGGCGATTTTGTCGGCGTTGTAGTTGAAGAACTTCTTGAGGTAGCCCGCGCCCAAAGCCTTAAAGCCAAAATACTGGGTCATCACCACCGAGACGAGGGCCAGGGCAACGGTGAAGTTGAGGTCGGTGGCGGCCGCCCGCACGTAGGGTACCAATTGCATCCCAGCCTCCTCCCCTTCCCCGGCGCGTAGCAAGAAAATACCGGACTGCTTGCCACCTTCGAGTTTGGCTTCTTCTTCGATAGTGTGAATTTCCTCCTCAGTGAGTTCGCGACCTTCGGCCGCCGCCGCCGCTTCCGCCACTTCCACGTGGTGATGGCCCAGGTCTTCCCACTTGCCGATGCTGTCCACCCCGGGGATGAGTTCCATCCAGTTAGCGGTGAGAATCAGCAGGACGAAGGTCATAAAGAAGGGGAAGAAGGTCTTAGCCCACTTGCCGGCCGCATTCTGGACGAAGCCATAAACCCCTTCGATGATCATCTCGAAGAAGTTGTAGAAGCCGGTGGGTACTTCGTCGGCCGTGCGCGATCTCGCCCGCAACCGCCAGACGAGGAGAAGGAGCAGCAACCAGGTCAGCACGGTGGCGACGAAGGTGTTGGTCAGGCCCTGGCCGAAGAAGCCAGCCAAAGGCGACCCTTCCCCCCAGGGGATCAGGATTTCACCCGGCAACTGGATGTTGGGGCGCACCGGCTTGGTTACGTCTAGCACCGAGCCAAAGACGATGAGTAGGACCAGGCAGATGTAGATGATATACCTTTTCTTCATAGGCGAGTTCTTCCCTCCATCTTAGTAATTTCGTAAAGAAACTCGGTTTCTTCCAGAAACCGAGTTTCTAAGGTTTTTTACTCTGATTGCTGCGCTGGGCGCGGGCGGCGGCCGTCAGGGTCAGCCGAACGGTAATGAACAAAGTGACCGGCACGCTACCCACCAGGAACAAAATGGTAAAGACAGGTTTGGTTTCCAGGTAGCGGTCGAGCAACCAGCCGGCCCCAAAAGCCAGCCCGATTAAGATGATGGTCATGCACCCCACCTGGCCCACGATGCCAGCCAGGAGTGCGCTTTGGTTAATCTGTGGTTCCTGGGACACTATCCACTCAACCTGTCGGCGACTTTGGGAATTATATCACAAATGCAAGAAGTGTTACAAATTATGCGTTATCTTTTTACAAGGGGGTGTTGGTTTACGTGGTCATGGACAATCTGAAAACCGTCACGCGGGGTGGTTACATTTGCGGCTCGGGGTATACTGACGACCACGTCGTTACGACCACTATGAATTATGACGCTCTCGGCCGCAAGCTGGACATGACCGATCCGGACATGGGCCGGTGGGACTATAGTTACGACGTGACCGGTAACCTGGTTAGCCAGGACGATGCCCTGGATAAGGTGGTTCAGTTTGTGACGGACGCCTACAACCGGCCGTTGGGTAAATCGTTGCCCCTGACCGCTTCTACGGCTTTCGTGTTAAACCGTTACGATACAGGGACAAACGGCCTGGGGCGGTTAGCCAGTGTGGACACTTATGCGCCGACCTTCAGCGATGACTTCAACCGCGCCTCGCTTGGTTCCAACTGGAGTTCGTCAGGTACAGTGAGCATGGATCCTGGTATCAACCCCGTAGAAGTCAAGCTGCAAAAGCAGGGGGCTAATGCGATTGTGTGGCGGCCGTTGTTCAACCTGACGGCCGGCGACGCCGTACGCTTCGACTTCCGGGTGAACAATATCAGTGGCCTGTCCGACGAGATGGAACTGATTAGCAATGGCGGGTCGTACCAGGTAGAACTGCTGGTGGACGGGGGGAATTTGAAGGCGCGGGCCAAGAACAGTGGGGGCTTCACGCCCAGCACGATCCTGATGCCCGCCCAAAACACCGTGCAGTATAGCGTCCTGTTAGCGATTGGCGACAACGATTGGGTGACGGTGCAGGTGTGGGAAAAGAATAACCCTGGTAAGGCGGCCCAGTGGACGTACCCGTTGGGCGCGGCCGCTTCCAGCCAACTCTACGGTTTCCAGATGACGGTCAAGGCTGGCGAGGGTTATTTGGATAACTACGAGGAGCTAGACCGGACGAGTGGTAGCGCCTATACTTATGACAATCGCGGCCGGGTTTCCCAGGAGGTACGCCGAATTGGTAGCTCGACGTATACCGCCAACTATAGCTACGACGCTCTTGATCGTCCAGATACTATGACTTATCCGGGGGGAGAGGTGGTGGACACCGACTACAACAACCAGGGCTTGCCGGAGGCGCTGACGGGGACAAGTAGCTACGTCCCGGCCGCCACCTACAACGCTCGCGGCCAGACCATTCAATTAAGCCTGGGTAGTGGTGTGAACAGCAACTTCAGTTACCACCCGGCCGGGGACGCGGCCGGTGGCGGGTTGGGTGACGCGAACTTTCGCCTGGCGAGTATGACGGCCGGGACGCTGCTCAATTTCAGCTACCAGTACGACAAGGTGGGTAATGTGACCCAAATTGCCGACAGCGCTGTTACGCCGAATGACACGCAGACCTTTACCTATGATCACCTGGGGCGGCTGTTGACGGCCACGGGTACGCAGCCAGCTTACAACCACAGCTATCAATACTATCCCACTGACCCGTACCCGTATGAGGACCCGTTGTTGGGTAACATCAGCAGCCGGACGGACGAGACAGGCACGCACACCTATACCTACGGGGCGAGCCATCCACAGGCGGTCACCAGCGTCAGTGGCAGCCCGGCCGGCAGCTTCACCTACGACGCCAACGGCAACATGACCCAGCGGGTGGAGGGGGGTGTAACCTATAACCAGGTCTTCGACGTGGAGAACCGGCTGGCGTCGGTGACAGCCAACGGTCAGACCACCACCTTTACCTACGACGCCAACGGCCAGCGGGTCAAGACCGTCCTGCCCGATGGCACGGTCATCCACTACCCCTTCCCCCATTACGAGGTCAGGAATCCGGGTCAAACCCACGAAACCAGTCGCAGCCTGTACACGTTGGGCAGCCAAGCCATCGCCCTGCGCGAGAAAGGGTTGGCCCTGGCCGAGAGCTTCGACGATGGCGACAGCACAGGTTGGACGGTCTACGCCGGCACGTGGAGTGTCGCCCCCGCCGCCAGTGGTTCCCACAACTCCCTTTACCAGCAAACCAATATCACGGCCGGGGTCACCAACAGTGCCCGCTCCCTCAACCAGAGTGGAGCCATGAGCTACGAATGGACAGCCACCTTCGGTATCGGCAACATGGGCGCGGGCCTCTTCTTCTTCGCCAGCAGCGCCAGCCAATCCAATCACGGCAACGCCTACCTGGTCTATCAAAGCCCCACGGCCGTCGAAATCCACGAAAGCGTGAACGACACCCTCTACCTGCGGGCTTCGACCAGCCTGGGCTTTGCCAGTGGGGCCAGTCACAGCTATCGGGCCACCTACAACCCCGCCACCGGGGTCATCCAGGTCTGGCGGGATGGTCAAGCGGTCTTGAGTTGGACGAGTCCCAGTGAGCCACTCAGCAGCGGCAGCTTCGTGGCCTGGCGGACAACCAACGGTCTGGTGAAGTTCGACAACCTGCGTATCACCGGCAATCCAGCCACTTACAGCAGCCTGACCTACCTCTATGGCGACCACCTGGGTTCGACCAGTGTGATAGCCTCGGACAGCGGTCAGTTAGTAGACTGGGTGCGCTATTTGCCGTTTGGCAGCTACCGGGCCTCTGATTCCACCCTGCACACCGACCGGGGCTTCACCGGCCACCTGCACAACGACCCGGTTGGGTTGGTGTATATGAATGCCAGGTATTATGTGCCTTCGATTGGGGGGTTCGCCAGCGCAGATACGATTGCGCCTGATCCCAAGAATCCTCAAACGTTCAATCGCTACAGCTATGCGCTCAACTCTCCGCTCAACTATACCGACCCCACAGGGCACGCCGTGTGTGTTAATGCTGATTGCAGCTATGTCCAAAATCCCTCAACTGGCAATATTGTTGTAAGAAACTACTTAGCTAATTCAACACTACACCGACTCATTGTGCGCGTTCTAATGGGTGGAGACACAGCTGCAGGTCGCCTTGACGAGGTCTTAGCAGAAACTAGAATGGGCAATCTCCCTCACGCTCAATTTGCTGGTTTAGGCGGAGAAAGAGACGATAGTGGTTTTAAGCCAGAATTTCAAGACGATCATCTATATGAGGAGCAATGGGGAATCAAGCAACCCTACAGTCAGCAAGTCGGTCACTTCCTGACAGCAGTCAGTATGGGAAACGATCAAGGGTTCTTCCGACAATTGCTCTGGAAGTATGCAATTATGAGACATGAGCAAGCTGCTGACGGCCGAGGCAAAATTGGGGAGCTTTTCGGGCTCGCTAACCAGATGCTTGGCCCTATGACTGGGGGTCCAGCTTTGCTAGGCTTTACAGCCGGCTATGACATAGCCTCTTTTAACTATGCTGTCAATTACGATACAGCGGGCAATTATGGAGCGCGAGATGAAGTATTGCAGGGGCTGCATGGTAATGGTCTCGGCAACAGCATGGAAGACTTGCGCTTATCGGTCAGAGGCTGGCGATTGGGCAATATGGTAGTAAGTGGAGAACTTCAAACCAATAAGGAGTTGGCAACCTGGATAGCACTCAACGTTGCAGGAGACTAATTTGGCTATGGAAACGAATTCAATCATTCAGGCGTCGCCGGGAGTCATACCAAGTAAATCTGAGACACAGCGGCGAGGATTTTTCTTAGGCGTTGTTGCTTCGGCTATTGCAACCTTTCTCTTTCTTCTCTTTCATTTGACTTGTGAGGCCGCCTACAAAGCGTGGTGGGAAGGACTGACCAGTGAAGTAGATCTTGTGTTCGCGGCAAATGTCCTGTTTTGGTTAATCGTGCCGATAATTACATTTATGTTCGTAGCAATACCTGGCGGCTTCTTAGGGGCCGGGATCGGAGCCATATTTCGAAGACTATCAATCACTGGTATTCTGTCCATACCAAGAGGATTATTTCTGGGCATGCTGATCGGTGGTTTCTTCGGACTGGTATTTGGTCAAATTGGCGAGTGGCTTGGTGATGCTTTAGTTGCTGGGCCAATCTGCGGTCCACTGAACGGTCTATTTGCGGGAATAATAACGGGCTCCTGGCA
>JBFMFT010000095.1:0-13038 GCA_040751925.1 Chloroflexota bacterium
GGGGCTGGGCGTGGCGGGGGCGGAGGAGGGTGGCGTTTCCGGCAGCCGTTCTTTTACGCCATTGGCTAACTCTTGCACGCCCTGTAACCGCTGTTCCGGGGTGACGCCGAACAGGACGCGCATGATCCCCGCGCCGAGCCAGTAGTGGCCGGGCTTACGCAGGTGGGTGGCGATGTCCAACGGGGAGGGGGTGCGGCCGACGGCGTAGGAGTGGGATTGGGTAAACTGCAAAAGGTCTTGCTGGCCGTGCACGCGGCCGTTGCCGGTGTGCTTCACCCCACCAAAGGGTAATTGAGTCACGGCAAAATGGGAGAGGGCGTCATTGACGACCAGGGTACCGGCGTTTATCTGGCTGGCGACGCGCTGCGCCCGCGTCAGGTCTTCGCTCCAGACGTACGCGCTCAGGCCAAAGGCGCAATCGTTTGCCAGGCGAATCGCCTCCGCCTCATCCTTGACCTTCATAATGGGCAGGAAGGGGCCAAAGCTCTCCTCTCGCATGACCTTCATGGAGTGGTCCACGTCTACCAGGACGGTGGGCTGCATGAACATCTGATCACGCCGGCCGCCCAGCAGTACCTTGGCTCCTTTCGCCAGGGCGTCCTGTAAATGATCGTCTACGATGTGAACCTGTCGCTCGAAGGTTAGCGGCCCCATGCTGTAGGGGCTTTCTTTATCGGCCGTGCAACCCATCTGGAAAGCCTGGGCCTCGCGCACGGCCGCCTCCACAAAAGCGTCGTAGACCTTCTCCACCACGTAGACTCGTTCGACAGCCATACAGGTCTGGCCGGCGTTGAAGCAGGCCCCCCACACGCCCCAACGGGCGGCCTCTTCTACGTTGGCGTCTTCGAGGACAATAAGGGGGTCTTTGCCGCCTAGCTCGCAGATGACCGGCGTCAGGTTATCGGCCGCCGCCTTCATCACCTTCTTCCCCGTCGGCGTCGAGCCAGTCAGGAAGATGAGATCGGGCGCGGCTTCGACCAGGGCCGCGCCAACGGAGCCGTCACCATGGACGACCCGCACGTAAGGCTGCAATTCTGGCACGCGGTTGAGCAATTGCTCGATCAGGACGTTGGTGGCGGCCGTGACTTCCGATGGCTTGAGGACGACGGTGTTGCCGGCCAGGAGAGCGGCGATAACCGGCGTACCCGTCAGGACGACGGGGTAATTCCAGGGGCCGATGATCCCCACCACCCCATACGGCCGCTGCTCCACGTAGCACCGCTTGAAGTAATAGATGCCGGAGGGAACGCGGCGCGGCCGTAGCCAGCTTTCTGCGCTGCGGCAATAGCGATCCATCAGGTTGATGGTAATGAAAAACTCGACCAGGGCATCCTGGCGGGTCTTGCCACAGTCGCGGTTGAGGACGGCCGTGACCTCGTCAGTGGCGTCAATCAACACCTTCTGCAACTGCCGGATGATTCGCACGCGCTCCTGGATGGGCTTTTGTCGCCAGACGACGGCCGCCTGGCGCATCTCGGCGACGGCTTGCCGGACCTCGGCCGGGGTGTTCATGGCTACTTCGCCGAACTGCTCACCAGTGGCGGGGTTGACGAAGGGAAGGGTGGGGCGCGGGTTCATCGTTTGTCCTCCAAATTTCCTAAGTGAAACGTGAAACGTGAGGCGTGAAACGTGAAAAGAAATTCCTCACATTTCACCGAGGGTGTTTAGCCGGAATTTTGCTCATGGCCCGTTCGGCCATGGCCGTAATGGTCAGGCTGGGGTTGACGCCCAGGTTGGATGGGATGCAGGAACCATCCACGACGTAGAGGCCGGGGTAATTGAACACTTCGTGATTCAAGTCAATGACGCCGGTGGTGTCGTCGCGGCCGATGCCGCAGCCACCCAGGATATGGGCGGTGGTAGGGGTGTCTAGTAATACTTCAACGAAAGTGGATTGGGGAATACCATCTACTTTGTCAGCAAAGCGTTGGACGACGTTGCGGCCGGCTTCGACGACGGCCGGGATAGGCAGCCGCCGGTCGCGCTCGCTGATCAGTCCCCGCTTGAAGCCGGTCAATAGGCTACGGCCGCGCCGGAAGTGCATCCGGTTCTCAACGGTTTGCATGATGAGCAGGATGGTACTGTCCCTGGCCCAATCGGGCAAGAAACGTACCTTGAGGAAATCATAGGGGCGTTTGAGGGCATAGAGGAGGTAGCGGCCGAGGCGATGCCAGTTCGTACCTGTATTTTTCAAGAGGGGTACACCCATGCTCCGCAGCAGGGATGATCGGCGGGGATAGCGCACTGGCTCGACGCTGGTTACGCCGTCAATCCAGAAATGGGAGGTGATGGCAATGCCCTGGGAGTAGTCGGGCGGCTCGGCGCCGTTTTTGTGGTGGGCACGGGCGGTGACGCCCATCAGGGCTTCACTGTTGCTGCGGATCATCTGGCCTAAGCGTTGCGAAATCTTGGGTAGTGCGCCTGTCTCGTCACGGCAGCGCAAGAGCAAGTTATTCGTACCCAGGACGCCGGCGGCGACGATGACGTTGGCGGCGCGGACGGTTTGCGGCCGTTTGGCGAACCAGGCGGTGGAGCGGCGGTAGACTACTTCGTAGCGGGGAAGGCCGGAACTAGAGGAACTGCGGGAACTAGAGGGGTCGAGTTCCCTAAGTTCCTTGAGTTCCCTTTCCTCCTGGTTTGCCAGCGGCCGGATGTCTATGACTTCGGCTTCCGGCCGGATGACGGCCCCGTATTTTTCGGCGAAGTAGAGATAGTTTTTGTCGAGAGTGTTTTTGGCGTTGTAGCGGCAGCCGACCATGCAGCCGCCACAGAAGTTGCAGCCCGTCCGGTCTGGCCCCTGACCACCAAAATAGGGGTCAGGCACGGTTTGGCCGGGTTCGCCAAAATAGACGGCGACGGGAGTGGGCTTGAAGGTGTGCGCCTGGCCCAGTTCGGTGGCGATTTCTTGGAGGACGTGGTCGGCCGGCCAGAAGCGGGGGTTGGGGGTGACGCCCAGCATCCGGCGGGCTGTGTCGTAGCAGGGAGTTAGCTCGGCTTCCCAGTCGGCTAACTCGCGCCATTCGTCGGCCTGGAAGAAGGCGCGGCCGGGCTGGATGAGGGTGTTGGCGTAGACGAGGCTGCCTCCCCCTACCCCACTGCCGTTGAGGATCATAATGTCCTTCATAAAGTTGATGCCCAGGATGCCGAAGCAACGGGCGGCCGGCAGCCACAGAAACTTAAAGATATTCCAGTTGGTTTTGGGGAAATCGTTGGGACCGTAGCGTTTCCCCCGCTCTAGCACCAATACACTGTAGCCTTTTTCGGCGAGGCGCATAGCAGATACGCTGCCGCCAAAGCCGGAGCCGATGACGACGTAATCGAAATACTCTGCGGACGATTGGGCCATAGGCTACCTCGTTGCGCTGGATTCAGGAACTAAAGGAACTCAGGGAACGGTGGGCAAACGAGAAGCTTGCCCTACCCTGTTAGAATTTATTGCTCCAATTATGACACAGTGCGGCATTTTGTCCAACAATCTATAACTACTCAGCCAGAAACCAGGTTTTTCTCTCGACAACCATCGTAATGGCTGGCAAAAAACCTGGTTTCTACAGGCAGCCTGAGTAAACACAACAGTCTTGAACAAGACCGGACAGGTTTCCGAAAACCTGTCCGGTTGGGGCAGGCGCGGAAAGTGTCAACCGTGGTTGACACTTTGTTGGACAACGGTTATGCTTAGAAGCGGCCGGATAGGCATGAACTCTGCTCAGGCGCAACGCACTGCACTGATAGGTGGTGGAAAGGATTGAGGATGACCCGTATTATTGCGATTGCCATGCAAAAAGGGGGAGTGGGGAAGACGACGACGGCGATTAACCTGTCGGCCGCGCTGGCAGCACTGGGGAAGCGGGTGCTGGCGGTGGATTTAGACCCGCAAGGGAATTTGACCCAGCACGTGGGTTTTGATCCCGATCAGGTGTCGCCGACGATTTATGAACCGCTCAAGGCGGAGGTGGATGGACTGCCGAGTAACGTGGCGGCGGCCGTTCATCCGACGCATGAGGGTTTTGACTTGCTGCCGGCGCAACCGGAATTGAGTTTGATTGAGTTGGCTTTGATAAATACCCTGAGCCGGGAGCGGGTTTTGGCGACGTTGCTGGAAGGGCTGAAGCCGCGCTACGATTTTATTCTGATTGATTGCAATCCTTCGCTGGGACTGCTGGTGATTAACGCCCTGACGGCCGCCAGCAGTGTGCTAATCCCCATCCAGACGGAGTATCTGGCGGCCAGAGGAGCTTTTATGATTCTCTCGACAATTGAGACCGTGCGGCGGAAGAAGCTCAATCCGGGCCTGGTGGTAGAAGGGATTCTGTTGACGATGGCCGATACCCGCACGGTTCTGACAAAGGATATTGTGGAGGCGGTAGACCATCAATTTGGGGCGGGCCAACATATTTTCCGGCCGATTATTAAGCGTTCGGTGCGCTTTGCCGAGAGCGCGGTGGCCGGCAAGAGTATCCTGACCCACGATCCGCGTGGTCAGGGGGCGGAGGCATACCGCGAGGTGGCGCGGATCATTGTGGCCAGGGGGAATTCACGTCATGGCTAAGGAACGACCTCGGATTAGCCTGGCGCAGGCGGCGCGGCCGCACACGGGCGACCTGGAAAAGCTGTTTGCCACTCAGGAGGATGTGGAGCAAGCGGCCGGGATGCAGTTGGCGGCCATTCGGGTGGAGGCGATTATGGCCGATCCGAACCAGCCGCGCCGGACGTTCCCAGAGGCTAGTCTGCTGGATTTGAGTGAAAGTATCCGGCAGGTTGGGGTGATTCAGCCGATTGAGGTGACGGAGATCGCTCCCAATCAATTCTTGCTGGTGCATGGGGAGCGGCGCTGGCGAGCGGCCCAGTTGGCCGGGTTGGCAACGATTCCGGCCGTCGTGCGCCGCCGTGATTATAGTTCCATTACGCGGTTTGTCCGCCAATTGGTGGAGAACATCCAGCGTGAGGACTTGAATGACGTGGATCGGGCGGCCGGGTTGCTCCATCTACGGGAACTGATGCAGGCGGAGGCGGCGGCAAAAGCAGAAGGCCCTGGGGGAACAAAAGGAACTCAGCCAGATGGGTCAAGCCCCCTCACTTCCTCTGTTCCGTCCGCGCCGGATTCGCCCTGGGCCAAGACGGTGACCTGGGCGAAGGTGGGTAAGCGGTTGGGAATGTCGCGCCAACGGATCCACCAGTTGATTCAGTTGTTGAAGTTGCCGGACGAGATTAAAGAGGCGGTGCGCCAGGGTACGTTGACGGAGCGAGATACGCGCGTTTACCAGGGGTTACGATTGGCCCAGCAGCGGGCGCTCCATCAGGCGCGGCTGAATGGGGAGTTGGACGCAGCCGAGGTGCGGCGGGTAGCCGACCAACTCAAGGAAGCGCCCGCGAAAACCCTGACCGAGGCGGTGCGTGAGTTGCGTCAACCGCCGCCGAAGCCGGCCGAGCCGCCGTCTGAACAGAGGGTCGAAACTTCGTTCGACTCCCCACAGGCGGTCGGCGAGCCGCCGCCGGCCGCCCTTCGTTCTGAACCAGAGTGGCTGGGAGGGACGCTGCTGCCACCACGCCAGGGCCGGCCGACGGGCGTTGACCGGCTGGATTGGGTACGGGGACATTTGGCGCGGGTGCCGCGGGAGGGTTTGAGTCCGGCCGAACGGCGGGAGTTGTTGCGCCTTTTGCGGCTGGTCCAGCTAGATGTGGCTTCCTTGATTGAGGCGCTTGGTGGGGGCAACGAACCATGAACAATGAACAATCGCCCCAGGAGCAGGTGGTTGACCAGCCGGCGGCGCCAGTGGTGGAAACGGCCGTTTACCAGATGAAGGTGACGATGCGGCATACGCGGCCGCCGATCTGGCGGCGGTTTTTGATTCGTAATGACGCGACGTTGTACGAGTTGCACCTGGCTTTGCAGGTGGTTTTGGGCTGGCGGAATACCCGGCTTTATCAGTTCCTCATTGATGGAGTCTCGTACAGCGATTCGGTGACGGCCGATGATTTGGGGACGAAGTGGGGCGTGCAGAATGGGGAGGTGGTTCACCTGCACGAATTGGTGGGTGGGGAAAAGGCTAAGTTTTTGTACATCTATAATTTTGGTCATTACTGGGAACATGAATTGCTGGTGGAAAGGATGTTGCCTTTTCAGAATGGGGAGCAGTATCCCCTGTGCTTGAAGGGAAAGCGGGCCTGTCCCCCAGAGGAGGTCGGTGGGCCAATGAATTACACCCTGTTCTTGCGCTCGCTGGCGGAAGGGAAGCGGCTGCCGGCCAAGTTGTCAAGGGATAGTCGAGGCTTTGACCCGGAGGCTTTTGACCTGGCGGCGGTGAATGAGGAGTTGAAGCAGATTGAGTGGGTGAGTTCGTTGCTGCGGCGGACGCGGGGACGGCCGCGCCCGCCAATTGACAAGGAAGCGCGGCTGCGGGCTAATTGAAGGTGGGACACGGATTGGCAGGATTAACGGGCTGGGGGTAATAATGAAGGATATGCAGACGGCAAAGGCAGTTTTTGGGGGGGTGGAAGCGGGGGGGACGAAGTTTGTCTGTGCGGTGGGCGCAGGGCCGGATGACGTGCGAGCGGAGGTGCGGTTTCCGACGACGACGCCGGAGGAGACGCTCGGCCGGGCGGTGGCCTTTTTCCAGGAGCAGCAAGAGAGGTGGCCGTTGGCGGCGATTGGCATTGGCTCTTTTGGGCCGGTGGACTTGGATCCGCGCTCGGCTACTTATGGGTCTATTACGGCTACGCCGAAGCCTGGCTGGTCGGGGGCGGATTTGGTGGGGACGCTGGGTAGGGCTTTGGGTGTGCCAGTTGGCTTTGACACGGACGTGAATGCGGCCGCTTTGGGGGAGCAGCGTTGGGGAGCAGCGCAGGGTTTGGATACCTTTATTTACCTGACAGTGGGAACAGGTATTGGCGGGGGGGCGATGGTCAACGGCCGCTTGTTGCATGGGTTGGTTCACCCGGAGATGGGTCACGTGCGGGTGCCGCATGATTGGGCGGCCGACCCGTTTCCTGGCATTTGCCCGTTTCACGGGGATTGTCTGGAGGGGCTGGCCGCCGGGCCGGCTTTGGCGGCCCGCTGGGGGCGGCCGGGGGCGGAACTGCCCTCGGACCACCCAGCCTGGGAGCTAGAGGCCCACTACCTGGCTCTGGCTCTGACGACGTTTATCTGCACACTCTCGCCCCAGAGGATTGTTCTGGGTGGGGGGGTGATGGAGCAGCCGGGTCTGCTGCCTCTCGTTCGCCAGAAGGTTCAGTCCTTGCTAAACGGTTACGTTCGCGCGCCGGCCGTTCTGGATGAGATAGATAGGTACATTGTTTCGCCTGGTTTGGGCGGCCGGGCGGGCGTGTTGGGCGCGCTAGCCCTGGCCCACGCTCAAACGATGAATAGCGAATAGGGAGTGCAAAATGGCTGAATCTGAACATAAAGCCCCACCTCGCGCCGTTCCCAGCAACGACGCCGGCTATTTGGAAAAGATCACCCAGGCTGCTTTTCAGTCTGGCATTAGTTGGAAGGTTATTTACAGTAAGTGGCCGGGTTTTCAGGCGGCGTTCCTCGGCTTCGACATTGAGCGGGTGGCGGCCTTTGACCAGCGTGACGTGGAGCGACTAACTGAGGATACGCGCATTGTCCGCAACGGCCGCAAAATCCAGGCCACCATAGAAAACGCCCGTACCTGCCAACGGCTCATTGCCGAGCACGGCTCGTTCTATGGCTGGCTGCGTTCCCTGGATGGTCTCGATTATAAGAGCCGTTCACAGTTGCTTTGCCAGACCTTCAAGTTTATGGGGCCATCGGGGGCTTATTTCTTCTTCTGGTCGGTGGGAGAGGATGTGCCGCCTTACGAGGAATGGCAGGCTGAACGAAGCGGCCGGTCCTAGAGCTTCTTCTCGTGTCCACTACTCTGTCCTCGCTTGTGCCAGCGGGTCATTTCCTGGGCGTCAGCCTGATTCTCCCGCGTGACGGCCGCTTTCTGTATGGCCTGCGGCCGGCGCGATTGGAAGGTGAGCGCCAAGTCGTACAGATTACGGGCATTGGCGGCGGTGTGGAAGCCGACGATGTTTCCTTCGCGGCGGCCGCTCAACGGGAAGCGCTGGAGGAAATTGGCTGCTCTGTCCGCATTGGAGATTGCCCGGAAACAGTGGTGGTGCGCGGTCGCCATGATGTGCAGACCGTGAAGGCGGCCGCAGTACCGCCTCCGGCTAATCAACGCAGACTCCGCTCCAAACGCCACCATCTACTTTTGCTCCTGGCTATTGTACCTCTCGGTCTGTGTCTATTGGGAAGCGGACTATCTGCTCTCAGCAACCTGACGCTGCCCGATCCACCGCCTTCGACCGGCCGCCTCGATCCACTGGACAAAGCCCGGCTGGCTGAAACGCTCCATCTCAAAGAAGCACTCGGCGAGACGGTCTGGCCGGGGTGGGGAACGGCCGACATCCCCATTCTTCTATGGAATCGAGATGACGCTTTCCTGGTCAACTACCCGAACCAGCCGGCCGGCTGGTCTCTGGTCAGCGGCGACACATTCCAGGATCAGCCCTACTATCGCCAGCCAGCCAGCAAAACTGAGAATTTCACCGTCCAGATCGGCCAGGTCTGGGTAGCGAGTATGGCGACTAAATGGGAGACAGACACCTTCTTCCGCGAGCAGTTGCAGAGTCTCTTCCCGCCGGTCATCGAGCAAGTCTTCCCCTATCGCCTCTTGATTATGCCCAGTGAAGTGCAGATGACGGGTGTCCTCCACGAATCCTTCCATGCTTACCAGGCCCAGGTAGCTCTGGCTCGCTTGCAGGATGCGGAGGAAGCTTACGCTCAGGCTGCGGCTTATTGGGCGGCCGACTCCGGGATGGCTGACGATTGGGAAGCGGAGATTGAGTGGCTGATCGCGGCCGCCAACGCCGGCTCCGATGACGAGGCGACTCAACTGGCCCGCCAATTCCTACAACAACGGGCCGGGCGGCGAGAGAGATTGCCGGCAAGCCTGATCAGCTATGAGCGCCGTTTGGAGTGGCTGGAAGGGTTGGCTAAGTACGTGGAAGTGGCAATTTGGCGGCAGGCGGCCGAATCGGCCACTTACCAACCTCTGCCCGCTGTGACTGAAGACGCTGATTTTAGGGGGTATACCACCTTTGACCAGCGGTGGTCTCAAGAAATCAGCCAGTTGCGGCGGCAGGCGCGGCTGGAAGGGGAAGTCCGTTTCTATTACACGGGCCTGGTCATGGGTTTCGTGCTGGATCGATTGTCACCCGACTGGAAATCGCAGATACTCGCTGGCGGTGTCTGGTTGGAAACTCTACTAGAGGAGGCAGTAAGTCCCTAACGTGAAACAATTTCTTGTCGTTATTCTCACTCTGCTCGTGCTGATCAACCTGGGTTGTCGCACCGATGCTGTCACACCTACGCCGACGGCGGCCGCCACGGCTACAGACACAGCGACGCCTACCGTCACGCCCACCGCCACCAATACGCCCACGCCTACTGTAACGCCATCGCCAACGGACACGCCCACGCCTGCCTACACGCCTACGCCCGATGGTCTCCTGCTCGCCGATGGCTGGCAGGTCCTGGACGCGGGCGACTGGGCTACGGCCGAGCAAATAGCCGATCAAATCCTGGTCCAAGACCCCAGTGCGGGTGAAGCCTGGGCTATTCTCGGCGTTCTGCAGACCGAGCAAGGGGATAGTGCGGCGGCCATGCTTTCGCTCGAAAAAGCTCACAGCCTGGGTTATATAACCGACTTAACCCTGGAGCAGCTCGGCTTACTCTATGTACAACAGTATGAAAGCAGATGGGACCTCGATCTCCTCCTGGCGGCTATTGACAAGGCCCAGACTACTTTCACACAGTTGCACGAACTCGACCCGGATAACGAGGTTGCAGACGAGTATCTGCCCATCCTGGAAGCTGATCCCGACCTGGGTTTCCAGGTGGCCGTCGGCCAAGAGGCGATAGACCACTTCAATAACGCCGAAGCATATTACGCCCAGGAACAATACGACCAGGCTATCAGTGAATATCAGGCAGCCATCGAATTAGAGCCTGACTTTGCCATCGCCTATCTTTATCTGGGTGACGCCTACTTCGCCCAAAGGAAATTCATCGAAGCCTTACCCTGGTTCGAGCAGGCGGTGGCTGTCAATCCGCGTTTGATACAAGGTTGGGAATTCCTGGGCGACGCTCACAAAGCCCTGGGGTTACTGGAACATGCCCACGCTGCTTATGTCCGCGTCTTTATATTGCAGCCGGATAGTGAGCGGATTGTTCAGCAGTTCGAAGAGATTGCCGAGACAAGGTCCTCGTGGGAGGATACTTACTTCCAAGTCTACGGCTTCCGATTGGCCTACCCGGGTGACCGAGAAATCGTGCTGGACGAAGAACTCTTTGGTGAGGTGAATGCAGTCAACGGGGTGGCTAACTTTGTGTCGGCCGCTGATTCTAGCTACCTTCTCAATCTCACCTGGCAGCCCCTGACGATGACAGAGACAACTACAACTACCTTGCTGGCCGAACTAGCGCAGGAATTCCTGCTCGAGTTGGGTAATGTTGAGCTGACAGGTGATCCACAGACCTTCGCCTATAACACAGTGCCGGCCGTCTACCAACTATATTCCTATACCCCACCGGGCGGTTCAAGTTCAGTGCCCGGTCTTAATGCCCTATGGCTTTGCCCGGGTACACTTTACATCTTGCAACTGGAGGGGACGTTCTCACCGCCAGAGTCCATCATCGCTCCCCTCTATCTCATGCTGGAATCCGTGCGCTGCCTGGAAAACGACACGGCGGCCGATCCATAACCAGTCAACCTCTCGCCGATCACCTGTCCGCTAACAACGACGCATGGATATAGTGCGTCCCTACCCGGCCATTCACCAGGTACCCTCCCTGTATGACTCCGGCTGTGGCCAATGACTCTAGGGTTCGTTCCACGTCGCGGGGCGGCCATTGGAATAGTTTGGTGACGTCGGCGGTGGTAGCCGCACCTACGGACAGGAAGTATAACTCGACCAGTTTTTCCCGCGCCTGCTGCCGGCCGATCGGCCGCGCCTGTTCCGCCAACTCTGGGTAGTAGCGGTGAACGAGGTCGTAGACGAAGCTGTAACGCCAGGCCCCGGTTTCAGCGACACCCCTGGGAAGAATCTTGAAGTCACGCTGGAGCTCGGTCAGCCCGCGCTCGAAGGGGCCGCCGCTGAGGTGAATGAGCCGGCGGAGGGTGACGGTATCCTGCGGCCCCTCGTTGAGCAGCGTTTCATAGATGAGTTTGGCTTCACGGGTGAGCAGCCCATCCTGGTAGAGTTGGAGGTAGTCATGGGCGGGGTCGCCGTAGTTTTCGCTGAGGGCGTAGAAGGTGGGTAGGGTATGGAGGGCAATGACGGTGGCCCGGCCGCGCAAGACTTTGGCGTAATGCCACTGCCGCTTGTCCAGGAGGCTGTCTTTCCACCGCCAGGTGACGTGACCGGGGTCGTCGTGTTCATCCGCCACCGGCCGCTCGCCGGCGACGGCCACCCACAGGCTGGGCAAGGTAATCTCTTTGATGGGCCAGAAGTAAACAAAGCCCCGCTCATTGACGAAATGAACCGCGTCCTCGGCCGAACTCAAGCGGGTCTGCTCATCCAGCCGAAAGGTTTGCCGGCGATAGTCGCGCAACCACTCGCCAGGTAATGCTCGGCTATTCATTCAGAAGTTCTCGGTACAGGAACCACGTCCCCTTTCGGTGGTCGGCGTCCTGGGGAGCGCGGTCATAATAAAGCTCAAACAGGCGGCCGTCGGCCGTGCGAACGCGGAAGTAGAAGCGGCCGACGCCCCAGGAGCCCCGTTGAGCGGCCGTGGCGGCGTGGGCCGGCTGCATATTGTCGGCCATACGGCCGCGCCGCCGGTAGTCGCGCCACTCCGCCACCATTTCGACAACCGTAAACGTCTGGCCTTGCCAGGTGAATTGATCAGGGCAGGGCGGCTTCTTCTCCAAGAGGGGCGGCCGGTTGAAATGGACGGTGACGGGTTCGCCGATGAAGTGTGACACGGATGGGCAGGACTAACAGATTAAGAGGTTTGGGAGGAAGTTGATGATGCCGGTGGTTGTGTCAATAGGTTGAGCTGGTAGGGCAGGCGGCGGCCGTCGAGGAGGATGTAGGGGGCGGCGCGGACGGTGATGACGCCGAGAGCCTGGAGGTCGTGGAGGTCGCGCAGCTTCCCCTGGCGGCGGGCGGCCAGAATGGCCTCCACCCCTTTAGGCCCAACGCCGGGGATACGAAGGAGTTGCTCACGGCCGGCGCGGTTGATTTCGATGGGGGTATGGCTGAGGTTGGCTTGCGCCCAGGCGACCTTTGGGTCAACGGCTAAGGGAAGGTTGCCGTCGGCGGTAAAGGGTAGCTCTTCGAGGTCGAAGCCGTAATCGCGCAGGAGGAAGGAAGATTGGTACAGGCGGTGTTCGCGCCAGGGGTCGGCCGCTGGCTGGTTTTCCAGGGGTGTGTTAAGGACAGGGCTAAATCCAGAATAATAGGTGCGCCGGAGGTGAAGTTGGTTGTAGAGATAGGCCGAGGTAGTGAGGAGTTCGAGGTCACTTTCACCCACCGCGCCAACCACGAATTGGGTGACGGAGGAAGGCCAGCGGCCGTTCCAGGTCTGGCGCGGGGGTTGGCTGCGCCGGATTTCTTCGACCCACTTTAAGGGTTGCAGGAGTTCCTCGACGAATTGTTTACGAGGGGCTAACCGTTGCAGGCGGGCGGTATTGGGGGCTTCGAGGTTGACGGAAACGCGGTCGGCCAGTTGCATGAGGCGTTGCACCTGGTCGCGTTCGGCACCGGGCATGATTTTGAGGTGGAGGTAGCCGCGAAAGTGGTGTTTTTCGCGCAGAATGGCGGCCGTGTCTATGATTTTGTCCTGGGTGGTGACGCCGCCTTTGATGATGCCGGAGCTGAGGAAGAGGCCTTCGGCGCGGCCGGCCCGGTACAGATCCATGAAGGTCTGGGCCATTTCGTCGGGCTGGAAGGTGGCGCGGCGGTAGTTGCGGCCGGCGCGGAAGGGGCAGTAGTAGCAGTTGCGTTCACAGGCGGAGGTGAGCA
>JBFMFT010000096.1:0-12999 GCA_040751925.1 Chloroflexota bacterium
CTGGCGACCCTGGCTGCGCCTGGCCTATAACTGGCCGTTGCGGGTAATGACCTGGCCCCTGTACTGGCTGGGCGGGGCGCTCAATCAACTCTCGATAATGACGGTTTTTTCTCATAGAACAGCGGATTAGCAGGATTATCGGATAAAGAATCCGATAATCCTGCTAATCCGTGTTCAGCACAATACTTTGGTAACACAGAAACTGGTTACGGGCCGGCGCGGTAAGCTGCTGGCCTTCTTCTTCTTAGCCGTTTCTCTGGCCCTGATCGGCCGTGTTCTCTGGTCGAACTGGGATTTGCTGGCTGGCTATCGGTGGCAGATACGGCCGCTCTGGTTCGTGTACATTGTCCTATTCTTTACGATAGACCTCCTATTGGCAAGTTGGGCCTGGCATCTATTGGTCAGACGCCTGGCCCATTACGACAATTTCCGCCACAGCACCAAGATTTGCTGGTCGTCCAATCTGGCCCGGCGGATGCCGGGGCCGGTGTGGTACATCGCCGGCCGGGCCGTCCTCTACGAGCAAGTTGGTGTCAGCAAAGTAACCACCTCGCTCCTCAGCGCCCTCGAATTGGCCTTCTTCCTCATTTCTGGCATCGTCACCACCTTGCTGACATCGCCATTCTGGGCCTTGCCCGGCCAGTGGCGGAACAGCGGCAATCAGGTTGCTTTACTAGGTGTAGGGCTGGTGTTGACTGTTTTCCTGGTGCATCCGCGCATCCTAGAGTGGCTATGGCAGAAACTCGGCCGGCAGACCCCGGCCGGCCATCTGCGGTGGCGCGATACCCTAACCTGGTTGGCCTTGTACGTGGTCATTTGGGTCGTGGGTGCTTGGGTCCTGTTTAGCGTCATCAACCTGTTCCACACTACGCCGCTCACTCAGGTCGTGGCGATAACCGGAATGTGGGCCCTGGCTGGTAGCGTTTCCCTGGCCGGGGCATTGACCTTCTCCGGGATGGGCTTGCGGGAAATCTCCCTTACCCTTCTGCTCACCCAATTAGTGCCGGCGCCGGTAGCCCTGGTTATCGCCATCACCGTTCGCCTGGTTTGGTTTTGCGGTGAACTTCTTAGCTCCCTAGCCTCCCTGAAACTTTAGAAACTGTCTTCCGCAGGCGCGTTGCGCTTCTGGAGGTGCGACGTACCTCTGGGCCAGGAGTAAGGTCAGGGTTAGAAAGGGTATTAGCCCAGTTATTACCCATTCGGGTTATTGCCATTCCTTTGACTACCCTCTATACTTTAGGCTGCATCGTATTGTGATCAACGGCCGATCCTGAGTTCGGCCGCCTGTCTCGTCAACATTCTTGCGGAGGTTTTACATGAAGAAAATTGCCCTTTTCCTTGTCGTGGGTCTAATCACCCTCTTGTTGTTCTCCACAGCGGCCGCCCAACCGTCTAGCTACGATTCCGGCTTCCAGGTGCAAAACCTGTCGGCTACGGATGACGCCAACGTGGTCATCACCTATTACAACAAAGACGGTTCGGTGGATACGACGGTCAGCGCGACCATCGCCGCCGATAGCTCCACCACTTTCTTCCCCATTGGTGCGTCGGTGGGCTTTGATGGCTCGGTGGTCATTTCGTCCGATCAGGAAATCGCGGCCATCACCAACGTCCTGGGTGACGGGTTCGACTTTGGGGCCAGCTATGGTGGTTTCTCGGCCGGGGCTGGTTCGGTCAACCTGCCCCTGATCATGAAGGATAACTACTACTACAGCACGTGGTTCAACGTGCAGAACGCCGGCAGCGCGGATACGACTGTCACCGTAACCTACGGCGGCACCAGTTGTACGGAGACGGCGACGATTGAGCCAGGCGCGGCGGCCACCTTTGACCAGGCTACCAATACCTGTCTGGCGTCTGGCTTCGTCGGCGCGGCGACGGTGACGGCCGATTCTGGTGGCTCCATTGTAGCGACGGTGATCGAGACGGGTGTAAGTACCTTGTATGCCTACAATGGCTTCACGGGTAGCTCCATGGAACCCGTGATGCCGTTGGTGCAGGCCAATAACGTGGGCTACCAGACGGGTATTCAGATTCAGAACACGGGCGGCTCCAGTACCAGCGTGACCGTTTCTTATACGCCGGCCGGCACAGGTACCGCCTGCACCGAAACGCAGACTATCGCCGCCGGTCAATCGGAGACCTTCGCCCTGTACGCCATGTCTCTGCCTGGCTCTACTAGCTCCACCTGCACCTTCGGGCAACACTTTATTGGTTCGGGCAGCGTCACGGGCAACTCGACCAGTCAAGGGTTGGTGGCTATCGTCAACCAGACCGACTTCATTGACAAGGGTAGCGCGTACAACGCCTTTGACCCAGCTTCGGCCACCACGTCCCTGGTGATGCCGCTGATCATGGATCAGAACTACGGTTACTTCACTGGCTTCAATGTGCAGAACTCGGACACCAGCACGATTGATCTTACTTGCACCTTTAGCGGTCAGCCATCTACGTTTGACGTGACCGCTACCCTAGCCCCTGGTGAGGCTGTCAACCACCTACAATATGACTGGCTACCAGACTATTATGTGGGCAGTGCCACCTGCACGGCCGATGGCAACATCCTGGGTGTGGTCAACGAACTCAACTACGCCAGTGGCGACCAACTGTTTACTTACGAGGCCTTCAACCAATAACCTTTAGGCTACCCGACTAGAAGGAGAGCCACCATCAGGTGGCTCTCTTTATTTCTATGAAAAGAAACACCGTTCCTTTTACTTTTATTCATCTGGCTGGTCTATTCTTGTTGGCGTTGCTGCTGGTATCCTGCCAGACTGGTACACCGGCGGCCACAGCCACGCCGCCGGCCGCCAATCCCATTGTCGCCACTGCGCCACAGACCACTGAGGGCAATTCTGGCCCGACTGGGGCCTATCCCGGCCCAGAAACGGCTACCAGGGCCGAATCAGCCTATCCAGGCCCCGCGCCCACGCCGGAAGGGTTGTTGCCAGAGCCGCCCAACCCCGAACGAAGCTTACCGTCGGCCGGGGAAGCTACGGGTGTCGTAGGCGGCGTTTTGGTGCGGGAAGTCGTCGGCCAGGGTTACCTGCCCTTGATGCCACGCGCCTTATTTTTGGGGGAGATTGTGCATAACAGCGCTGGCGAACCCACCTATCTGAGCCAAAGCGTTGATTCTCCGCAAGCCCAGCTTTTCCAAACGGGCGTCTTCATTTTTAACAGCGTGCCGCCTGGCGACTACGGGCTGATCGTAGACCTGGGTTTCGCCCAGTTTCCAGTCAGGACGGCCGACGGCAACGAACTCCTGGTCACCGTCGAGGCCGGCAAAGCCCTGGACATGGGCCAGGTCTTTGTCAGCGTTCCCTGACCTCCATTTCTTGGATTGCTGGACGAATGTTGAACATTACCGGCAGGTAGAGCCTGGGCGGCAAATCGGTGTGGCCATGGTAGACGTAGGCTCGCCCTTCCCCAACTTGATCATTGCTGTAGAAGCGTGCCGATACAATGACGTCTTGGTAGCTGTCGCCGTTGACATTGCCGGCCGTGGCTACAGCGAAGCCAAACTCAGCACTGGCTTGATCGCTTTCGGTCGTCCAATTGGCAATCAAGTTTAGCCCGGCGGGCGAGCCATGGTAGACGTAGGCCCGCCCTTCGCCATTTTGACCGTTATCGTACAAGTAAGCTCCCACGATGACGTCGCCGTAACCATCGCCATTGACGTCGTCGGCCGCGCCCACCGACCGACCAAAGTAAGCATTGCCTTGATCGCTTTCGGCTGTCCAGTTGTTGGTCAGGCTCAGGCCGGTGGTTGAGCCATGGTAGACATAAGCCCGCCCTTCGTAGCTCTGACCATTGTCGTACCCAATTGCTCCCACAATCACATCGTCAAAACCATCGCTGTTGACGTCGCCGGCCGTACCTACTGAGTAACCGAAGTCGGCCCAAGACTGGTCGCTCTCGGCTGTCCAGTTAGGCGCAAGACTGAGGCCCACGGATGAGCCGTAATAGACAAAGGCACGCCCTTCACTGTTCTGGCCGTTGCTGTAACTGTCGGCTCCGACAATGACGTCGCCGTACCCGTCACCATTCACGTCACCGGCCGTGCCAACCGAAGCACCAAAGAATGAACCAGACTGATCACTCTCGGCCGTCCAACTGGGTGTCAGGGAGAGGCCATTGAGCGAGCCGTGGTAGACGAAGACCCTTCCTTCGTCCATCTGATCGTTATTGTAGAGGTAAGCCCCAATAACGACGTCGTCGTAGCCGTCGCCGTTGACGTCGCCGGCCGTGCTGACGGAGTAGCCGAAGCAGACGCAGAGACCAAACGGCCCGCCATGCTGGTCGCCTTCGGCGGTCCAATTGGCCGTGGGGGAGAGGCCGCCGGCTGAACCATAGTAGACGTAGGCTCGCCCTTCGTCAATTTGACCATTATCATAGGCGTAGGCCCCGACGATGACGTCATCATAGCCGTCACCGTTGACGTTGCCGGCTGTGGCCACCGAGAAGCCAAAGCCCGACCACTCCTGGTCGCCCTCGGCCGTCCAATTAGCTGTCGGGGAGAGACCGGTGGCCGAGCCATGGTAAACGTGCACTCGCCCTGGGAAAGCCCGACCACTGTAGTTTGCTCCCACAATGACGTCACTGTAGCCATCGCCATTGACGTCGCCGGCCGAGGCCACGGAGACGCCGAAGTTGGCGTAGTCCTGGTCGCTCTCGGCCGTCCAGTTCGGTGTTTCACTCAGGCCAGCCGGATCGGCCCCGTCTGCGCCTGCGGAGGGCGTCTGGATATGGGTGGCTGGGGCCGCGCTCAGGAATACACCCAGTAAGAAGCCAACGAATAGCCATTGCGCCAGTTGGTAATTCATAGAATGGGTATTCATGGCCTTTCTCCTACCGGCCGCTGTCGGCCGGAGCTAATGTGCAGCACAGCTAACCAGAGTTCGCCGACCTGTGATCTTGGCCTCCAATCTCCATTCGCCGCACACTTGGGAGGCTGTTTATCACCATCGGCAGGTAGAAGCGGAAAGGGAAATCGCTGTCGCCGTGGTAGACGTAGGCTCGCCCTTCGTCGCTTTGGCGGTTGTCGTAGCGATCGGCCCCCAGGATGACCTCGTCATCGCCGTCGCCGTTGACGTCGCCGGCCGAGGCCACAGCAAAGCCCAACTCGGCGCCGGCCTGGCCGCTCTCGGCCGTCCAGTTAGCCGTCAGGCCCAAGCCGCTAGCCGAGCCATAGTAGACGTAGGCTCGCCCTTCGTCAAGCAGGCTGTTGTCATACCGTGCGGCTCCTACAATCACGTCGTCAATGCCGTCGCCGTTGACGTCGCCAGCTGTGGCCACCGACCAACCAAAGTAGGCTGATTGCTGGTCGCTCTCGGCCGTCCAGTTAGCCACCAGGCTCAAGCCAGTGGCCGAGCCGTGGTAGACAAAAGCCCGCCCCTCGTCGCCTTGGCCGTTGTCATAGCGGTAGGCTCCAACAAGGACGTCACTGTAGCCATCGCCGTTGACGTCACCGGCCGTGGCCACCGAGCGGGCGAAGTGGGCAGTAGCCTGGCCGCTCTCGGCCGTCCAGTTAGCCGTTAGACCCAAGCCAGAGGCCGAGCCGTGATAGACAAAGGCCCGCCCTTTGTTACCCTGGCCGTTATCGTAAGCATAGGCTCCTATGATAAGGTCGTCATAGCCATCGCCATTGACATCGCCGGCCGTGGCCACGGGCAGACCAAACCTGCCACCAGCCTGATCGCTCTCGACCGTCCAGTTAGCTGCCAGACTCAAGCCGACCGCCGAGCCGTGATAGACAAAAGCCCGCCCTTCATCCGTCTGGCCGTTGTCGTAGCCGTCGGCCCCCACGATGACGTCATCGTAGCCATCGCCGTTCACGTCGCCGGCCGAAGCCACTGAAATGCCAAACCAGGCGTAGTCCTGATCGCCCTCGGCCGTCCAGTCGGCCACCAAGCTCAAACCGGCGGCCGAGCCGTAATAGACGAAAGCCCGTCCTTCACTCATCTGGCCGTTACTGTACTCGAATGCCCCCACAATAACGTCGTCATAGCCGTCGCCGTTCACGTCACCGGCCGAGGCTACCGAGACGCCGAAGTCGGCCCATTGCTGGTCGCTCTCGGCCGTCCAATCAGCCACCAGGCTCAGACCGGCCGCCGAGCCGTAATAGACGAAAGCCCGCCCTTCACCATCCTGGCCGTTGTCGTAGCCGTTGGCCCCCACGATGACATCGTCGTAGCCGTCGCCGTTGACGTCGCCGGCCGTAGTTACCGAGGCGCCGAAGTAGGCCAAGGGCTGATCGCTTTCGGCCGTCCAGTCCGGTGTTTCACTCAGGCCAGCCGGATCAGCCTCGTCTGTACCTGCTGATAGCGACTGTGTGTGGCTGGCCGCGGCCAGGAACATACCCGGCAATAAGCAAACGAACAACCACTTCACAAGTTGGTGATGAACAGGGTGGGTATTCATGGCCTTCCTCGTAGTGGGCGCTGCCGGCCGGGGCCAATGTTAGCACAGATAGCAAGAGTTAGCGAATCGAGCCGCACGGTCAATTTGCACCGTATGTGAAATCGGGTACAATCGCTTTCCGCAGCATTGCGCCCAGCAATGCTTTTTTTGTGACACCTATAGAGACGAATTATGGCAACTTCTCTTAACCTTAAACCCAAACGTTTAATCGTCATGGGCATTGACGGCTCGATCCTGGAATTGCTCGACCGGCCGCAACTGCCCAACTTCCAAAAGATCATTCGCGGCGGCATTTCGGGTACCCTGTTCTCCCGACCGGCCATCACCCCCGTCGCCTGGTCCTCCATGGTCAGCGGCAAGAACGCCGGCAAGCACAACATCTTCGACTTTCGCAAGAAGATGGACTTGAAAAGCTCCCGCGACAAGCGGAGCAAGGAACTATGGGACTACTTCCCATCCATTGTCATTAACGTTCCCATGACCTTCCCCACCCGGCCGATCAACGGGATCATGATTGGCGACATGATGACCCCTAGCCTGGATTCCCCTGGCGCGGTGACGCCGGCGACAGAGATTCCCCGCCTCAAGTCCTTTGGCTACATCATCGAGCCAAAGATCGAGCGGGCCGACATTATCCGCTCCATCGAAGCCCGTATCCGCACCCAAAAGCATTACATTGAAAACCGCAATTGGCAGCTTTTCTTCCACGTCTTCCGCGAGTACGATAGCCTGCAACACTTCTTCTGGGGACAAGACCTGGAAGATTACCAGCGGCTAGACAACTACATGGCCGAAGTGATCGGCCGGCTGGATGAATGGAACGCCCGCCTGATGATCGTCTCCGACCACGGCTTCACCAACATCGGCTATGGTTTCGACGTGGCCTGCTTCATGCGGAAATTGGGCCTGGGCGATGAAGTATTCGACGGTGGCTGGGGCGCGGTTTTCATTGACGTGGCCGACGCCAAAGCCCGTGACCGCTTGAAGCACGAATTACTGCACGAGTTCCGCGCCCATCACTTCCAGGGCCGGCGGGTAGTAGACGCCTGGCCGCGTGAGGAACTGTATCATGGCCCCTACGCCCAAGAAGGCCCAGACATTCTGGTATCGCCCCTGCGCGAGCATGGCTTCTCCTTTGGGATGCGCCAGCAGGAGCCGGTCGAGGCGACGACGAAGAAAAACGGCTGCCACACCGAGTACGGCGTCTTTGTCATTTACGGGGAGGGGATTCCAGGTGGCAAACGGTTTGCGGCCGACATCAAGGACGTCTTTCCCACCGTCTTTGACCTGATGGGCCGGCCGCTACCCAACGATGACATTGACGGCTATTCTATCCTGGAACGACTCTAGCCAAACCGGACAGGTCTAAGAAACTTGCCCTACGTTAATTTGCATTGTAAGCAAACAGGATTATAGTTTAACCTGTTAGTCTGCTTGATTTCAAGCCACATAGTGGGTTTGTGTGACACGAGCGGGTAGGTTACGGTTCACGTAATCTACCCGCTATTGGTGAAGCAAACTGGTTGTTATCAAAAGATCATTTTAGAAGTAAGGAGAACACAGAACACCTATGTCTGGTCACAATAACATGACAATGGAAGAGCGGGTCGCCAAAAGCCACGAGGTTATTGCCGAGGCTTACAAGCGCTTCCCGGTCGAAGATATGCGCGTAGCCTTCACCGGCGGCAAGGACAGCACCCTGTTGGCCTGGCTGGTCTACACCTACGCCCAAAAAGAGGGCCTACCCATGCCCAAGTGCCTGTTCATCAATGAGGGCAGCATTTTCGACGAGATTCACGAGTTCAAGGACTGGCTGGCCGAGGAATGGGGCCTGACCATTGACGAAGTACACAACTCCAACGTTTCGCAGGCGGCCGGTGGCGTCATCGGCGCGCCCGTGCGGGTAGCCGACCTGGACGAGCGCAACCAGATGGAAGTGGCCCGCCTGGGCTACAAGGAAGAGACCTTCCCCTATGAGCCGGAGAGCTACGTTGGCAATCACCTGATGAAGACGGTGGCGATGAACCGCTACCTGGAAGCGGAAAACGTCAAGGCCGTGTTCGTGGGCATCCGCCACGACGAGCAAAGCGCCCGCGCCAATGAGACCTACTTCAGCGCCCGCCAGGGCCCCGACCACACCCGCGTTCACCCCATCCTGCACTACAAGGAAGCGGACGTATGGACGACCATTCACGGCAACGACGTGCCTTACGTCAAGCTCTACGAACAGGGTTACCGTAGCCTAGGGGCGAAAGTGACCACGACCAAGACGACCGACGTGCCGGCCTGGGAACAAGACCTGGAGAATACCATCGAGCGTCAGGGCCGCCGCCAGGACAAAGAAGGCATCATGGAGCGCCTGCGCGCCCTGGGTTATATGTAGTAATGAGTCATGAGTAACGAGTGAGAGTAGGATTTCTCGTCTTGCTCTTATTCCAACGAGCTTGTTGCTAATGGATAGCGGCAAGCTCGTTTTTCTTTGGTGGGGTACTAATGACCTCTTGGCGAGCCTGGTGAATGATTGTAGAATGACGGTACGTGGCATTGCCGGCGGCAATGCCTTTTTTGTGACGATGAGGATTGGTTGAATGGAAGGTATTGCTAACACAACAGCCCTGCTAGACGTGGTCTTGCCGCATGGTGGGCATTTGGTCAATCGGATGCTGCGCGGCGAAATCCGCCAGGCGGTGGCTGAACGCGCCCAACGCCTGTTCAAGCTCAACCTCTCACCCCTGAACCTGTCCGATTTGGAGTTACTGGCCTCCGGCGCGTTCAGTCCATTGACCGGCTTTATGGGCCAGGCCGATTACGAGCGGGTTGTGGGGGAGATGCGCCTGGTCAATGGGCTGGTGTGGTCTATTCCTATCACCCTGGCGGTGGACAACGACACGGCCGCTACCCTCGCGCTCCAACAAGAAATCGCCTTGTGTGAGAACGGCCGCCCCCTGGCCGTCATGGAGGTCACCGAAAAGTTCGCTTTCGACAAGCAACGAGAGGCCGAGCAGGTTTATCGGACAACCGACACGAAGCACCCTGGCGTCGGCCGCTTATACGAGCAAGGAGACGTTTTGCTGGCCGGCGACGTCTGGGTCTTTGAGTTGCCCCAAGCCGCTTACGAGGAGTTCCCGGAGCTGCGCCACACACCCGCGCAGGCCCGGCGGATGTTCGCCCGGCGCGGCTGGCGGCGCATCGTCGGCTTCCAGACCCGCAACCCTATTCACCGCGCCCACGAATACATCCAGAAATCGGCCCTGGAAATCGTAGACGGCCTGTTCATCCACCCCCTGGTGGGCGAAACGAAAAGCGACGACATCCCGGCCGACGTGCGGATCGCCAGCTACCAGGCCATCTTGCGCGATTATTACCCGGCCGACAGCGTCCTGCTAGGCATCTTCCCGGCCGCTATGCGCTACGCCGGGCCTCGCGAAGCCATTTTCCACGCCATCGTTCGCAAGAACTACGGCTGCACCCATTTTATTGTCGGCCGCGACCACGCCGGCGTCGGCAAGTATTATGGCACCTACGACGCCCAACGGATTTTCGACAACTTCCGGTGGGATGAAATTGGCATTGAGATTCTGCGCTACGACAATACGTTTTACTGCCGCAAGTGCGGCATGGTCGTCAGCTCCAAAACCTGTCCCCATGGACAGGAGGATTGGATTCATTTCACCGGCACCCAGGTTCGCCAGATGCTCGAACGCGGCGAGATGTTGCCCCCTGAATTTACGCGGCCGGAGGTGAGCCAGGTCCTCATCGAAGGCTTGCGCCTCAAGAAGCAGAAGTAAGAGTTCACCGCAGAGGCGCGGAGAACGCTGAGAAGAAGGAGAAAGCTCCGCGTCTCTGCGGTAAAATGCCCCCATGCTGGCTAATCTGTTTGCTCGTAAGAAGAAAGACCCCAAGGTTTTTGTCATTGGCCTGGACTGCGCGCCGCCGGAACTGGTCTTTGACGCCTGGCGTCACGAATTGCCCAACCTCGGCCGGCTGATGAGCCAGGGGGTTTACGGTGAACTGCTCAGTTGCATCCCCGCTATCACCGTGCCAGCCTGGAGCAGCATGACCAGCAGCAAAGACCCCGGCACGCTCGGCTTCTACGGCTTCCGCAACCGCAGCGATTATTCGTATGACAACCGCTACATCGCCACCGGCCTTTCGGTCAAAGAGAAGCGGGTGTGGGACATCTTGGGCGAGGCGGGCAAGCAGTGTATCGTGGTCGGTGTGCCGCAAACCTACCCCGTGCGGCCGGTCAACGGCCACCTCATTGCCTGCTTCCTGACCCCCAGCACGACCAATCCTAGATTGCAGTGGACGCACCCGGCCGACCTGCGGCCGGAAATCGAGCGGCTACTAGCTCCTGAAGTGTACGACGTAGACGTGCCAGAGTTCCGCACCGACGACAAAGCCCGCCTCCTGGAACAAATCTACAGCATGACCCGCAAGCACTTCCAGGTGTTGCGCTATCTGCTGGACAACAAACCCTGGGACTTTTTCATGTTCGTGGAGATGGGGACTGACCGCATCCATCACGGTTTCTGGGCGCACCACGACCCCACCCACTTCCGGTACGACCCGCACAGTCCTTACCGCCAGGCGATCCGTGACTACTATCGCTATTTAGACCAGGAGGTAGGCACACTGCTGGAACAGCTACCGCCAGAAACGCACATTTTAGTCGTCTCCGATCATGGGGTGAAAAAGATGGAAGGGGGCATCTGCACCAATGAGTGGTTGCGCCGCGAGGGGTATCTCGCCTTGTTGGATGAGCCGCCAGCCGGCCGTCTCTCCCCCTTCGACAAAGTAGAGGTGGACTGGTCAAGAACCACTGCCTGGGGTGACGGCGGTTACTATGCCCGTATCTTTCTGAACGTGGCCGGCCGCGAACCGCAAGGTATCATCCCCCCGGCTGAATACCAGGACTTCCGCGACCGTCTGGCCGCCCAGTTGCAGGCTATCACCGACCCCCAGGGCCGGCCGTTGGGCACGGTTGTCTATAAACCTGACCAGATTTACCAGCAAGTCCGCAACTTCGCCCCTGACCTGATTGTGTATTACGGTGACCTGGCCTGGCGCTCGGTGGGCAGCCTGGGCTTCAACAGTATCTACACTTTTGAGAATGACACCGGCCCCGACGACGCCAACCACGCTCCCAGCGGCCTCTTTATCTACACCCCACCCAATGGCAACCTGGGCGGCCGTCGCCTCCCGCCAGCCCAACTGATGGACTTCGCCCCGACTGTCCTAAGCATTATGGGTCTACCTGTTCCGGGAGATATGCAGGGAAAAGCATTGAAAGTTGGAGATTAAGCGTTAGTGGCTATAATCCCTGCCTTTCGAGTTCCAACTGTATGCCAGGCTTTTGCACGATGTTTGCACTTTTACGCCCACCTCTGGTGTAGAGACGTTCCGGCGGAACGTCTCTACAGTGGTACAAGCCCAAGAGTGCAAAGATAGTGTTTTGATCTATGTCGAAAAATCATCTATTTAGCACAAACCATCGAGGGACGGTCGCGGACATTGGACCTTCATCCTTCATCCTTCATCCTTCATCCTTTGACCAGAAGGGCTTTGTCCTCTGGCTCACAGGCTTGTCGGGAGCGGGAAAGACGACTCTAGCCGTCATTTTGGAGAAAGAGCTGCAGCGGCGCGGCCTCAAGGTCGAGCGACTTGACGGCGACACCGTGCGTGAGAGCCTGACCCACGACCTGGGCTTTAGCAAAGAAGACCGCCAGAAAAACATCGAGCGCGTGACCTTCGTTGCTAAATTGCTGTCGCGTAATGGGGTGGCCTGCATCTGCGCCTTCATCTCACCTTACGAAGCTGTGCGCGAGTACGTGCGGGAGAACACGACCCACTTCGTCGAGGTCTACGTGGACGCGCCATTGGACGTGTTGATTGAGCGGGACGTGAAGGGGCTGTACCGTAAGGCTTTGGCCGGCCAGATCGACCATTTCACGGGTGTTTCGGACCCCTTTGAGGAGCCGGCGCGGCCGGACCTCCATCTGCACACCGACCAGGAGACGCCAGAGGAAAGCGCCGGCCGCATCCTGCGCTACCTGGAGGAGATCGGCTACGCGCCAATAGAGATGGAGGAGGTGGGGGAGAAGCGATAGGAATTTACCGCCGAGACGCGGAGGACGCTGAGAAGAAAAGAGGGGGAAAGAGAAAGCGAGTATGGAGCAACAACGGGCGGCGGCCTGGCGGCGGATTTTGGACGTGGCGGCCACGCGCAGCGCGCAATTCGTGACTTACGCGGCGGCTCTGGGGGCTATCGCCCTCATCCCAGGGGCGCAACTGCCCGCGCCGCTGCAAGTGGTGGCGGCCGGGTTGGGCGTTGAGTTCCTCAGCAGTATCATCGAGCGGGTGGCGCGGGGCGAGCGCGTGTCCGACCAGGAGATCCTGGGGCGGCTGGACGAGGCTATCGCCGCCAGTGGTATTGACCGGCTGCTGAGTGAGAAGGAGTTTTACCACGCCGTTAGCCGCCTGGTCTTGAACCAGGCGTATCTCATCCGGCTGGGCGAGGAGAGCCGCCAACAGGCCAGCGAGTTGACCCGGCGGGTGGATGAAGCCCTGGCCCGCTTG
>JBFMFT010000097.1:0-12972 GCA_040751925.1 Chloroflexota bacterium
GCAACGATGGAATCTACAAATACGAACTGGCGATTGAACATTTCGAGGAGAAATCTCGGACGCGGATCAAATATGAACGATTGTGGTTCGACAGTAAACCACTATTGCAGTTCGTGGAAGGCGAGGCCCAGTTGTATCGAGACAACCACTCGGAGGGGCCAAAATTTCCCTTCGATTGGGAGCGGTCCGTATTAGCCACAATTCCTGCAAGACGCGATAATACGCGGTTGACATGGTTTAGAGAGCGTTTGAGACGTTTTCTAATTGTGCAAGTCAACCCCACCTTGATGATTAGTGAAAGCACCGGCGAAGAACCGGATCCGTCACCATACCTGGAGAATTTTGCCTCCTGGTATCGCTATATTTATCAAGATCAGGCTAAAGCCTTTCTAATAACTCAGGCCCTCAAGGAGATTTGGGAGCGTTTCGATAATTTCAAGTTCGCTATAGCGGGTGAGCAACACCGCATTTTGATGTTGAGCTTTTCAGGCAATGGGGACAGGAGCAAGTCAATCGAATATCGCTTTGATGAGTTGTCTGATGGAGAGCGAACGCTGGTTGCCTTGTATACCTTGCTCTATGCGGCCGATTCGGGCGATTACACTTTGTTGATTGACGAGCCAGAAAACTTCGTGGCCTTGCCAGAAATCCAGCCCTGGCTGGTAACGCTTTATGACCTTTGTAATGAGGGTAAGCTGCAAGCGCTGTTGATCTCGCACCACCCTGAATTGATTGATTATCTAGCAAGCTCGGCCGGTTACTGGTTTGAGCGACAGGGCAATACACCGGTCCGAGTAAAGCGGATTACAGACAGCATTGAAACAGGTTTGCCTGTTTCAGAGTTGGTTGCCAGGGGTTGGATCCATGCTTAGACAGGTACAGCTTGTGATCTTGTGTGAAGATCTTCAGCAAGAAGTGTTTGCACGCCACTTCTTCATTCAACGTGGCGTCTCCCCCCGGAAAATAAAGGTCGTGCGGAATCCCCAGGGCAAAGGCTCCGGCGAGCAGTTTGTCCGTTCCCACTATCCAAACGAAGTGCGGGCTTATCGTAGTAAGTCAACCTACCTGACCATAGGTTTGGCCGTCGTCACGGACGCAGATACCTTAACCGTTGCACAGCGGAGGATGCAGCTTTCCAATGCCCTTGCCGAAAGCAACCAGATGGATCGGCGATCTGACGAGCAAATTGCCATCTACGTCCCCAGGCGTAACATCGAGACGTGGATACATTACCTGGAAGGGAGGGCAGTAGATCCCTCTCTTCACGTTGCTTGCATTGAATTGGCTCGAATCCTGACGGATTAGCTCTCGCTGCCGATGCCTGAGTTCTTTAACGTTTTGCCCCCGGCCGCCGCCCGCGACCTCCTTTTCCAACACCTGCCGGCCGCTGTCCCCACCGAGACCATCCCCACAGAGCAGGCTCTCGGCCGCGTCACGGCCGCCGCCGTCCACGCCCCCCATCCTCTCCCCTCTGTCCGCCGCCGCACAATGGATGGCTATGCGGTGCGGGCGGCCGATACTTTCGGTGCGACCAGCACATTGCCGGCCTTCTTAACCGTTGTGGGTGAGGTCAAGATGGGCCGGCCGGCCGGTGTAATCCTTCGCCCCGGTCAGGCGGCCGTCGTCCACACCGGCGGCATGATTCCCGATACGGCCGACGCCGTTGTGCCAGTTGAACAGACCCAGGTGGTGGAGGAGACAGAAATCGAAGTCTACGCGGCCGTCGCCGTCGGCCAAAACGTCTTGCAGATTGGTGAAGACGTGCGGCAGGGAGAAATTGTCCTGCTGGCCGGACGTCGTTTGCGGCCGCAAGAACTGGGTGGCCTGTTAGCCCTGGGGATTACCCAACTAGAGGTGGCCCGCCGGCCACGCGTGGCCCTCCTGGCCACAGGAGACGAAGTGATACACCCCAGCCAGCCAGCCAGCCCCGGCCAGATTCGGGACATCAACAGCTACACGACGGCCGGCCAGACTGAACGCGCCGGCGGCATCCCCGTCCTGGGTGGCATCATCGGCGATGATTTCTCGACGCTGAAAGAGGCGGCAGCAAAGGCCCTGGCCAAGAACGATATGCTGGTCATGTCGGCCGGCTCATCGGTCAGCGTGCGCGATATGACAGCCAGAGTGATTGATGAGCTAGGGCGGCCGGGCGTGCTGGCGCATGGCATCGCCGTCAAGCCGGGCAAGCCAACCATCGTCGCTGTCGTGGAAGGTAAGCCAGTTTTTGGCTTGCCGGGCAACCCCGTCTCGGCCATGATCCTCTACGAACTATTGGGCGTGCCGACCATCTACCGGCTGCAAGGACTATCCGCGTCGCCTTGGCTCGGCCGGGCGCAGGCTCGTTTGGCGCGCAACGTAGCCAGCGAGACCGGCCGCGAGGATTACATTCCGGCCCGCCTGGAAGAGACGGCCGACGAGCTATTGGCTCATCCGGTGTTTGGTAAAAGCAACCTGATCTACACCCTGGTCAACGCCGATGGGCTGATCCGGGTGCCGTTCAATAAGGGGGGATTAGCGGCTGGCGAGTGGGTCGAAGTGTGTCTATTTTGACGTTGGCATGTCCCCGTAAGATGGTCTGGATTTGTCAATCCAGACCGAGCAAGGTGGTTGCTGGAGGGCTTACAGATGTCAGCTAAAAATGTTATCCTGGTCGCCGGCCATGACTACAAAGGTGGCGGCGTGTCCTTTACCCAACTTTGCCTCAACCGGATGGAACGACTACTCAAAACGGAGCCTGGCCTGGTCGTTACTCTGTTTGACGTGGCGGCCGGCGTCGCCGAGGTCAGCGAAATAGACGCCAAAATTAGCTTTTACACGACCCATTTGGGCGCATCCACCAACCCCGAGGGCCGAGGCTACGGCCTGTATCCACCATAATCGTTGCCAACCGCCAATGTCTCTACGTGCAGCCCGGCCGCCAGGTTTTGTACCTCTTCCAATGGCGGCGCCTGCGGGCCAATAAGGGCGCATTTCAGCGAGGCGGCGGCCGTCGCCAGGCGCACCGATTCTGCCACCCCCCAGCCGTTCAGGCAGCCAAGTATGAAGCCGGCCGAAAAGGTGGCCCCAGCCCCACAACCGTCCACTACCTGAACAGAGGGAGCGTAGACCCGCCACGCCTGATCGCCCTGGGCCGCCAGGCAGCCCTCACCGGCCAGCGTGACCAGGGCTACTTGCGCCCCGGCCGCCACCAGTTTGCGGGCGACGGCCAGCGAATCGCCACCACGCTGGGCCGGGTCGGTAACGGCCTGGACGAAGGTAGCCCGCCGGGTGTACTGTTCCAGGATGCGGCCGTCCTGGTGGCCGTATTCCAGGTTTAAGAACACCGGCACGTCGAGACGACGCGCCTCGTCCATCGGCCGCAGGATGTGGTCGCCGTCGTACCAGTCCACGTACAACAGGTGGGCCTGGTTGAGTAAGGAGAGGTCGGCCGTGTCCAGCGTCGCTAAGACGGCCGGGTCGCGCTGCCAGAAATAAGTGCGCGCCCCCGTCTTATCTGAGATATTGACCTCAAAGGGTGTGGTTAGCCCCCTCCGCAGCCGCACCTCGCCGGCTACCCCTAGCTTTTTCAACCTGCGCCGCACGCCCCGCCCACGCCGGTCCTTGCCTAACTCTGTGCCGATCAGCCCACTCCGCACGTCCCACCCGCGCAGTAGGCAGGCCACGATGGCTGCGTCGTCGGAGATGAACTCTCGCACCATCTTCGTCACCGCGCCTGTGTTGTGCGGCGGCCATTCGTCCACCACCAGCACGGCCGCCGGAGTGATCATACCAAAACAGACAACATCGGCAGAGTCTTCTTGATTTTGGATTTTGGATTTCGGATTTTGGATTGCCACCTGCCACTGGCAAGCCAGCGGCTTGCGCTACTTGCTACCTGCCGCCTGCCACCTGCTACCTGCCACCTGCCACCTGCCACTGGCAAGCCAGCGACTTGCGCTACTTGCTACCTGCCACCTGCCACCTGCCACCTGCCACCTGCCACCTGCCACTGGCAAGCCAGCGACTTGCGCTACTTGCTTGCCACCTGCCACCTGACACCTGACACTGGCAAGCCAGCGGCTTGCGCTACTTGCCACCTGCCACCTGCCACCTGCTACTTGCTACCTTCGAGACCACCCTGGCGTAGTACGCCGCCCCTTGCCTGGTGGCCGTGGGCAATGACCAGGAAGGCGGCCGGATCCGCCTCGTAGACCACCGCCCGCAGAGCGTCTACATCCGGCCGGCTAACCGTGCAAAAGAGGACGGTGTGAGCTTCCTCGGTGAACATTCCCTGGGCGTTCCAAGCCGTCACCCCCAGACCCAAACGGGTAAGCACCTGAGCGGCCACTTGCGGCGCGTGGTCGGTGACGATGAAGGCTGTCCGCACCACGCTGGGGCCTTCCAGGATATAATCAGAAGCCAATCCCCAGACAAAGACGGTGATCATGGCGTATAGGGCCTTCTCCCAACCGAAGACCAACCCCGCGCCAATAATGACTGCCCCGTCGGTGACGACGTAAATCTGGCTGACAGGGATGCCTGTCTTGAGTTGGAGGACACGGCCGAGGATACCTGTACCGGCCGAGGTGCCGCCGCCCCGAAAGACCAAGCCCATGGCTATTCCCCCCAGAACCCCGCCATAGAGGGCGTTCAGGAGAATTTCGTCAGTGATGCCGGCCGGAGGCAACCAACGGCCGACCACATCCACCCCCAGGTTATACAGCAGCACCACGTACAGCGTGCGAGTCAGGAAGCGCAAGCGTCCCAGGCGGCGGTAGCCCAGGGCCATCAATGGCACGTTGAGAACGAGCATCATCAGGCCAATCGGCCAGCCCGTCAACTCGTTGAGGATAAGGGACGTGCCAAAGACGCCGCCGGGGGCCAGGTCGGCCGGTACCAGAAAGAGATTGGCATTGATCGCCATCCCCACCGCCCCGGCCGTCAATAGCAATACGTCCCGCAGAATGGGCCATACGCTTCGCCTCACTTGCCTAATCCTAGTCAAAATCGTCAATGCCTCACCTGCACGATGTGTCACAAGGTGCGAGACACTTCCGAAAATGCCTCGCACCTCTGGTCAAAAAATCCGCGCCTATCCGCCTGATCCGCATCATCCGCGTCCTATCCTCTCTGCACTTCCTCCGGCAATTCGTACCATTGTAGCCGTTCGCCAATTTTATCGCGAGCCTTCCACTTGAGGCTTTTGGGAGCGGCGTCCAGCCCTCGCGCCAGGACGGCCAGCCGGCCGGTAATGGTCAACTTCTGCCCGGCCTCCAGCTCGTAGGCATCGCAGAAGCTATGCACCTTGCGGGTGGTGACGTTGACTGTCTTCCACAATCCCCAGTCCTGGGCGCACAGCCGGGCCAGGTAGGGCAGGTTAATGGTTTCTGTGTCACCTTCGCCAAAGGGGTGATCGAGCAGGAGGGCGCATAGGTCGCGCACGTCCTTCTCGTTCAACTGGATGATCTGCATTTTGGTCAGAAGGAGTTCGGCCAGGGGTAGCGTGACTGGCTCCAGTTGGATGCGCTCCAGGGTAATGGGGATGCGGTGGCACATCTGGAAGCCGCCCACGAACACGTCCACCTGGCGGCCGTTTCCTTCATCGAAAAACAGCAGCCGCCGGTCGCCGTTGAGGAGATTAAAACCTTTGTTGGGCGTGTAACCTAGATCGGCCAGTATGGCCTCGGCCTGGTCGGCCCGTTTCTCGGCCAGGGCGAAATCCAGGTCGGGGTAGCTGCGGGCCAAGAGCCGGTGGGTGGCGCTAGGCGAGTGCAGACGGACGGCCAGACCACCTAGCAGGCGCAAGGTACAACCCCGTTGGGCGGCCGCCTCGATAATCTGTCCGGCGGCGTCTGGCAATTCGGGAGGAATAGGCATCGGCAAATGAGGTGGGCGTGAAATGTGAAACATGAAACGTGATCTTTCTCACGAGTCACGTTTCACGCTTCACGTTCTTCCAACCATTTTTCCGGCATCCTGACCGCCACGACCTCCCCCTTCGCGCACTCCTGGTCGGCCGCCCATAAGGTGCAGTTGATAACCACCTTCCGGCCGCTCACTTCCTTCACCCGCGCCCGCACAGTCAGGATGGTGTCAAGGGGTGTCGGCCGCAGGTAGGTCACGTGCAGGGAAGCCGTCACAAAACGAAGGGGTGGATCGCTATCCATCGGCCGCCCCTCGGCCCGGTAAGCGGCGGCGGCGGCCGTGCCGGTGCTGTGGCAATCAATCAGGGAAGCGATTAACCCGCCGTAGACGTAACCCGGAATAGCCGTGTGGTAGGGACGGGGTTGAAAGGCGCAGACCGCTTCCTCTCCTTCCCAGTAGCTCTTGATTTGCAGGCCGTGTTCGTTGAGACGGCCGCAACCGTAGCAGTAACTGGTGGCGTCGGCGTAGTAGTCCTGAAAAGCCTTCTGGGTCATATTAAATGGTAATCTCAACCCGGTTGCCGTCGGGGTCGAGGATGACGCTTTCGTAGTAGCCATCGCCAGTCCAGCGTGGACCGCCCAGGATTGGATGGCCGTCGTGGGCCAGTCGAGTAGTGAGATCGTCTACCTGTTCCTGTGAACCAACCGCGAAAGCCAGGTGGGTATAGCCCGCCAGCGGGTAGTCCGTTTCACCAGCGGCCGGGGCGACGGCCGGTGTCTGCATCAATTCCAGTCTGGCCCCTGAACGAAAGGTCAAGAAGTAAGAGGTGAACTGCTTGTGGGGGTTGGCGTAGCGGCGGCCGGCCGTCGCCCCGAAGTAGCTTTCGTAAAAGTGCTTGAGCCGCTCCAGGTCGGCCGTCCAGATTGCCACGTGTTCGATGTGCATGAACTACCAAGACCTGACAGGTTTCCGAAAACCTGTCGGGTTTGATCGCCAATCCTAGGCGCGGTGAGCCACCTGCTCGCCAAAGTTCAGCAGCGCGCGCACCCGGCCGTCACTGGGGGCCTCAGCGTAGACGCGCAGCACCGGCTCCGTGCCAGACGGCCGGATCAATAACCAGCTTCCATCAGCCAGGTAATACTTCACCCCGTCCAGGGTGGACACACTTTCCAGGGCCACCCCCTCAATGGCTGGTGGCGCGGCGTCCACCAGCATCTTGACCATTTCCTTCTTGGCGACCGGCCGGGTCAACTTCATGTCTGTCCGCGCATATTGGGCCGGCCCCACGTCAGCCAGCAGGTCATCAATTAACTCGTGGAGCGGGGCGTGAGCCTCAGCCATGACCTCTAGCAAGAGGAGGCCCATCAGAATACCGTCGCCTTCCGGGATATGGCCCAGGATGCTGATGCCGCCCGATTCCTCCCCACCCATCAGCACACCGCCGGCCAGCATGAGATCGGCAATGTGGTTAAAGCCCACCGGCGTTTCGATCAGGGGCAGGTCATAGCGCTGGGCCAGGCGGTCAATCATGCGGGTCGTGGAGACCGTTCGCACCACCTTGCCCCGCCAGCCGCGCTTCTCAATCAGGTAGCGCAGCACCAGGGCAAAGATGCGATGGGGGTCAACGAAACGGCCGCGCGCATCCACCGCCCCAATCCGGTCGGCGTCGCCGTCGGTCGCCAGTCCCACGTGCCAGGGACCGCTCTGAATGGTGGACATGAGCAGTTCGAGGTGTTTGGCAATGGGTTCAGGGTGAATGCCGCCAAAGCCGGGGTTCATTTCGTCGCGGATGTTGTGAACACGGGTGCGGCCGCGCGCCAATATCTCGCCAAAAGCCCGCCGGCCGGCCCCATACATCCCATCGGCCACCACGCGCAATTCACCCCCTGAGATGCAGTCGAGGTCTACCAACGTACTCAGGTGGGCGTAGTAAGCCCAGGCCGGATCGAATTTCTGCACCAGCCCCTTCCGCATGGCCTCGTCCAGGTCCATCAGATTGGGCCCGTGCGCGGCCTGTAGATTCTGTTCGATGAGATCTTCGATGAATTTGTTTTGGGTGGGGCTGGCGCTGCCGCCGTAGCTGGCCTTGAGCTTGACCCCATTGTAGCGGGGTGGGTTGTGGCTGGCGGTGATCATGACCCCGGCCGTCGCCTTCTTATCCACGACGGTGTAGCTGACGGCCGGGGTGGGCGTATCGGCGCGGGCCAGCCAGGTCTGAATGTCGTTGGCGGCCATGACGCGGGCGACCTCGGCCGCATAGCGGTCAGACAGGAAGCGGGTATCAAAGCCAATGATCACGCTGGGGTCATGGTCGTTTTCCTCCCGCACGTAATCAGCAATGGCCTGAGCCACCAGCCGCAAATTAGCAAAGGTAAAAGTCTCGCTGATGACAGCTCGCCAGCCATCAGTTCCAAACTTTATGGTCATAGACATTTCTCCAGGTATGGGGCGGGTGCGTCGCACTTTCAGAGGTGCGGCGCACCTGGGCGTGATTAGTTCTTGGGCAGGTGGGCATTAACAGTCGCCATCACCTCGTCCCGAATCTCCTCCAAATGCTCCGGGCTATCGGCCTCGTAACGCAGCGTCAAATTGGGGGTGGTATTAGAGGCGCGGACGATGGCCCAGCCGTGCGGGAAGGTGACTCTGGCCCCGTCAATGGTATTGACCTCGTAACGGGCGGCGAAGGCTGCCTGTAGCTGCTTGATCACGTCGAATTTGGCGTGGTCGGCGCAAGGAATTTCAATGATCCGGCTGGCGTACAGTTTAGGCAGGTCGGCGAATTGGGCCGACACGGATTTGTCAGTGGTGGAAAGGTATTGCAGCAGGCGGCCGGCCGCATAGAGGGCGTCGTCTACGGGGTAGTAGTCCTCGAAGACGAACATGTGACCGCTCAACTCGCCACCCAGGATGATGTGATCCTCGCGCATCTTTTGCTTGACCAATGAATGGCCGGTCTTGGACAAAACAGGCAGGCCATTGTGTTGACGGATGTCATTGATGACATTCTGGGAAATCTTCACGTCAACCAGGACAGGCGCGCCGGGGTGCCGGCTCAAGTAATCGCGGGCCAGGAGCATGATCACGTAATCGGCCTCACGGAAGCCGCCTTGTTCGTCAATGAGACCCACCCGGTCGCCGTCGCCGTCAAAGCCCAGTCCGACTTCTGCGCCGGTGACTACGACTTGTCGCTTGAGTTCAGCCAGCGAGCTTTCTTTTTCGGGGTTGGGCAGATGGTGAGGGAAGTTGCCGTCCAGTTCCGTATAAATCTCCACCACCTCGCAGCCAAGCCGCTTGAGCATCTCTGGCACAGCCAGGCCGGCTACGCCATTGCCGGTGTCTACAGCGACCTTCATCGGCCGCGCCAGGTGAACTAACCCCTGAATCTTGGCAAAATACTCCTCCAGGATAGAGCCTTGCCGGTACGCGCCCCGGCCGCCTAGAAAGTCCTCGGCCAGAGTCAAATCCCTCAATACCTCGATCTCCGGCCCGCCAATGGGAAAGGCTTGCCGCCCCACCACCTTGAAGCCATTGTACTCTTTGGGGTTGTGGCTGCCGGTGACGTTGATGCCGCCGTCCAGTCCCCATTGAATGACGGCCGCATACATCATGGGCGAAGTGCTTTGGCCGATGTCGGTCACGGCACAGCCGGTCGAAAGCAGCCCTTCGACCAGGCTGTTCTTGAGCCGTTCTGAACTGAGGCGATTGTCGCGGCCGACGACGATCTGATTGCCGCCTCGCCGTTGTAAGTACGTGCCAATGCCCTTGCCAATGATAACAGCAGCTTCTTCCGTCAAATCGTCGTCGGCTACGCCGCGAATATCGTAAGCCCGGAACATGAGCGGGTTGGGTTGATTCATGGTTCGGTTTCTCCTCGTTCCTCGATTAGAGGGCAATTATACCATCCTCCAGCATTTTCAGGTCAGCGTCCACCATCATGTGCACCAGTTCAGGAAAGGTGACGACCGGCTCCCAACCCAGCTCGCGGCCGGCTTTACTGGCGTCGCCCACGAGCAGGTCCACTTCGGCCGGGCGCATATAGCGTGGGTCTTGAACCACGTAATCATGCCAGTCCAGCCCCACGTGTCCAAAGGCCAGTTCGAGGAACTGCTCGACGGAGTGGGTTTCGCTGGTGGCAATGACGTAGTCTACCGGCCGCTCATTTTGCAGCATCCGCCACATCGCCTTCACGTAGTCGCCGGCGAAGCCCCAATCCCGCCGCGAGTCCAGGTTGCCCAGGCGCAATTCGTCACTCAACCCCAGCTTGATTCGGGCCACGCCGTTGGTGATTTTGCGGGTGACAAATTCAAGACCTCTTCGGGGACTTTCGTGGTTGAAGAGGATGCCGGAGACGGCGTGCAGGTTATAGCTCTCACGGTAATTGACCGTTATCCAATGGCCGTAGACCTTAGCCACCCCATAGGGGCTGCGAGGGTAGAATGGCGTTGTCTCCTTCTGGGGGACTTCAACGACCTTGCCAAACATTTCGCTAGAACTGGCCTGGTAGAAGCGGACTTTGGGGTCTACCAGGCGGATGGCGTCGAGGATGCGGGTGACGCCCAGGGCGGTTGTGTCGCCGGTGAAGACGGGCTGGGCCCAAGAGGTCTGGACGAAGGATTGGGCGGCCAGGTTGTAGATTTCGTCCGGCCGGTGTTCGTCCAGGATACGAATGATGGAAACCTGGTCTAACAAGTCGCCGGAGACCAGGGTCAGTTTGTCCTGGATGTGGGCGATGCGGTGGAAGTTAAGGGTGCTGCTCCGGCGCACCATCCCCACCACCTGATAACCTTGTTGTAGCAAAAACTCAGCCAGGTACGAACCGTCCTGGCCGGTAATACCGGTGATTAACGCTTTGGGCAAAATACCTCCTCAAATGTCCGCCATTACAAAGATATCACGCAATGGAAAGATTATAGCCCACGTGCTTAGGTGGTCAAGCGCGGACTTGAAAGGCCAGGACTAGCGCATTCCCAGCCCCCTTGAGGGGGCGTCGCTCTCTAGCCCGACCTGTTTACGGTCGGGCGGCCCCAACCCAAAGTCGAGTGTGTGATAGCCCTATTGAAGTGCCTGCATCGCCAGCAGGAGGCGAGGCACGTCATTGGCATAAGTTGGGTCATCCAGACTGGCGTCTACGTTGACGACGGGTGACTCTGTCACACTGTCTAACCAGTCGTTGAGTAATTCCTCCAGCGCAGCCAGGTCGGCCGTCGTCGCAATCTGCACCGGCCGCCCCCGCCGGCCGTACCGTTCCGCCACCACTGGCAAAGGAGCGACCAGGCGGATGATGAGGTCGGGCGGCCGGAGCAACTGCCGGATCAACTGGTACAACCGCCGGCACAGGTCATATTCGTCAGACGAAAGATAGCCCTTTTGCCAGAAGAGGCGGGTGAAGATGTGGAAATCCATGTCCAGGCCGCCGTCTTGAAGCCCCACGCCGGGACTTTGGCGGATGGTCCACTCTTGTTCCGCCCGTAACAACAAGTAGTCTATCTGGTTGGGCAAGGCGTAGCGGCCGAACTCCTGGGCAAACAAGCGTTGAAACGGCCGCTCTCCGTGTTGCTCCAGGCCGGTGACGAAAGGGGCGTGACGGCCGAGCGCGTCTACCAGCGTCGTCTTCCCCACCCCCGAATTGCCCACTACGGTAACGAGCTTTCCCACGCCACTTTCCGCTTACTGGGCCTTGATGATAGCCTCGCTTTCGATTCAGCAGGTAGAATTGCCATAACCAATCTCCTTGAGCTGATTATACTCCTTAAACCTTCCTGGCGGGAACGGCCGCCTATGGTCTGGGGCCAGGCTTTCATTGCACTGCCTTTCCTGCGCCGGTTGAGGTATAATCAGGCTGTATCAAGTAGGTGCATTATGAGCGTCCTTGAATTAACCCCTCCTGTAAAGAAGAAAAGAATCATCTACCCCGACAGCGATGGGAAGCCCATGGCCGATAATACCAAACAGTTTCGTTACATTACGACCATCCAGGGGAATCTGGCCCTTTTGTATGAAAACGATCCCAACGTGGTCGTCTTTGGCGACTTGCTCTGGTATCCGGTCGAGGGCAATCCCTACCTGTTTATCTTTTACGAGCGGTATGGTGTGGAGGAGTATTACCTATATGATCCAGACCGGGGACGGCTGCAAGGCTGGTGGCGGCGACAGGGGCGGTTACGGCCGGTCGCCAGCATGAATGGCTGGCGCAGCCCACGCCTGGGCATCCGGTTCGAGATGAAGGGGAAGGAGTTGGAGCTATTTAGCCCCGATGGCAGCCGTTTCCTGACCTACGTTGAACTAGGTCAGGCCCGCCAGGTGGCTGAGGCCCGCGCCCAATACGCTGAATCCCGCGCCCAACACGCTGAATCTCGCGCCGAGGCGGAGGCCCAGGCCCGCCAGGAGGCCGAAGCGCGCCTCCGCGAGCTTGAAGCCAAACTGCAAGAGGTAGGGTTGCTTTAGCCGGTGAGTTGGTGGTGGGTGGTCGCCGTCGCATGGTGGTTGGTAGGTTGCCGGCCGGCAGTAAACTCACCGGCCGTGCCTGGAACGACCCCGCCAACGGCCGTCCCTCAGATAATCATTCAAGCCACCCGGCCACCCCTGCTTTCCCCGCCACCGACGCTGACGCTCATTCCCACTCGCCCGACCGCCACCACCTTCACACCGACGGTAACGGCCGCCCCGACGATACGGCCCACGCTCACGGTTACACTGACTAACTTCCCGTCACCCACACCGCCACCCTCTTGCATCCAGCGAGTTCCCCAGGACGGCCTGTTGATCCTGGTGACGCGCATCTATGGTCTAAGCCAGGATTACGCCCCGGCCGACCTGGTTCCTCTGTCCGATTATTTTCCCGTTGCTGTGACCCTGGGCTTTCCAACAGAAGTGCGCCAGGTGGTCATTGAGCCGCTTACACGGATGATCGAGGCCATGCAGACGGCCGGATTAGAGCCGACCATCGTCTCCGGCTACCGCAGCTACTCGGCCCAGGCGATAGCCCGTGAGAAGTGGCTGCAAAAGAACCCAGAATACGGGGCTTATCTGACGGCTCTGCCGGGGCATAGCGAGCATCAGTTAGGCACGACCCTGGATTTTGGCTCACCGGACCTGGGCAACGAGTTGACCCACTTGTTTGCCGATACG
>JBFMFT010000098.1:0-12908 GCA_040751925.1 Chloroflexota bacterium
CGCCCCGTGCGTCACTCGTTGCTTATAGGCTGACCACTTCGACTTCGAGTTTGTGTTTTACTTGGTGTTCCGCTTCCAACATCCGGTCTATTTCATCCAGGACTTTGGCATGAAAATAGCGTTCACCACAGTCCAGACAGACTTCCGCCTCAACGTTTTCAATGATATACAACTGCCCGCGATACCAATGCAGCTTTTTGACCTTTCTCTTAACCGTCTGACCGTTGCTAATTTCGCACATTATCTCTGCAATTTGTGACAAGCAAGGAAACTGCCAGCGGATTCGGGGAACAGATTGAACGGATTTGTGGAACGGATTCGGTGAACTCGACCTTCCGTTCAACTCGCTCTCAATAATTCGTTGATAGCAATTCGTTACCTATACGCGCCTCTTGCAATGACTATCTGAAGATACCTTGCTCCTCTTGCCACCTGCCACTTGCCACCTGCTACCACGCCCCATGGGCCCAGTCGGGCCAAGGGAAGTCGTAGGGCTTCACCTCGCGCTTCGGCCGATCCCAACAGAAGAAGCCGCTCTTGTGGGCCAGGGGGTCGAGCACCAGGGCCACGTGCCAGACCTGGGTAAAGAAGTTCTGGTGAATGAACTGATCCATGCCGGAGAGGAAGATGCCGAAACCAGGGTGGGTGTGATACCAACCCACCATCACCGCCGACTCGTCGGGATACATCTCCACCAGCTTGTCGTTCAGGTAACGCCAGCTTTCTGGCGTGTAGGTCACGCTGGCCCCGTGCATCCGCGTATGTTTGGCGATGATGGTATCGCTGACGTGGACCAGGTAGCGGCCGTCAGGCTGCTTTTCCGGCGGTGGGCCAATCAGTACACCGGCCACCTCGCGTTCCAGGCTGGAGAGGGCGTGAGCCTGGGCGTCGCGGAAGGCCGGTTCGTTGATGAGGATGTCTACGGCCGTCCAGGTGGGATGGCCCAACGGCCGCCGCCGGCCGGCAATGCGTATCGCCGGCCGCACGGCCAAGGGGGGGGTGACAAGGTGAGGGGGTGACGGGGTGGCAGGATAACCTTCCGTCACCTTGTCATCTTTGAGTGCTTCTCGTTCAGGATGGACAGGCTCGGCCGGGGCGACGGTGACGGCCGGTGGGGTTTCTTCGGCGGCGAGCGGCGCCGGGGCAACCGGGTGAGAGGGGGAGGGGGTGACGTGAGGAGAGCTATCCTCTATCACCTGATCGCTTTCTGCCACCTGCTCCTGGCTACCGGCCACCTGGTCGTCTTCCGTCTCTCGTCCTTCGCCCTCTTCCGGCCGCACAATCGCCCGCGTCGGCCAATCCTCAGCCAACACCGCCTGCCCATGCTCGTCTTGCAGAGCCACCTGCACCTGGGCTTCGCTGTTCTCGACCAGTTCGCCCAATTTGATGCTGTGGTACTCGGCGGCAATCTGGTTCTCTAAATCGAGGGCATAGGCTTGCAGTTCGGCCAGGGTGCAGTCGCGTAGCGGTTTGAGGCGGCCGTCTCCCACCTCTAGTGGATCGGCCGGGGTCAGGATGACCGTCATCGTGGTCGCCTCGTCTGCGCCAGGCAGGGTGATGGTGATGACGGCCGCGTAGGTCAGTTGGTTGGGGGTGGTCATAGAGTAATGACGACTTTGCCCTGGGCGTGTTTCTGTTCTACATAGCGGATAGCTTCAGGAACCTCGCTTAACGGGTAACAATGATCGATCAGGGGGACGATCTTACCGGCTTCCAGAAGCTCTGCCAGGTAAACCAAATCCTTTTGGTTCACTTTGGCTATCCCCATGCTACCCATTTTCTTATCCCCGTTCCTGGACATCAACGGTCCCAGGATGATGGCCTGGAGAAATTGAGGCATGGCGCCTCCGGCGCAGATATAAGTCCCCTGGGGATTCAGGGCGCGCTTATAAGCTGAAAGCGGGTGATAACCGTTGACCGCCAAAATCAGGTCGTAACGCGGCTGGTTGCGGGTGATATCTTCCTGGGTGTAGTCAATGACGTAGTCTGCTCCCATCGAGCGCGCCACGTCCAGATTCCTCGGGCTGCACACGGCCGTCACTTCCGCCCCGAACAATTTGGCAAGCTGTACGGCAAACGTACCCACCCCACCAGAAGCGCCCTGGATCAAGACCTTTTGCCCCGGCCGGATCCCGCCGGCGTCGCGCAGACCCTGCAAAGCGGTGAGGGCGGCCACCGGTACGGCCGCTGCCTCCTCGAAGGATCGATTGGCCGGCTTCAGGGCCAAATAAGCCTCTCGGCCCAGGACATACTCGGCAAATGCGCCCTTCGCGCAGCCGAATACCTCATCCCCCGGCCGAAACTGCTGGACGTTTTCGCCTACCGCTTCGACCTGCCCGGCGACGTCAGAACCGAAGCGCGGGTCTTTGGGTTTTAGAAAACCTTCGCCCACCAGGCGAATCAGGAACGGGTCGGCTCTCATCGTGCGGTAATCACCCGCGTTAATGGATGCGGCCTTCACTTTGACCAGGACTTGATTTTCCTTCTGGGCCGGTTTTTCGACCTCTTTGAGCTGCAAAACGTCCGGTGGGCCATAGCCTGTACAGACAATTGCTTTCATGAGTTTTCTCGTAGCGACTCAACTAGAAACCAGATTTTTCCCTGGGCAACCACAGTGATTGCCCGCCAAAACCTGGTTTCTATGGAGGGCCGGAGTAGTTCGACCCATTACCCATTACCAATTTTAATCCCCAGGTCGTTCGGCTCCTCGTCTATGCGGATCACGATTTGGTCTTCCAGGGATTCGCCCTTGAGCGGCCGGGGGTCTATGGGGAAGAGGTGCTTGTGGCGTAAGGCCCAGGCGGCCGCCCGCGAGTTCATCGGGTCTTTGGGGCCCAGGTTCTTGTACTGCACCATCTCACCCAGGGTGAGCAGCAGTTCATCCAGTGTCTTGGCCGGCCACCAGGCCCCAATGCACACCGCGCCGGTGATGTGGATGTTGGGATGAAAAATGGGGGTGAGCCATTTCATCTGCGGCTGCTTTAAGGGGTATTCAGCGTGCAGGTAGAGGCTCACGTCGTGCGCTTCACGGATGACGGGCGTACCGGCCGGGGTCACTGATTCCACCCCCCGGCAGGTGAAGCGAATCAGGTACTTCTCCGGCGGGTCGCCGTCGGTATGCACAATGCGGATCAGGTCGCTGCGATTGACCAACTCTCGCACGCGCTTGTAGTCATTCCGCAACCGCGTCTCGCGAATGTCGAAGGACATAGGTTCCTCAATGAACAATGGACAATGAACAATGAACAATGTTGTTCATTGTCTCATTGTTCATTGTTCATTACTAACCGGCCGTGACTTCTGGAAACAGGCTGAGAATGTCGTCTTCTTTCACCCCGGCGTCAGCCAGCGATTCGTTTTCGCTCAGGCGTTTGCCAGAGGAGCGGTGGTCCAGCCGGTAGGTGATCGGGTTTGCCCCCTGGCTGGTGGGCAGGCCCATCTTCGTCACCAGGGCGGGAATCAGACGGCGCATCGGCACGTCGTTGGGCAATTCGACCGGCGTCTTCTTGGAGCCGGTTGGGTCGTAAATGATAACCTTGATACTAGCCATCTACAAAAGCCTCCGTAGGATAAGTTACTACTGATGATAATACGTTAGACGATAGGTAGGGTTGCAGGGAAGTAATGAGTGATGAGTGATGAGTACCCACTCATCACTCATTACTCAAACCTCAGAAACGTCTCTTGGTCGCCCGTCAATTCCAGGTAGATGCGGTCACGGTCGTGCCGTGCGCTGACGATGCCCAGGGGCGGCACGTCCATTTCGGCCAGGGTGCGCCCCAGGTAGGGTTCGTCGCCGGTAATGCGATGGGTGAGGCGCATCTCACGCCGGCCGCCGCAATCGGGACACACAAACACGTCTTCATAAAGTCGGGCCATGCGCTGGAAGACAGGTGTCTCGCGGCCGCAATCCGGACATTGGAGGGCTACTACGATTTCGCTGTCAAATTCCAACACGGTGTCCGGTCCCAGGTGATCGCGGCCGACAGCCAGCAATTCGGCCAGGGTGGTGTGGGCGGCCGTCGCCGCCGGCAGTTCGATAATGGGCGACAGGGTGTGGTGGCTCAGGCACTCCTCTTTGACCGGGTACTCGGTCACGTAAACGTCGTTGGTCAGGCCGTTGATCATCAACGCCTTGCCCGCCTGCACCTCCATATTGTGCAGCAGCTTCAAGGCTTCCTGGGTCTGGAAGGCGGCCACAATCGAAGCGCTGGTGGGGGTGGTTGGCACTTTGCCTTGCAGGATGTTCTGGCGAGCCAGGAGGGGGCAGGAGTAGCGCAGGTTGATAATCTGGTAATCCTCGTCGGTGAGGGTACATTCGTAACACGCCCCCTGGCCCGGCCGGAAGACCCGCACAATGCCCATCAACTCCTGAATGGCTCCATCCACCCAGGGGCGGCCGGTGGCCCAACTAAAGCGGTTGAGCGACAGACGGGCCTCGCGGTTGTCCAGGCAGCCGATGACCGCGTCCACGTGGCGAAAGACGCCCAGCCCCATCTCGAAGTTGATATTGCCGTGCCAGGCTTTCACCTTCACGTCGGGGTTGAGGGCCTGGGCGCGTTCGGCCGCCACCTCACTCTTGCGCCGGCCGCGATCTGCTTCACGGAACAAGACCGAGCGGCTGAGGTTGCTGTCCTCGATGGTGTCGAAGTCGGCTACGAGGATATTGCCAATACCCATCAGGGCCAGGTTCTTGATAACCTCGTTGCCCAACGCGCCGGCCCCGACCACCAGGACGGTGGCCTCACGCACGACCTCCTGCCGCCACCAACTGATATAGCCAAAGGTGTGGTAGCGATCCGTTTCGGGATCAGTGATAACCAAGGTCTTCATAGGCGCTCTCTGATTAGTCATCGGCAGGAACTAAAACTTGATCCGCAACAGCGTTTTGATTTCCTGACTCCATTTGTAGTTCTGGTCTAGGTGGCCGTTGTGGATTGAATTTGACAGCCCAATTAGCATCTGGGCCGCTTCCAAAGCAGCAGTTTGTTTTGGCATAGTCCTTAAAAGCTCCCACAGCTTATGCAGATAGATCGCCTGAATATGTGCCCTCAACTGACCGGCTAGTTGACGTAAAGCTTCCGAGGCCTCATCCATTTTCTCAGTCTTATCACTTCCTGGATTATTGATCAGATTTGCATAGAAGGTCAGTGCGTGAGCGATTTCGCCAATGACTTTGCGTAGTTCATGTACGGGCCCAATGGCAAACTTCTGCAAAAGCTCCCCGACAACCAGCACAACAATGCCGCCGAAGATCGTAAGGGATGACGTTAGGACGATTGTTTCCAACTCGGACATCTGTTGTGTATCTACTTCAGCCGGTAAGCTTCGCGCCGATGTCGTACAGCGACGACGTCCACTATATGATCTGCATCATCAATCGTGAAGATCACCCGGTAGTCGCCAACGCGGATGCGCCACACGTTCTCCTCACCCTGCAATTTGCGGCTACCGCGCGGCCGGGGTTCTCTAGACAGGGCTTCAATCCGAGGGAATATCTTGCGAACTACCGACGCTGGCAAGGCTTCAAGTTCCTTGCGGGCTGAACGGGTAAAGGTTACAGTGTAGTTACCCATCCAGCTTGCCCTGTTGCTTCAAGAATTCCTTGACCGTTTCCAGGGATTCCCGCGGCTCATTGGCTCGCCAGCGGACTAAAAGGCTGTCGTAGAAGTCTTCCCAAAGTTCGCCATACTTGACCAGGTCTATCAGTACGGCCGTTTTCTGCCCTTTTTCATTGACCACGAACTGAATTCCTTCCATCATTTTGATTTCCTCACTGGGTTGAGTGTGCCGTCCTCTACTCACGCAATACGCAATACGCGACACAATGTTGCAATTATACCCCTGGCGCGATCAACTCCCCTCGGCCGCCGCCTTGAGCTTCAGCATTTGCTTTTCGAGGGCTTTTTGGGTGACGCCCGTCAGCGTCTTGCCAATGCGGCGGGCAAGGGCAGACGCGCGGAGGGTGTCGGCCGTATAATCCAGGTGGGTTCCGCCAGGAATGGCCGTTAGCTGGTAATCTACCTGGGTGGTGAAATGCTTGTTGCCCATTTCCACCGTCAGGCGGTACGGCCGCTCGTAAGCCGTGACCACTCCCTCGTATTCACCAATCCGGCCGCCCTCGCGCACCCGTTGGATGAAGCGCGTGCCGACCGGCCGGCGGCGGTCGAGTGGGGTGGGATAGACCATCTCCACCAGGTTGTCCATCCACATTTTCAGCTTATCTTCCACTTCCACCAGGTCAAAGACCTGCTCGATGGGAGCATTGATGTCCAGGCTGTAGGTGTACTTCATGGGGATTATTATAACGTGAAGCGTGAAACGTGAAACGTGAAAGGAGTAGTTCACGTTTCACGCTTCACGTTTCATACCTTCCATAATATACTCGTTGCCATGAAGATATTCTTGGACAGCCTGGGTTGCCGGTTGAACCAGAGTGAAATGGAAACGATGGCCCGGCAATGGCTGGCGGCCGGCCATCAGGTGGTGGCGCAACCGACCGCCGCCGATACGATCGTTCTCAACACCTGCGCGGTCACGGCCGCCGCCGCCAAAGACGCTCGCGGCCGGGCGCGCTGGTTACGCCATGACAACCCGGCCGCCGAGTTGATCCTGACCGGCTGCTACGCCACCCTTTCTCCTGGTGAAGCGGCTGCTTTGCCAGGCGTCGGCCGGGTCGTCGCCAACGCCGACAAGGAGCGGCTGGTTCAACTCATCACCCCTCCGGCTGGCGCGGCGCAGCCCGTCTTTGACCGCGAGCCATTGATCCGCGACTATTGGGCGGCCGGACTGGGCGGCACGCGGGCCTTTGTCAAGGCCCAGGACGGCTGCGATAACCGTTGTACTTTTTGCGTGACGACAATTGCCAGGGGGCCGGGGCGCAGCCGTCCCCTGGTTGACGTGGTGGCGGAAGTGCAGGCATTGGCGACGGCCGGCTACCGCGAAGCTGTCCTCACTGGAGTCCATTTGGGCAGTTATGGACACGACCAGGGGCGGCTGGAGGGCTTGCACCAGTTGGTCATGGCGATCCTGGCCGATACAGACATCGCCCGCCTGCGTCTCTCCTCGCTGGAACCGTGGGATTTAGAGCCAGCGTTTTTTGAGTTGTGGCAAAACCCCCGTTTACTGCCCCACCTGCATCTCCCTCTGCAAGCGGGCAGCGACGCCGTTCTCAAGCGGATGGCCCGCCGCACCACCAGAGCCAGTTTTCGTGACCTGGCAGCGGCCGCCCGCGCCGCCATTCCCGACCTCAACCTCAGCACCGACCTCATCGTAGGCTTCCCTGGTGAGACAGAGAGCGAGTTTCAGGCCAGCCTGGAATTTGTGCAGGAAATAGGCTTTGCCCGCCTGCACGTCTTTAGCTACAGTCCGCGACCAGGCACGGCCGCCGCCCGTTTCCAGGGCCAGGTCGCCCCGGCCGTCAAGAAAGAACGCGCCCAACGGATGATTGAAGTGGGCCAGCAGTTGAGCCTGGCCTTTCATCGCCGTTACGAGGGGCAGGTGGTCAACGTCTTGTGGGAAGGGGTAGTGGCGGCCGACGAACGTGGGCTGCGCTGGGCTGGTTACAGCGACAATTACCTGCGGGTGACGGCTTATGGCCCGGCCGATGCTCGCAATCAGATAACACCTACGCGCCTGACGGCCGCCCGGCCGGAAGGGTTAGCTGGTATCATGGTTGGGCAACCAGGTTTTTCTCAAAAAAACCTGGTTTCTGCTAAACCTTGACAGAACTTTCACGTCGCCTATACTTAGCCTGGGTTGGAGGATGGTTAAAATGGTGACGTGCGTCTATCTCGCTTCCCGCGCACAATTCTTCGCCAGCAGCAGGTGGTAGCGGCCGTCGTCATTGTGGCCGTCAGCCATCTGGTCACACTGCTCGTCGTCTCCACCTGGGATGAGTACCCCTTCGCCCCCCTGGAAGTGGCCGCCGCCGCGGTGATGGCTGTGGCCTACCTGGCGCTGTTTGCCTGGGACGAGAGCTATTTCCGCCGCTTTCCCACCCCGGCCGGTACGGCCGCTTTCTTCTTCATTCAGATCACCCTCTGCCTGGGGATGCAACTCAACCTGGCTATCGGCACCCTGGGGCTTGTCTCCATGCCGCTCGTCGCGGCGGCCGAGGCCCGTCTGCGACAACGGTGGCGATGGCTGATCTACCTCGTGGCCCTCGTTGGCCCGGCCCTGTCTATTGGCCTGTGGGCCAGGTGGACGTTTGCCCTCGTCGCGGGTGTCCTCTACAGTCCAGGCATCATTCTCGTCGTGGTCTTCGTGCGCTTGCTGCAAAACGAGCGCCAGGCGCGCCAGCAGGCGGAGACGTTGAGCCAGCAACTAGAGACAGCCAATCGCCAACTCTCCCTCTACGCCGACCAGGTAGAAGAACTGGCGACCATGCAGGAGCGCAACCGTTTGGCGCGAGAAATCCACGACACCCTGGGCCACTATCTAACCGTCGTCAACGTGCAGATCGAAGCGGCCCGCGCCGTGCTAAAAACCGACCAGGAGACTGTTGTCAAAGCCCTGGAAGTGGCCCAATCGCTGGCCCAGGAAGGACTACTCGCCGTCCGTCAGTCGGTCATGGCCCTGCGCGAAGCGCCCCTGGGCGACAAAACGCTGCCCGAAGCGATTGCCGCCCTGGTGGGTGAAGCGCAGTTGGCTGACTTGCCGGCGCGTTTTCACGTAAAAGGCACACCTCGCTCCCTGCCATCCAAAGCGGCTCTGACGTTATTCCGGGTGGCCCAGGAGGGATTGACCAACGCCCGCAAGCACGCTCAAGCCTCACGGGTGGAAGTGACTCTGGATTACGAGGAGCCGGGCTGGGTGCGCTTATCGGTAACCGATAACGGTGTGGGGATGGACGTGGCCCAGACGAATGGCGGCTATGGCTTGCTGGGGGTGCGCGAACGAGTGCAGTTGCTCGGCGGCCGGGTTGAACTCTCGGGCGCGGGGGGGCAGGGTACACGGCTGGCGGTTGAAATACCGGGCTGAAGGTTGAAGGTTCTTCCTAACTTTCAACTTGTAACCTGCAACTTTTAACCATACAATACTATCCATGCTTGCCCAACGCCTGCGCCATCTCGGCTTGTATCGCCAACGGGCATTGGTGGCCGTGGTCGTCGTCGCTTCCAGCTACCTGGTCAACCTGATTCTCCCTCTCGGCCGCCGCGAATACCCTTTTACCATTCTGGAATTGGCGGAGGCTGTTCTACTGGGAGCGGCTTACCTTGCCTTTTTTATCTGGGAGGATGCCTATTTTGCCCGCTTTGGCACACGGCTGGGGACGGCCGTTTACTTCCTGCTCCTGGTCGGCTTGTGCCTCCTCCTGCAGATCGAGTTTAGCGCGAGCGGCCTGGCCTTGATCTCCCTGCCATTGGTCGGCGTGGCCGAGGTGCGTCTGCGGCAACGGTGGCGCTGGTTTATCTACCTGGCCGCCTTTTACAGCATTACGCTACCACTCGTAGACTTCTTCGATTGGGACTTTGCCATCGGTATAGCCTTTCTTTACTCGCCGGCCTACGTCCTGATGGTCGTCTTCGTCCGCCTGCTGGAAAATGAGCGGCAGGCGCGGCAACAGGCCGAGCATCTGACCGCCGAACTGGAAACAGCCAACCACCAGCTATCCGCCTTCGCCGCCCAGGCCCAGGAAACGGCCGTTACCCAGGAGCGCAACCGGCTGGCCCGCGAAATCCACGACAATCTGGGCCATTACCTGACTGTTGTTCACGTGCAGATAGAGGCGGCGCGGGCGGTGATGAGCAGCGACCGCCAGTTAGCGACCAATGCCCTGAACGTGGCCCAGGAGTTGACCCAGGAAGGGTTGGCCGCCGTGCGTCAATCGGTGATGGCCCTACGCGAATCGCCCCTGGGCAACAAATCCTTGCCGGAGGCGATCACCGCCCTGGTCAGCGAAGTTCAACAAACGGGCCTCACCACTAAATTTGAGGTGAAGGGATCGCCTCGCTTCCTGGAGGCTCGCACGGCCCTGACCCTCTTTCGCGCCGCCCAGGAAGGGTTGACCAATGTCCGCAAGCACGCCAACGCCTTGCAGGTGGAGGTGAGGCTGGATTATACCGACCCGGCCGCCGTCAGCCTGGCGGTCAGTGACGATGGAGTGGGCAGCGAGGTCGAGGCGACCACCGATGGGTTTGGCTTGCTGGGTGTCCGCGAACGGGTCAAGCTGCTGGGCGGCCGGGTCATAATAGACAGCGCGCCCGGCCGGGGTTTCCGGCTGGCGGTGGAGATTCCCGGCTGAGAAGGCAGCCGGTGGCAGGTGGCAAGTGGCAGGTGGCAAGTGGCACAAGCCGCCGGCTTGCAGGCGCAGGTAAGAAAGGGAGGAAGGCGTGACCTATTACGATGAGTGGTTGAGGCGCGTGCCAACGAACATCATACAAGATTCCCTTTGGGGTTTTGAGACGTACCGCAAAGCCCTATTTCTAAGTGACCTGGCCTGGGAAGACTGCCAGAAGCTCCTGGCTGACCCGCGTGGTAAGGGCATTGCCTGGCAACTGATGGATAGCGCCGGCTCTGTTAGCGCAAATATCGAGGAGGGCTACGGCCGAGGGTTTGGCAAAGATTACGCCCGCTTCTTACGCATCGCGCTTGGTTCAGCCAGGGAGGCTCGCGGCTGGTATTACCGTGGTCGCTCTGTCTGGGACGATAAAGTGGTCAAGCATCGAATGATGCTGATAGACGAAATCATTGCCGGTTTGGTAACGACGGCCGATCAGCAACGCCACCTCCCCGAGAAGCCGTAGCCACCTGCCACTTGCCACCTGCCACTTGCCACCTGCCACCTGAAAGGTAATTCGATGCCCATTCGCGTCCTATTGGTTGACGACCAGGCCCTTTTTCGAGAAGGAGTGCGAACCCTCCTCTCGGTGTGGCCCGAATTAGAGGTGGTGGGAGAAGCCAGCAACGGGCTAGAGGCTGTCCAGGCGGCCATGCGCCTACAGCCCGACGTGATTCTCATGGACTTGCGGATGCCGGTGCTGGATGGCGTGGCGGCCATCCGCCGCCTGAGCGAAAATCATTGTCAGTGCCGCATTATTGTGCTAACCACGTTTGATGACGACGAGTACGTGTTCGAGGGGCTGCGGGCCGGCGCGGTCGGCTACTTGCTCAAAGATGTTTCCTCCGAGACGTTGGTCGCCGCAATCACCGCCGCCGCGCGTGGCGAATCCTTCCTCCAGCCATCGGTAGCGGCTAAAGTGGTAGCCGAATTTGCCCGGTTGTCCAGCCTGTCTCCTTTCGCCACCGGTTCACCGACCGAAACCCTCTCCGGCCGCGAAATCGAGATTTTACGACTATTGGCTACCGGAGCCACCAACCGCGAAATCGCCACCCAACTGGTGCTGGCCGAAGGCACGGTCAAGAATTACGTCACCAACATCTTGTACAAACTGGACGCCCGCGACCGCACCCAGGCGGTGGTGAAAGCCAAAGAGATGGGTCTCACGTAAACCCCGTAGGTCTCGGAGACCTACGGGGTTTGACTATCTACAAGTCACGTGACCGTCATACGACCGAATGTGACCTTCCCCGTGACGTTTAGCACTGCAAAGGCCAAGTGAATCTCTGTAAGATGCAGGTGGTCGCTGGTCTACCAGTGGGTTAATCCTGTCATTTAAGGAGAAGGTATAAAGAACATGAAACGAGACGTTGTCATTGTGGGTGGTGGTCCTGGCGGTGCGGCTGCCGCTATGTTCCTGATGCGCGAAGGCATCAAGCCGCTGATTATCGAAATGGAGAACTTTCCCCGCTATCACATCGGCGAGTCCATGACCGGGGCAGGCGGCAAGGTCCTTCGTGACCTGGGCCTGGAAGCTCGTATGTACGCCGATGGTCATCCGCGCAAGAAAGGGGTGCGCGTATTTGGCCCGAAGGGCCATAGCAATTGGTGGGTGCCGGTCACCGGCCGCGACGAAAACTGGCGGCTTTTCGATTGGGACACCTGGCAGGTGCGCCGCAGCGTCTTCGACGACATGATGCTCAAAGAAGCTCTGTCCAGAGGAGCCGACTTCCTGCCCGGCAAGGCGCTCAAGCCCCTGCTAAACGACGATGGTTCGGTGCGCGGGGTGCTGGTGCGACCGAACGACGGCGGCAGCCCCCTGGAGGTTGAATCCCAGGTGTTGCTGGACTGCTCCGGCCAGGCCACCTTCCTGGCTAACAGTGGGGCTACCGGGCCGAAGTACCTGGGCAGCTACGACAAGCAAATCGCCATTTTCTCCCAATTGGCCGGCACGATTCGGGACGACAATAGCTCCCGCTTGTACGACAAGGATAACACCCTCATCCTGTACAAGAACAAGTACCATTGGGCCTGGTTCATCCCCCTGGACGAGGAAGTGGTCAGCGTGGGCATTGGCATTCCGGCTTCCTACTTCCTCAGCAAGAAGGAAACCCTCAAAGAGTTCTTCGTGCGCGAAGTCATGGATCTCAACCCGGAACTGACCCGCCGCATCCCCGAACTCCATCTGACGGAGGACGTTCACGTTATCCCCAACTACTCCTTCCAGGTGAAGAATTTTGCCGGTAAGGGGTACATCTGCATTGGCGACGCCCGCCGCTTCATTGACCCCATTTTCTCCTTTGGCCTAACGGTTTCCCTGCGCGAAGTGCAATTCGCCGCGCCGGTCATTCGGGAGTATCTGGAAGGCAAGAACCGCGACGCGGATAACCCGTTCGCCGACTATATGCTGGCTGTGGAAAAGGGCGCGGACATCCTGGAAGACATGATTGACTGCTTCTGGGAGCAACCCTTCACCTTCGCCTACTTCGTCCACGCCCGTTTCGTCGAGTACATGACCGACGCCTTTGCCGGCCGCATCTTTGAGCGGCAGCCCTCACCGGCGGCCATTGCTTTCCGCAAGGTACTCGGCCGGCACGAGGAGCGCGAGCGTTCCTACCTGTCCAAC
>JBFMFT010000099.1:0-12895 GCA_040751925.1 Chloroflexota bacterium
CGGTATCCAAGACCAACTCCTGATGGTGTTCCAGAACCTTGACCATCTCCGGCAGAAAGGGCTGCAGCCGCTTGCCGCAGATACAGCCACATATCCGCCAGATGGACACCAGGGCGCTGACCACCGCTCCGGTGTATCGCCGCTTCCGACCGCGTCGTTCCCGTTGCTGTTTGTATCCCTGGCCCAATACCCGCACCGCCGCCTTCCGGTGCAAGCCGGTGATGGACACAAACTCATCCAGGATACGCGTCTTTTCCTTGCGACCTCCATGCAAATACCGATGGCGCAGGGCCTCGACCAGTTCGCGCTTGCTTTGTTGACTCAATGCGTGTTCCTTTTTCATGCCGGCAAAGGTAACACTTATTTTGAGGCAACCGATCATCCTTCGGTAACATTTTCAATGAGGCAATGCGACGCCATGACAAAACTACCCCAATTCTATACAATCACCGCCAGATGGACGAATCCGGCCGTTTTGCTGGTGCGCTGACTTTCCTGAAGGCCAACGCCTCGACCCTCGTTTTACGCTATGGCAGTGGCTTATTGCTGCTCCTGATGGTCATTGCCTACGGCGCAGCCAATCAGCGGTGGTTATGGGTGATCGAGGCCGCCGCCCTCCTGGCTTTGCTCATTTATTTCTTCTTGGCCTCGCTTTGGTCGGCCTACGCGCTGTACGATGCGCCCGGCCGCCGTGACAGCGACCATTTCTGGCAGATGGGCCAACTTCAGCCTACCGATACGATTGTCGTCGTAGACCTGGGCTTGCGCTGGACGGCCGTCGCTCTGGCTCGTCGCCTGACCAGCGGCCGGGTCATTGTCATTGACGTGTACAACCCCCAGTTGACCCCCGGCCGCCCCCTGGCCCGGTTGCGCGCCCAGGCCATCCGCCCCATAACAGACCCGCGCCTGACCTGGCGCGAGAGTAGTATCAACCTGCTGCCCCTGCCCGATAGTAGCGTCACTGTGGTTACTCTCAGCCGGGTGACTTCCCAATTGTGGCAGGAGGGCGACCGCCTCCTGCTGCTCAAGGAGATTTATCGCCTGCTGGCCCCTGGCGGCCGATTGTTGATGTCTGAGCGGGTCCGCAGCCGGGCCAACGTGCTGATCATGGGGCTGGGCGGGCTGCGCCTGCCGACGGCCGCTTACTGGCGCAATCTGCTGCAACGGGCCGGCTTTCAGGTGCAGGAAGAGCGCGACCTGCAAGGTTTGGTTCGCTGTTTCCGGGCTGGCCGAAATGGACAATGAACAATGAACAATGAACAATGAACAATGAACAATGAACAATGAACAATGTGTGGTCATCTTTGGGGGCACGGCCGCTTACAGCCTTGACCTGACCAGGGTGGCCCAGGTGGTCGAGGAACGGATCATCGAGACCCCTTTCGGCCCTTCACCTCCCTTTAAGAAACTGGTGACAGAGCGAGAGACGGCCGTCTGGTTTGCCAGCCGTCATGGCGAGGGGACTCTAGAACGGTCGGCCCGTTTTGTCAATCACCGGGCCAACGTGTGGGCGGCCGGTGAATTGGGCGCGCGCCTGATCCTCTCCTGGAATGGTGTGGGGGCCATCCGCCCGGCCCTGCGGGTGGGTGAGATTGTCGTGCCACAGGCGATTATGGATTGGACGCGCCATCGCATCGGCAGTTTTACGGCCGATGAGCCAGCGCCGCCTGTTGTGGCTGATGAGCTTCAGCGCCGAGGCGCAGAGGTCGCTGAGAAAGGCCAGGAAAAATCTCTGCGTTTTCCGCGTCTCGGTGGTGGGAACTGGCGGCTATCTCTGGAGCCGGCCGACCTGGCCCACGCTCAATCGCTCCGCTCGGCCGCCCGCACCATTGACCACATTTTGCACGGCCGTGATCCGCGCCAGACAGCCCGGCCATTTGACGAAGTGGCCCGCCGGGCAATCCAGGTGGCAGGTGGCAAGTGGCAGGTAGCAAGTGGCAAGTGGCAGGTGGCAAACGGAATCCAAAATCCAAAATCCAAAATCCAAAATCCGATCACTTACGTCTGCACAGAAGGGCCGCGCCTGGAAACGGCCGCCGAAATCGAACTGGCGGCCGATCTCGGGGCAGACGTAGTGGGCATGACCCTCTGCCCGGAGGTGTGGCTGGCGGCCGAACTGGGCCTGGGTTACGCCAGCCTATGCCTGGTCACTAATTTTGCCACCGGCCGCTGGCATATAGACCCCCGGCGCGACTTTGGTCCGGCCGTGGCCGAACGAGGGCTGACGATCTTGTTACAGGCGGCCGAGGCGTGGCAGGGTGAGAGGGTGAGGGGGTAACAGGATCATGCCGCAGGTAGGATTTTGTCACGCAAAGTCGCCAAGACGCAAAGGATACTTTGGAGAGTAAGAGATGATGCCAGTTGTGGCCGTTCTGGATAACCCATCCAAAATCCAAAATCCAAAATCCAAAATCGCCACCCCCTTCGGCCCGGTCGGCTACGACCGGCTGGCCCTGGCCGGCGGCGAAGTAGCTATCCTCGTTGCCGCCGTTCACGTTTCACGCTTCACGTTTCACACCCCCATTGCCAATCACCAATTGCCCATTCCCACTGACCCCCGCGCTTTAGCTTATGCCGCCAAAGCCCTGGGCGCGGAGCGGGTCATTGCCCTGGCTCGCGATACAGGAGTTGAACGGCCGTCCGTCCCTGACGACTTCATCGAGTTCACCACTGGCCGGCCGACAACCTTTTTTACAGCGATGGGGGCTGGCTACGTGCAACAAGACCCACCCTTCTGCCCGGAACTGCGCCAGGCCCTTTTGGCCGCCGGGGCGGAAGCGGCCGGCCCCTTGCTCATTTTGGACGAGTTGCCGCCGGCGGCCGGGCGCGATGGGTGGGCTGCCCGTTCGATCAACCTGATCACCACCGTTACCCAACCAGAAGGGGCTTTGTGCCGCGAGTTGGAGCTTTGCTTCGCCGTGCTGGTCGCGCCGCCGGAGATGGTCATTCAGTCGTTCCTGGCGGCGGTGCTAGAGAACCTGCCGGCCGAACGGGGCTGCACGTGTGGGGAAACAATGGCCCTGGCCCGGCGCAGCGGCCGGCTGGCGGCCGATTGGCGAGGTTGGGTTGGACAGGATTAACAGGACAGACCCTAATCCTGTAAAATCCTGTCTCACACAAAATGAACGTGATAGAAGAGTTGATTGAGGCCGGCCGGGCCATCGTGGCCGCCGGTTTGGTCAAAGGGACAGGCGGCAACCTGAGCGGCCGGGAGGGCGAGATCATCCTCATCACCCGCTCCGGGGCCGACCTCGGCCGCCTCACCCCGGCCGACTTTGTAGCTATCCATCCAAAATCCAAAATCCAAAATCCAAAATCTGTTCGCCCTTCCTCCGAACTGGCGATGCACCTGTCGGCTTACCAGGCGCGGCCGGAAGCCCAGGTCGTCTTCCATGTCCATCCGCCTAAAGCGATTAGCCTGGGGCTGTTGGGGCTGGCCCTGCCGGCTCTGACGCCGGATTTTTATCTCCACCTGGGGCCGGCCGTCCCCCTGCTGCCTTATATCACACCTACGACGGAGGCGTTGGCGGCCGCCGCCGGTGACGTGCTGCGCGATAACCCGGCCGTTCTACTACAAAATCATGGGGTGGTGGTGGTCGGCCAGTCGGTCGCTCAGGCCCAGTTGCGCCTGGAACTCCTGGAAGAACACGCTGCTATCTACCTGGACGCTCTGGCAGGCGGCCGGCCGCGCTCGCTGACGGCCGGAGAGATGCGCCAGTTGGACGAGGTGACGGGCGGGCGGTATCAAGTGATGAGTGAAAAGTGCTGAGTGAATGTGCCAATAGACTTTTCACTCAACACTTTTCACTTTTCACTTTCTTTCGTACACTATTCCTGTGGACAGAATAGATTTTCGCTCAGATACCGTGACCTGGCCGACGCCGATCATGCGCGAGGCGATGGCGCGGGCGCGGCTGGGCGACGACGTGTATGGGGAAGACCCGACGGTAAATGAACTAGAGGCGGTGGCGGCGGCCAAAGTGGGTAAGGAGGCTGGACTGTTCGTGGTGAGCGGCACGATGGGCAACACGGCGGCTATCCTGACCCACGCCGGCCGGGGCGACGAGGCCATTGTCGGCCAGGATGGACACACCTTTTGTTGGGAAGCCGGCGGCATGGCGACCCTGGGGGGGATTGTGCCGCGCCCTTTGCCAACCGACGACCTGGGGCGCATGAATTTGACCGAAGTGGAAGCGGCCGTGCGCGACGACGATCCCCATTTGCCGCGCTCGCGCCTCATCTTGCTGGAAAACAGCTATGGGGCCAAAGATGGCGCGCCGATACCACCGGCTTATTTTGCTGGTATCCAGACGGTGGCCCAACGGCATGGCCTGGTCACCCATCTGGACGGGGCGCGGTTGTTTAATGCGGCCGTCGCCCTCCGACTGGACGCCCGTGAAATCACCCGCCACGTGGATTCGGTTAGCTTCTGCCTGAGCAAAGGGCTGTGCGCGCCGGTGGGGTCGGTGCTGTGCGGGTCGGCCGCTTTCATCCACCAGGCCCGCCGGGTGCGGAAGGTCCTGGGTGGGGGGATGCGGCAGGCGGGTGTCCTGGCGGCGGCCGGACTGGTCGCCCTGGAGCAAATGGTAGATCGCCTGGCCGAAGACCATACCCACGCCCAACTCTTGGCCCAGGGGTTAGCCACCATCCCTGGCATCCACGTCCGGCCGGAGCGGGTCAAAACCAACATCGTCTTTTTCGATCTGACTGATGATGTGCCGCTCTCGGCCGAACAGGTCGTTACCCGCCTGCGCGAGACGGCCGGCGTTTGGCTAGGCGCCGACGGCCCGCGCCGCTTCCGCGCCGTCACTCACTATTGGGTGGGGCGGCCGGAGGTGGAGCGGCTGCTAGACGGGTTACGACAGGTTTTAGAGAGTAATGAGTGATGAGTGATGAGTAATGAGTAGAGGTACTCATCACTCATTACTCATTACTCATCACTATTCACTTTCCAACCAAGCTATGATCATCCTCTACAACCCCCAATCTTCGGCCAATCGCAAGCCGGTGCTGCCGATGTCGCTGCTGGCGGTGGGCGCGGTGTTGGAAGGGCAGTACGATTACTGTATCGTGGATGGTAACCTGGAAGCGGACCCCCTGGCCCGGCTGGATGGGCTGGTGCGGGCGGCCGGCGGCGACCCCATCCTGGCTGTGACGGTGATGCCGGGGCCGCAGTTGTCCCAGGCCGTTCCCCTCTGCCGCGAACTTAAACGCCGCCATCCTCACCTGACCATTGTCTGGGGCGGTTATTTCCCCACCCAGCATTGGGACGCTTGCCTGCGCTCGGCGTTCGTGGATTACGTGGTGCGCGGGCATGGCGAGTACGTTTTCCTTCGACTGGTGCAGAGCTTGAGGAGTGGGCAGGTGGCCGGTAGCAAGTGGCAAGTAGCGCAAGCCGCCGGCTTGCGAGTGGCAGGTGACATCCAAAATCCAAAATCCAAAATCCAAAATGAGGCGGCGGCGGGTGGCAAGTGGCAAGTGGCAGGTGGCAGTTACCAATTACCAATGACCAATGACCAATTGCCAATTACCAATGACCAATCCATTCCAGGTTTGGCTTACCGCAGTGCGACCGGCGAGCCGGTGTCCAATCCCCTGGCCCCGATTCCACCGCCGAGCCAGCTGCCGGAGTGGAATTTCGACCGGCTGGAGATGAGCCGCTATCCCCGGCGCACCTTCCTGGGGTCGCGCACGTTGGGCTATCACTCGTCTTATGGCTGCCCCTTCTTCTGTAACTTCTGCGCGGTGGTCAACATGGTCAACGGCCGTTGGCTACCCCAGCCAGCCGCTCAGGTCGCCCGCATCGCTCACCTCTACCACCAGCGATGGGGGGTAAACGCCATTGAGTTCTACGACAACAACTTTTTTACCCAGCAGGCGCGCACGGCCGAGTTTGCCGAGCGCATCAAAGGGCTGGGGCTGCGCTGGTGGGGCGAAGGGCGCATTGACACCATGCTCCAATACAGTGACCGCACCTGGCGGCTGATGGCTGCGGCCGGCTTACAGATGGTTTTCATGGGCGCGGAGTCCGGCTCCAATGAGACACTGAAACGGATGGACAAGGGCGGCACGATGTCCACCGATAAGACCCTGGCCATGGCCCGCCTGATGAAGTCTTACGGGATCGTACCGGAATTTTCTTTTGTCATGGGTAATCCCCCCGACCCGGAAGGCGACGCCTTGCAGACCATCGAATTTATCCGCCAGGTGAAGAGGATCAATCCCCAGACGGAGATTATCATGTATCTGTATACGCCGGTACCCCTGGCCGGCGAGTTGTACGAGGAAGCCAAAGCCGAAGGTTTTGCCTTTCCCCAGACACTAGAAGAGTGGGTTAGCCCGGCCTGGCTGAACTTCTCCCAACGGCGCAGCACGACCATGCCCTGGCTGAAGCAGCCCCTCCAGGAGAAATTGCACGACTTTGAGCGGGTCATCAACGCCTATTACCCTACCTCCACCGACGCCCGGCTGACGGGGGCCTGGCGGGCGGTGCTGAAGACGGCCGCCGCCTGGCGTTACCACACGGGTTTCTACCGCTTCCCCCTGGAATTGCGGGCTTTGCATAAGCTGGTGGCCTACCAACGGCCGGAGACCTCGGGGTTCTAGTGATCTGACGGGGTTAGGGATGCTCTCTCCTCTATTTCTGGCCTGATTTTGGTAAAAAGGACGCTTGCGGCACGTTTTGGACGCTTGCGGAACGATCGTTGCTACGATTGAAACACGGCCGGTTGTTACTATACAAGCAAGTTTAGCCAATCGTTGGCTCGCGCCAGCATATTCAGGAGAGTTACGATGAAAGCACGATTGCTCGTTTTGCCTGTTTTTCTCATAGCGGCTGTCTTGTCAGTGTCCCTGGCCGCCGCCGCACCCAAGCAGGGATTGGAGGGGGTAGACCCCAGCCAGCAGAGCGCAGCCTCTAGCCGCCAACCGTTGCTTTTTGTGGAGAACGTTGGTCAGTTCGCCGAGGGGGCGCGCTTTCAGGCGCGGGGCGGCCGGAGGGCGTTGTGGCTGACCCAGGATGGGCTGTGGCTGACGGTGATGGAGCAGGGGAGTAGGGGAGCAGAGGAGCACGGGAGTAGCTATTCTCCCCTGCCCCCCCGCACCCCTGCGCCTCAGACGGGTGTCAACCTCAAGTTGACCTTTGTGGAAGCCAACGCTAACCCGCAACTGGTGGCCTTTGACCGGCTGGCCGCGAAGGTCTCCTACTTTACGGGGGCTGGGCCGGAGGATTGGCGACCGGACGTGCCAGTGTGGGGCGGGGTGCGCTACGTTGACCTGTATCCGGGCCTGGATTTGGAGGTAACAAGTGAGGACGGGCAGCTGGTGATGCGCCTGGTGTGTCGAGCAAATTGCCAGTTTGCCCAACAGTCCGTGCAATGGCAGGTGGAAGGGGCCGATGATCTGAGACTAGCCGGCGGCCGCCTCTGGTTGGATACCGCCGCCGGCAAGTTCGCCCTGCCCTTGTTGCCGGTGGTTGACCGCTTCGGCCGTTCGCTGGATGGTCTGGCCGCTCCCACCCTGGAGGACAACCGCGTTCTGCATCCCTTTGCCGCCGGCCGTGAGTCTTCGGGCGTCGCCAGCAGCGCGATTCTGGACGATCCCCTTGATCTGCTCTACAGCACCTACGTCGGCGGCACGGTCGAGGACCATGGCTACGACGTGGCAGTGGATGCGGCCGGTAACGCCTACGTGACCGGCTACAGCAACACCAACGACTTCCCCACCACCCCAGGGGCTTTCGATACTGCTTACGCTGGCGGGGGCGACGCCGTGGTCAGCAAGTTAGACGCGACCGGCAGCGCGCTGGTGTACTCGACTTACCTGGGCGGCACAGGAGCAGATTACGGGCTGGGCATTGCCGTAGACAGTAGCGGCCAGGCGGTGGTGACTGGCTATACCACCTCGACGGGCTTCCCCACCACGGCCGGGGCTTTCGACACCACCCACAACGGTAGTGAAGATATTTTCCTCGTCCAACTGAACGCGGCCGGCTCTGCCCTGCTCTATGGCACGTACATCGGTGGTAACAACGTGGAGCGCGGCCAGGCGGTAGCGATTGGCTCTGACTGCGACATTGACTGTGGGCCGCCTGGAGCGATCCCCCTGGCCCACCCGGTCTTTTTCGTCGGTGGCTACAGCGCGTCGTCTGACTTCCCGACGACGGCCGGGGCTTATGACACCACTTATAACGGCAACTCTGACGGAGTGGTGGTCAAAGTGAATCCCACCAGCCCGGTGCTGGTTTACAGCACTTTCATTGGTGGCAACGCCCTGGACGTGGGCAATGATATGGCGGTGGATGGGTCAGGCAACGCCTACCTGGCCGGCCACGCCAATTCCTACGACTTTCCCACCACGCCGGGCGTCTATGACCCCGTTTGCTCTACTTCCCAGTTGTTTGTGCTGAAATTGAGTGTGAACGGGGATAGCCTGGAGTATAGCACTTGCCTGGGCAGCACCAGTTCCAATTATCTATACGGCCTGGCGGTCAACGAGGCCGGTGAGGCTTACGTGACCGGCATGACCCTGGGGGCCAACTTTCCTACTACGCCGGGGGCCTATGACACGACCTTCGACGGCGGCTACTTCGATGGCTACGTCACCAAATTCAACACTGACGCCACCGCTCTTGCCTACAGCACCTTTCTGGGTGGAAACGGCGAAGATTGTTATTTCGAGTGTGAGATCGCGGTGGACAGCAGCGGCGCGGCCTACGTGACGGGCATCACCTCGTCCACGGACTTCCCCACCACTCCTGGCGCGCTGGACAGCACTTACAATGGCTATACTTCCGACACCTTTGTGGTCAAGATGAGCCCGGCCGGTGACGCGCTCGTCTATGGAACGTACCTGGGCGGTGAGTACATAGACGAGGGCCGGGGGATTGCCCTTGACAATAGCGGCTACGTTTACCTCACGGGCAAGAGTTCCTCATCCGATTTCCCGACGACCATTGGGGCCTACGACGTGACGAGCAGCGGCATTGACGTCTTCGTGACCAAGCTGGCGATGGCCGCCGATTTCAGTTTGGCGGCCGACACGACCTACCTGGACGTGTGCGCGCCCGATGACGCTGTCTTTTACTTTACGGCCTATGGCTCTAACGATTACGGTGATCTCATCACCCTGGCGGCCAGCGGCCACCCGGCCGGCACCACCGCTACTTTTCCGGCGAATCCCATCAACGCCAACGTTAGCACCTGGCTGACGATTGGCAACACCGGCGCGGCCGTCCCCGGCCTTTACACCATTACCATCACTGGCTCTGATCCCTCGCGCACCCACCAGACGACGGCCGAACTCGACCTGCACACCACCATCCCTGGCCTACCCACCTTGCTCACCCCGGCCGATGGGGCGACCAACCAGATAAGCCAGCCCACCCTTACCTGGTCGGCCGCCAGCGCGGGCGGGACATACACCATCGAGATCGCCAGCGACAGCGGCTTCGGCGTCATCGTCGAGTCGGCCTCGGGCCTCACCGGCACTTCCTACACCGTCGTTGGCCCCCTGGCCGATTACACCACCTACTACTGGCGGGTCAAGTCCAGCAACACCTGTGGTGAGGGTAGCTTCACCGCGCCGTTTAGTTTTACGACGCGGCCGACGGCCGGCGCATGTCCCCCCGGCTACAGCCCTATCACCATTTACAACGAAGGTTTCGAGACAGGGGCGGCCGGCTGGACGCATAGCGGCACGGGCGATTCGTGGACCATCACCAGCGCCCGCGAACACAGCGGTCTATACTCCTATCGGAGCAAGAACACCTGCTGCGGCGGTTCGTACACCGACCAGAAGCTTGATTCGCCAGCCATCGCCTTGCCGGGCCGACCTGCCCTTGTCCTTACGCTTCTGGCACTGGAAGGACCTCCCACCGTATGCCTGGGGTGGCTGTTACGATGGGGCTATCCTGGAGATTTCCACCGACAGCGGGGCTACCTGGACACAGTTGGAATCGGAAATCTTGACCGACCCTTACTACGGATTGATCAACGGCGGCCCTCTGATCGGCAAGAATGGCTGGTGCGGTGAGCAAGATTGGACCGAGGCCATCACCAATCTGGATGCCTACGCCGGCCAGACGGTCAACTTCCGCTACCACCTGGGTACGGATGATACCGGCGGAACGGGCAGCACCGGCCAGGGTTGGTTTGTGGACGACGTGACGGTCGAGGCCTGTGTAGAAGGGTTCGTGGTGGTTGCCGAGGAGATTACCATGGGCTGGGAGATCAACCAACTCGACTACCTGGGGGTGAAGGTGTTGGTGGGCGATCCAGCCACCCAGCGACCACTGTCTGGGGCAACGGATACGGCTACCTTCGAACTGCCTGATGGAACAGTGACTACTTCGGCCGTCTCCAACCGTTTCGGCCGGGCGGTCTTCAACGTGCCGACGGTGGGCGGCGGTGATTGCCGCGTGACCGTGGATGACGTTTCCCTTGCTGGCTACACCTTTGACCGGAATGGCAGCGTACTGACCAATTCCATTCGCTGTCCATAGCCATTGTATCAGGGCAGACCTGACAGGTTTCCCACACCTGTCAGGTCTCCCTCCCCTTGACGGCCGGCCGTTCTTCTGCTACCCTGCTTGTGATGGAAGGCACAAATGCTGGCTAGATTGAAGCAGGCAGGCGTCGAAATTCCCCAACCGCTGGAGCTATTCGCCTTGCGGCTTCTGCGCGAGCCAGACGCGCCGATTCCTCTCCACGCTATCAACGAGTTGTCGGAGGGGGCCAAAAAGCGCATCTATCGCGGGCTGCTCCCCCCCAGCCTGCTCACCCGCTTCCAGATTGACCCCATCTCCTGGCGGGGGCCGGAGGGCGAGGGTTACGTGGCGTTGACGGCCGAAGAAAGCACCCAGGTCGTCAAAGTCATGGCCCACCACACGCCGGAGGCCCGCGATCCCTTTTTCTACCTGGAACTGGCCGACAACGCCTTCAATGGGATTGACGTGTCGCTCCTGGTACTCAATGACCCGGACAGCCCCCGCTTCTACACCGACGTAGACCTGAGCGGCCACCGCACCCTTTTTGGTACCGTCCACCGCAACTTGGTGGAGGAGGAGCGGGCCATGCGCTTCGGGTTGGCCCCCGGCCAGGTACGCCAGGGGCTACGCGCTTCGCCATTGGTCTTGCAGCAATTGGAGTTTTTTATGGCTCTCCTGGGCCACGACTCCTATTACGCCGAGCCGCTGACTTACCTGAGCGCGTGGTTGTTTGAGAAGGGCGGCTTGGGCTACGTGAGCGGCCTGCGCTTGATGCGGGCCATTGACGAGGAGTTTCAGCCGGGCGGCCGTTTGTACCAGGCCCTCGACCACAGCACCCCTTTCCGCCGGCCGGAACAGGGGTCAACCGTGCGCGGCCGGGCCTGGGCCATTCACGACGGTATCCTGGCGGCTATCGGCCGCTCCTGGAACGACGTGCGGATGGTCAAGCGCATTGGCTATCAGGCCGGGGTGGAGACGTTTCCAGGGGCGGGCTATTAGTGGTTAAGCACTAATAGTCCACTCATCCCCACTTCACGTATCGCTCAGATTCTTGCCCTAAACTAACAATCGAAGTCGCCAAACAAAAGTTCGGCCCTGGTGTCTCCCCTCCTGCACCAGGGCCGAACGCTTTTATGGGGTAAAACGTGAAACGTGACGAACCTTTTTTCACGTTTCACGTTTCACGTACATATACTCGCGGTACTCTGGTATTGATATTCGTCAATACCTCATACGGAATCGTGCCGGCCCATTCGGCCAGGTCGTCACAGGTGATCGCTTCCCCTTCCATTTCGCCCAATAGAACTACCTCGTCGCCGTTGTAGGCGGAATCCCACTCGATATTGACCATCATCTGATCCATGCAGATCGCCCCGACGACCGGGTAGGCCCGGCCGCGAATCAAGACCTGGCTCCGGTTGGACAGGCGGCGAAAGTAGCCGTCGCCATAGCCCACTGGCACGGTGACAACGCGGGCCAGGTGATCGGTCTGCCAGGTGGAACCATAGCTAACCGGGTGGCCGGGCTTGACCACCTTGAAGTAGACGACGCGGGACTTCCAACTGAGGGCCGGCCGCACGCTGACCGCGCGCTGCGTTTCGGCCGAAGGGTAGACCCCGTAGAACAAGATACCGGCCCGCACCAGGTCCAGGTGGCTTTCTGGCATCTGCAAGATAGCCCCGGAGTTGGCGACGTGGCGCAGCGGCGGGGTCAGGTTGCGTTCGTCGTAGAAACGTAGGACTTCCTGGAAGCGGGCCAATTGCTGATGGGCGTAAGTGAGATCGGCCGCGTCCGCGCTGGCAAAGTGCGAATAAATGCCTTCCACCTGGCAATGCTCACAGCGGAGGGAGGCTTCCAGGAGGCTGTTCGCGTTATAGTAGTGGACGCCGATGCGCTCCATGCCCGTATCAATTTTCAGGTGGACTTTGGCCGGCCGGCCCATCTGCCGCGCCGCATCCTCCACTGCCCATAACTTTTCTACCGAGGAAGCGGTCACCGTCAGGTCATGCTCTAAAAAGAGCGGTACCTGGTTGCCCAGGATGCCCCCCAGCACCAGAATGGGGGCGGTAACGCCCGCCTCGCGCAAGAGAATCCCCTCTTCTAAAAAGGCTACCCCCAGGTAGGCCGCGCCCAATTGGACGGCGTGGCGGGCGATTTCCACCAGGCCATGCCCATAGGCGTTGGCTTTGAGAATGACCATGACCCCGGCCGGGGCTACCCACCGTTGGATGGCCTGAAAGTTCTCGGCCAGGCGGGTGAGGTTGACTTCGACGTAGGTCGGCCGGACGACCCCGTTGGTGGTGATGGTTGGGTGGTTGAGTGGTAGCATAGCCCCGATTGTACCCTGATTTTGCCCTTCTATCGTCATCGGCTAGAATGTAGCCCTATAAAGAATGTGGCCGGGATTAG